>CAIPEB010000611.1 GCA_903863885.1 uncultured Planctomycetaceae bacterium | reverse complement strand
CTCGCGGCATCACGGCCCCAAACAGGCCCTCAGGCCCGCCGAGCGACAAAACGACCGGAAAGACGTGGCTGCCCTCCGCCTTGCGCCTGGCGGGCCGCCAGGCGGCTGCGCCGCCGCGGACCGCTTACGTCTGAATTGCAGCTATAGTTCACGCGTCGAAACGGCAGCATCGCCCGCCACGGGTCTTCCGCATACCAACGGGGTATTCAAGATGAATCACATCGAACGTCTGGATGCAGTGCTCAACGGCCAGACTCCCGACCGGCCGCCGTTCTCCTTCTGGTATCACTTTGCGCCGGGTTACGCGCACGGCGAGGCCGCCCTCGAGGCGCACTCGCAGCATGTCGAGACGAACGATCCCGACTTCCTGAAGATCATGGACGACAACCGCTACCCGCGCCCCGCGACACCTGACGGTTTGGTCACCGAGCCTTCTCACCTTGATCAGTTGACTGTCCTGGATGGAGACGAAGACGCGTTCGGCCGGCAACTCGACCTCATTCGCGGACTGGTTCGCCGTTTCGACGGCCGATTGCGGATGGCCACCACGGTGTTCAACGCCTGGACCAGTCTGCGAAACATGACCGTTCCCGACCCGGGCGGATACGGGCCTCCCACGGCAAAAGCCGGCCCCGATCCCCGCGAGGCAACCATGTCGCGGTTCATGCGGGAATCACCGGAGGCGCTGCGCCGCGCGCTGGAAGTGATCGCCGAGTCGACCGCGAACTTCGTCCGCCACGCGGTCGAAGCGGGAGCCGACGGGATCTTTCTTTCGGTCCGCGACGATTGGGTGGACAACGACGAGAACGGCTTCGGAATGTACGACCAGATGGTGACGCCCGGTGATCTTCAGATCCTCGCGGCCGCATCGAGGGGCGAATTCAACATGCTGCACGTCTGCGGCAAGGCGGTCGATTTCGCTCGGTTCGCCGGCTATCCCGCGCACGTGCTCAGCTGGGCGGACCGTTACTCGGGACCTTCGATCGCCGAAGTTGTTGCGTGGGTCAGTCCCGCGATCTGCGCCGGACTCGACAACCTTACCACGATGCCCAAGGGCTCGCCCGCGGATTGTGCGGCGGAAGTCGCCGACGCACTGCGCCAGGCCGGCGGAAGGCCGATCATCGTTGCGCCCGGCTGCACGTTCGATCCGGACGCCGTACCGGCGGCCAACCTGAAGGCCATTCGCGAGGCGATCGAGAACTCGCGTTACATTTGACGGGATGCCGGAAGCCGGCAGTCGGACACGTGTTTGCCTGCCTCCGGACTCCGGGATTTTCGTACGAGCCCATCGAGGACGCCGGAGCGGGTTGGCTCCTACCGGTTCGTCCCGTGTCCCGAGTAGTTCTCCCACAGCGGGCAGTTCAGGTCGATCCAACAAGTGATCACGCGACGCTCGGCCGAAGTCAGGCGGAGTCGATTGCGGTCCTCATCCGACAGCCCCATTCCGGCGTGTCCGCTGTCGATCACTTCGACGAGCCGGCTGGCGACGGCTCCGAAAGTCAGCGGTCGGGCGGCCGGGACGGTCCAGCTTTGTTCCCACCACGAGTCAAAGAAGTTCACCAGCGGCGGCCGGTCCGGGTTGATTCGGGGGCGGACCAGAGCCGCGAATGACGCGGGCACACCGCGGCCGTCGCAGCCGCTCGAGAGATCGACCTTCCCCACCGCCCGCGGACCGTCGTGGCAGCTCACGCAGCGCTGCTCGAACACCGGCTGCACAAGCCGCTGGTAGGAGAACGGCCCTGCGCCCCAAGGCGGCGGCTCAATGGAACTGGGCTCGCGCCGCAGCGCGGCGGGCGAGGCGGTCGTCACGGGCAGCGACGCATGCCGCGGCTCATGGCAGCCGACGCAGCCCAGCTGTTCTCCCGGTTGGAGATGGATGTAGCTCCGCATCCGCTGGATTTCGTTGAAGTTCCCGTCCAGCGCGGAAAAGTAGATCGGGCGGTCTGCGGGGACCGTGAAGTAAGCCGAGCCGTCCGCCTCGACGGGCACCGTCCCGTACACGTATTTCGCCTGCAGCGACGGCGCGGGCCTGCCGTCTTCCCAAGGGGCCGCGTACAGGTTCATGAAGCTGCCGTGGCGGCGGACAAAGCCCGCCTCCGTCACGCCGTCCTCGTAGTTGCGGCGACCGGCGGCGTCGCGTTCCGCGAGTTCCTCGACGATCTGCAGGTACTTCACTTGGCCGCGAGGAACAGCGCCGTCAAGGCCGCGGTATACGTCGGCCAACACAAGTGTGCCGGCTGGCGGTCGTGCGTCGGCGGGGCGGGTGATCGCCGGCGCGACGATCGGCGGCTTCCCCCGGGGCCTGAGCGGAATTGCTTCCACGCACGAGTACTCAGGATCGCGGTAGATCAGCGTCCGCCGGCCGGTCGCGGATTTCCAATAGGTGCCCAAGTCCGTCGGAAATTGCGGCGCATTGACCTCCTGTTCCTTCCGCCCGGGCCGGATCGATTCGCCTGGCGGATCAAGCCCGAACAGCCAGAGGCCGAACGGCTCGCTCGGACCGTAAGACACCAGGCAATCGCGGCCGTCCAGCGGATACGGCGCGAAGCAGCCGTGCCCGTAGTTCACCTCCGGGGCCAGGTTCAGAATCCCGGCCGGATTGTCCACTCCCAGACCTGGATCGATGACGGCCAGCGGCCCGTAGCTGTTCCCATTGTGGGCCGCCAGCGTGCAGATCATCTTCCGCGTGCCGGGAATGACGCGGGCCTGCAGCATCGACACGGGGTGGATCGAGTTGTTTCCGTAGATCTGCCGCGCCGCGGTGCCGTCGGGCAAGATCGACCACAGACTCTGCACGAAGATCGCGCTCTTGTCCAGGTACTCCCACCGTGTGTACAGGATGCGGCCGTCGGGCAGCATGTCGGGCGTGAACTCGTTCACGTTGTTCGCGGTCAGCGGTCGGGGATTCGCCCCATCGGCCTCCATGACAAACATCGTCGCGGCCTGCACCCAGAAGCAGAGCGCCCGTGACCGGCAACGTGTGGACGTCATCCCGATGCGGCCGTCCGGAAGATAAAAAGGATCCAAATCGTGGAACGGGCCGTCGGTAAGCTGCCGCAGGCCCGTGCCGTCCGCCTGCATCTCATGGATGTGGTAGAAGCCCTCCTGGCTTGGCCGGTACGAGAACAAAATCCGCTGGCCGTCGAACGACACCTCCGGGTCGCGGCAAATGCCGCCTCCCGCATCGAACAGGCAGGTTGCTTTCCCGTCGGGACGCGGCGGCGAGAGGACAAACAAACCGCCGCCCGGCCGATACGGCCCGTCGCTGTATTCGGTGTAGATGTGGCTCGGGCGGAACGCATGCCGCTTGACGAAGAGCAGCCGATCGACCTTGGTGGATAAATCGTCCCAGACGCGGGTCCGTTCTTTCAGACGGTTTTCGGCCAGTCGCCTGCGCTCGGGATCGATCGGCGCAAACGCGTCGGCGTACTGCGTACCGAAGCGGATTTCATCGACGAGATGCCCGGGCGCCTGCCCGGCAAACCGAGCCAGTGCGATCCGGTCGAAGCGGAACCTGCCCAGCAGCACCGCGTCGGGTTTCGGCGGCTCGACGGATTCAGACAACGGGTTGCGGAAGATCTCCACCCGGTCCTGCTGACCGGCGCCGAATGTGAACTTGACGACGATCCGGTTGGTACGCGCGTCTTCCTCGCCCAGCGACTGGAACTGCCCCGGCTCGAGGTCACCGCGGCCATTGTTGACAACCGAGGCAGCCCCGTAGCAGCCGTCCTGCGGTGCACTGCGATCGTCGTGCCCGATGTCCAATACACGCCGCTCGTCGCCGCCCGCCGTCTTGAATTCCAAGGCGTAATACCGCAAATGGCCCGGTGACGAAGCCGCAGCATCGGGAACGCGAGTTACCCGTTGGAGAAAACCGACGTAGAGAACTCGCCCCGCGCGGCCGACGAGGTCGCCCTCGACCAGTCCCGCCCGATCCAATGCCGAACCGGGCCGCACGTCAAGCACGCGATGAATCCGCGTGTCGCCGTTCAGCACGACGCACCCGCCCGAGCAGATCGCGTCGGACAGCATCGAGTCGTCCTCCGCCAAGGTCGCCGTGCCACATTCGATCCGCCACGGCCCCTCCCACCCCAGACACCGGAGGCTGGAAGGGCCGGTCAGGCTGGCTGCTTCGAAGTCTTCGTGGACGACCACTTCGGCCAGCGAGGTCGCCGGCAGCATGCAGACTATCAGCGTCGCCAACAGACAAACCGGCCAACGCCGTTTCATTCCGCTCATGGCCGCTTCTCGTTCCGGTGGAGAATTGGACTCGATACCACAAGCCCGAAGCTAACTGGAGCCGCCTCGCGAAACAACCGGACAAGCCGCCGCACCGTGAAGATGTCTGTCGGTCCGTCAGGCGGCCTGCCCTCGACCCGACCCGGGGAGTTGACTGCTGTTGCACCGCGGCGGCTTTGCAGATACAATAATTGCACGTGCAAGAGTGGGACTCACGGAAGACAAATCACTCGCAGCGAAGCGGACGGAAGCCGTTCCGCGGCGTATCGAAGCGAGGCCGTCCGACTCAATCTCACGCAGGTGCTGCGACCAGCCTGTGCAGACCCCTCCGGCCGGCACGCCGTCGCTGGGACTTCGATCGGCTCATCGACTCGACTTCGTTTGCACGGAGCCTTACCTGCTTATTTCGCACTCAAATCGAGGAGTCCGCTGATGCCTTCCATGGGCCATGCCGTCTTTCGAGGAAAATCCGGCCAGACGTACCGTTTCAAAGTCTACCCCTTGGGCACGAAACTCCGTCCGTTGAGCGGCGTCTACCTGGTCACGAACCGCAGCCGCGACAAGCAGGGCGGATACAAGCACGTCGCGCTGTACGTGGGCGCCACCGAGGACCTGTCTCAACCGCCATTCGCCGAACACCCGAAAGCGTCCGATTTCAAGCGATTCGGCGCCAACTCGATCTGCCTGCAATCCGACAACTCGGAGGAGTCTCGGACGGCGAAGCAATGTGACATCGTGGCCGCGCTCCACCCGGCCTGCAATGAGTGAGCCGCTTGCCTCCGCAGGTCCAACAACGACAAAGCGGACCCCGGCACCACGGCTTTCCGAATGCTGAATCGCTCGAACGCTGAGCGGCCTGAAAGTCGGCACACCGACTCGATCAGGCAGACACTCCGTCTGGATGCCGCTGATGCAGTCTCGTCACTCAACAGTTCGTGCACGTACGCACTCAAGAACCATCACGATTGGTCCGCAATCGCTTCAACTCCGATCAACGTCATCTTTAGTTCTGCTGGAGGACTCATGGGGAGAGACAATAACACCTACGCGAAGCGACAGCGTGAAATGCTGAAACGACAGAAAGCCGAAGACAAACAGAAGCGTCGGCAAAAGAGGAAAACGCAAACAAACAACGGCCTATTTCGGGCGGCGGACACTCGGACCGCCGAACCCGAATCGGAAAACACCGACGCACCTCAGGAGCCCTAAAGCGCCGGGCGCTCAACGTACTTCACGTTGCATGGCCGAGCGTTCGTGCTACGGCTCGCGCACCAGAAACACGCGATCCACGTAGACGGCAGTCACTTGGTCGGGGTTGTTCATCGGCGCAATCCAGAAATACATGCCGCCCTTCAGATCCTGCACGCCGAGATCAAAGGCGTGGTATTCACCACCGCCGGACTGCTCGATCGAGATTGTCTGCCCGGCCACGTTCTTCTTGCCCGGACCGTCGTAGAGACCGATCTGGAAGGCGTTTCCGCTTTTCGCCTTGGCCTCACAACGCGCAACGATATAGCAGTGCCACTTGCCGAATTGGCCCAGATCGCCGGGAAGCGAGTACTGAACCGCCCATTGGGTATGCGTTGCAGGCATTCTGGCAGATTGCTCATCCGATGCCTTGTTGTCGGGAGTGACGGTGACGAATTCGCCCGGACCGTGCAGGTCGAACTCGTCCTGCTGGAAGTCCAGCCACTGGTTCGACCTGAGCCCCTCGGCTTCCTTGGGGACCTTGGCTTTCTTGCCGGGCGGCGGGAACATGCCGCGCAGCGTATGCTCGTAGACATCGAAGGGCCCGCCCTCTTGGATCTGCCCCGCATCGAAGCTGCGACATGTCTTGATGAATTCTTCGACCGCAGCCTTCGGGTCGTTCGGCCCGAGGAACTGTTTGCCGGACATGTTCGCCAGGCGTTTGAAGCCTTTGTAGCGCTGCAGCCAGTTGTGATCCATCGGCAGCCGGGCTCGGCGCACCCGCGCGGACAGCACGGAGTCGTCTTTCACCCGCGCCGCGGCGTCGTGGAACAACTCCGTGGCCTTGTTGGCCGTCGTCAGATCCATCCACGGAGACGTGTCATGCATGTAGCAGGGCAGGTAGGCGCCGGACTTCGTCAGCCGCTCCTGCAGCAGCGTCATGTACTCGAGCAGGGGCTCGGCGGCCGCGCCGTAATAGCCCTTCATGAACTCGGCAATCAGCGCCTGGTCGTCCCGCGACGGATCCCACATCATGTGGGCGATGAGCCAAGCCCGCAGTTCGGGAAAGTCGCTGACCGAGCAGCCGGCGTCGCCCTGCTCGAACAGTCCGATGCACTTGTGATTGACAAAGTAGCGGATGTCCGGGCCGAGCACCCGCCAGTTCGGATGCGGAATGATGTAGTTCGCGAAATCGGTGACGTAGTTCCAGATGTAAAGCTGCGGCGCAATTGCGCACCAGCCCTCGATGTCCTTGCGGAAGCTCTCGTTCTGAGCCCCGCTCTCCAGCGGTTGAGCCGAGGAGGCTTCGATGGAACACAGCCGCACCATCACATTGCCGCGAGGTTTGACCTGCTTGGGCGGCTGGCGGGAGTACGAGTACGCCAGCGTCTCGACGAACGTGCCCGGGAACTCCTTCTCGATGTCCGCAGCAACCAAGTTGACGAAGCGGATGATCGGGCCGGACTCGCTGCCCTCTTCCGCCAGCCAGGCCTTGCACTTGGCGCACTGGCACGCTCCGCCGCAGTCGTTCTGCGAGATCGAGATCATGCCCGCATTCGGATCATTGCGCAGCCATGCCAGCGCCTGCTTCGTCAACTCGGCGCGCATCTCGTCGTTGGTCAGACAGAGCTGCGCACCCTCTGAAATGCGTTTGCCGTTGATCTCGCTGTACCACTCCGGGTGATCCTTGTAGTACTTGTCCGGCGGCAGAAGCTGATAAAACGTGTGGCACCAGCCGAGGATGCTGTAGTGGCCGCCGTATTCCGGCGCTACACGCTCGAAGTGGCCGTTGCACTTGGACCGCGCGGCGTAGATGCCGTCGAACGCGCATCGGTAGAACGCTTCGCGGCACTGCAGCGCGGGGACATACCGCTTGTTCAAATCCGGGATTTCAAGAGTCGGTCGCTTGGGGATAAAGGTCTCATCGGGCCTCGCCCCCCACCATCGAACACCGACAACGTCCTCCAGAAACGTATAGACCGCGTACAAAGTCCCGCGCGGCTGCCCGCCGAGCAGATACAGGCGGTCGCCCGCAGTCCGCATGATGATGCCGTCATGCTTCAGCGACGCAAGATCCTCGGAGGGAAAGGCAGCCCTGAAAGCAGCCGTCTGCCCGACAAAGATCAGGCTATTCCCGGTCGGAGTTGCGGCTTCCGTCGCAATGGGCAGTTCGTTTCCCGTCACGAGTTTCAGATGGGACTGCAGCTCTTTCGCTGCGGTCTGTTCGGCCGCAGTTGCGTCCTTTGCCACGACGATGGAATACGACGATTTTCCGTCAGCAGACAGAGTACCAGCCACAGCCTGCGATCCCATCAGCGCCGTCAGGATCAACGTGGCAAAAGCAATGCGAAGCATATTCAGTCTCCCTCCCCACCCGGCACAACAGATGCTCATCAAAAAAACCAGACCGGACAACCCGCGCGAGTATCGCCCCGTGAACATGGTGAAACAAGGGGGTTAATTGCCCTGGCCGGAAACCAACCCAACCTCCACCGTGTGCTCTGTGCCTCTGCCAGAGATACCTCTTCCGACGTGACTTCCAGCATTCCACGCCTCTCACGGAGACACGGAGACCACGAAATCTGCGCGTCGCGTTCGGCACACTCGAAAATTGCTTTCCACACGGGCGGCGATGCGGTAACGTAGGATCGCGGAAAGTGACTCACCGAGGGGCTGCGGGCATGGTTCAGGAAACGTGTGCGGGAACGCGAATTCAGCCGATGAGCGCGAGAGATCGCGTGCTTGCGGCGTTGGCCGGCAAACCGGTCGATCGGCCCGCGGCTGTCAGCCCCACGTCGATCGCCACGGTTGAGCTGATGGACCGGGTCGAGGCTTCCTTTCCCGAGGCACACCGCGACCCCAGACTCATGGCAAGGCTCGCGGAAACGGCGCGGACCGAAGTCGGGTTCGACACGATCATGCCGGTCTTCTCCGTCGTCCAGGAGTCTGCGGCGCTTGGATGCCAGGTCGAATGGGGCACGCAATCAAACTGGCCCACGTGCGTTGGCACGCTCGCCCGTTCGGCCGACGAGCTTCGCGTTCCACCCGATGTGCTTGCCAAGCCCGACACGCAGTGCGTGCTGGATTGCATCAGGCAACTCAAGAGCCGCTGGAACGACGAAGTGGCAATTGTGGGCAAGACGATGGGCCCCTGGACGCTTGGCTATCACGTCTTCGGCACGCAGAATTTCCTGCTGATGACGATCGATCGCCCCGACGAAGTGAAACGCAGCCTGGACGTCCTCAAGGAACTGACCGTCCAGTTCGGCGTCGCCCAGATCGAAGCGGGTGCCGATGTGCTCACGCTGCCGGATCATGCGACGGGCGATCTCGTGCGGGCAGCCTATTATCGGGATTACTTGCAGGACCTGCACGCGGAACTCTGCGATCGCATTCCCTGCCCGTTGATTCTGCACATTTGCGGAGCGACCGAAGACCGCATGCCCTACATCCGCGAGACGGGTTTTGACGCGTTTCATTTCGACAGCAAGAATGACGTCCGGCGCAGCCTGGCGCTGATGCAGGGCAAGTGCAAGCTCGTAGGGAACATCAACAATCCAAGGACGTTGTTCACCGGCACGGTCGCCGACGTACAGCAAGAGACTCTCGCTGTACTGGATGCGGGGCTGACGATGGTCGGTCCCGAGTGCGCATTGCCGCTGGCATGTCCGCTCGAGAATCTCAAGGCGATCCCCGAGACGATCATCGAGTGGTCGCGACGGCGTTCGATCGAGAACTGAAGAACTACGCTTCACAGCATGCGAGGTGATGCATCATGCGAGGAACCAAACCCGCCATCAACCGTCGACATTTCCTCAGAGGGTTGGCTGCAACATCGACCGCGGCGGCGGTCGTTCGCTGGCCGGGCCTTTACGCTGCCGAACCGGCCCAAGGCAATCTGTCGGTCGGGCAGGGCGTCGTTGACACGACGCCGCCTCTCGGGATCGAGATGGGTGGCTTTCACCGGCCTCCCGGAAGTGAACGTCGCATTACGGGGATTAGACAGCCGACGGCCGTCCGCGCGCTAGTGCTCAAAACGGCCGACGTCGATGCGGCGGTGATCTCACTCGATCTGGCGGCCTTTTCGGCTGATTACGCCAACCGTGTGCGGCAGCAGGTTTCGGCCAAGACGGGCATACCGGCCGCGAACGTGCGGCTCTGCGCTACGCATACTCACTCGATGCCGTCCTTCTGCTACCTCCGGCAATGGGGCGCCATGCCTCAGGATTATGCAAATACGGTGGTGGACAAGGCGGTCCAGGCGGTGGCGATGGCCAAGGACGACCTGGCTCCCGCGTCATTGTCGCTGGGAAAATCGCGGGCCGCGGGAGGGAACTTCAATCGCACCACCAAGGACTTCAAGACCGATGCGCAGTTTGACGCGCAATCGACGGAAGGCCAGCGATGGCTCGACACGATGGTCCGCGTGCTCTATTTCGATCGGTCGGCCGGCAAGGCTCCGCTGCTCTGGTATCACTTCTCGGCACACCCGGTGTGTTACGCGGACGAACTGGCCGGCCCCGACTGGCCGGGCATCGTTGACCAGCGATTGAAGGAGAAATACTCGCTCGTTCCATCGTACCTGCAGGGACATATCGGCGACGTGAATCCGGGCGACGGCGATCCCTGGCGAGGCGACGCCGGCAAGACTTCCGAGGCCGTTTATCAGGCCGTCGTGCGGGCGACCGAAGACCGCAAACCCGTCGCCGTCACTCGCGTGCGATGCGCGACGCGGCCCTTTGATGTGCCGCTGAACGTCGATCTGTTTAAGAGCTGGCTCGACGAGTATCGCACCGATCCGTCGAAGTGCACGACAAGCGAATGGGTCGATGCGGGATTTGCAAAGGACTGGTACGAAGGCAACGCACAGCGCAACGTCAGCGGCGGCGCAATGAACATCTCGCTGAGCACGCTGCAACTGGGCGACCTGGTGCTCGCCTTTCATCCGGCCGAACTCTACAGCTACTACGGCCTGGCGATTCAGCGAAGTTCGCCCGTCAAGGAAACCGTCGTCGTCGGATACACCGACGGGATTATCGGATACCTGCCTGATCCGAAGGCTTACGAAGCCCGAGAATACGCAGCATTCGTGGTTCCGAAGATCCTCGACAATCCGCCATTCACACCAATCGCGGCGCAACAATTGACTGACGGAGTCGGCGAATTAATCAAGCAGACCGTGGCCTGAGGCGGTACGCGGCATTGGCTTTCCAGTGCGGCGGGATGGAGCCCGAAAGGTGTTTTGGAATTCACTCTGAGCAAGGTGCACCGCATCCAGAGACAGCGATGAAGGAAGAACCGCTTATGACGCAGCCAGGCTGGATATCAATGTTGACCGCTGCGGGGCAAAAACTCCGCGGCTGTGTCGGAACGGCTTTGATTACAGGACTGGCTGTCAGCTTGTCACTTTCCGCGGCGGCACAGACGGAGAAAGCGACCGGCGGTCGCGAGATGGTTCGTTGGGACTGGTACTTCCGCGAATCGCTGCAGGCAATCGACGACTGGGAACGCATCCTGGCCGGACAAGATACCGAACTGTCTCAGATGCGCACTTCGCCGATATTTCCTGTGCCCAACGACGGCACTGAGACATGCTGGCCGAATCCGATTCCCCGTCTGCTGCTGCCCCCGCAGGATGCCGAGCGCCAGTATCGGGTGCGAACGATCGACGGCAAAATCATGCTGGCCGTTGACGGTCAGGCCGAACGGGCGATTGAAGCGGACAAGCCGGTGCAGGCTTACAAGCATCCCGGCGGCGGCGGAAAAGACCAGTGGTATCACACCTACGACCGGCGTTTTGACCGTTTGTCCGGCTTTGTCCCTCGCACCGCGCCGTTCGCGGTGACGCTCGCATCGGCTCCGGATTTTCAGCGCGGCGCGAATCAACTCGAATTGACCGTCCGCAGCGCCGCCGATGCGGTGCAGTCCGTGAAATTCGACGCAACGCTTTTCGATGTGGACTCGCAGCGCAAGGTCGTGAAGCATGCCATCGCGAGCCAAACCCTGGAGCTTGCTCCCAAAGCCGCAGAAAAACTCGCGTGTTCCTTCGATCTCACGCAACCGGGCGGCGGTCTGGTCATATTGCGTTTCGATGCGCAGGGACTTTCCTGCTCCATTCCGCTGCTCTCGCATGTGGAAGATGTCCCGGCAGTGTTGGGCAGCATCATGCAAATACTGGATGACGCACCCGATGCACAGGCTGAAGCCGAATATCAGCAACTGACGGCGGCAATCGGCTCCGGCGGATCCAATGCGGCCGGCGGTTCGCGTGTCTGGCGAGAATCGTTCGAGCGTGCCAGTGGACTCCGGGACCGGCTGCTGTTGAAGCGTCTCGATTTTGCCCGCATGCTGTTCATCAAGCGAAAGCCGTTCTATTCAGAACAGCCTTTCATGGATGCGCACCACTGCTACAACCGGCCAGGGGGCGAGATCTGCTGCCTGGAGCCCGTACGCCCCGACGGCAAAGTGACGCCGATTGTCAATTCGCTTGGTGCGGGGATCTACCGCGACCTCACCCTCGACTGGAGTGCGGATCGTTTTGTGTTCGCATTCGGCAACGGTTCCGATCGGGTTGGCGTGACAACCAGGAACGTGCTGCGGACGCCGGACAGCAAGCCGGACTACGACATCTATGAAGCCGGCGCCGACGGAAGCGGGGTTCGGCAATTGACTGCGACTCCCAAGAACGACTGCGAGCCGTTCTACCTTCCCGACGGACGGGTCGGATTCACGTCCGACCGGCCCGAGCATTATGTGATGTGCGGAAGCGACATTCATGCCGCGAACCTGTTCGTGATGAACGGCGACGGTTCGAATGTGCGGCAGTTGAGTTCGAACGTCTTTAACGAATTCAATCCGTCCGTGCTTCCCGACGGCCGCATCATTTACGACCGCTGGGAGTACAACGAGCGCAGCGTGACGTCGCTGCACGATCTTTTTACGATGCATCCTGACGGCACGCACGTGGCGCCCTATTACGGAAACGCGACGTTCCGTCCGAATGTCATCATGTTTCCGCGGGCCGTGCCGGGCAGTTCGCTCGTCATGGCGCTGTTTACCGGGCATCACGGCCAGACGCACGGCCCAATCGGCCTGATCGACGTGCGGCGCGGCGTGGATGGCGACGATCCGATCACGCTGCTTACACCGGGCGTGCCGGTCATCGGCGAGAAGATCCAGGACAGCCGGCGGGGGTGGTACAGCGATCCGCAGCCGCTGTCGGAGTCGACCTATCTCTGTTCCTATACGCCGACGGTGCTTCCCTGGATCGAAAACAGTTGGGGAATCTATGTCGGAGACCGTCACGGCAATCTAGCGCTGGTGTACCGCGACAGCGAAATCTCCTGCCAGGAACCGGTGCCGCTGGTGCGTCGCCCGCGCCCGCCCGTGCTGGAGTCGCTCACGCCGTCGGCGAGCGACGAGAATTCGACCGCCACGCTGTTAATGGTTGATGTGTACGAGGGAATGCCCGACGTGCCGCGCGGCTCGGCAAAGTACCTGCGAGTGCTTGAGGATGTGCCCCGCAAGGGAGTCCCGACCGGCGGAGTAATCTGTACTTCAGGAACCCAGATTTACACCGTCAAACGCATCCTGGGAACCGTGCCGATCGAACAGGACGGTTCGGCCCATTTTCGCGTACCGGCCGATCGCAACGTCTACTTCGAGGTGCTCGACGAGAACAAGCTCGAGATCCAGCGGATGCGAAGCGTGGTATGCCTGAAGCCGCAGGAGCGGCGGACGTGCATGGGATGCCACGAATCCCGCACTTCAACGCCCGTGGCAAAGAGTGCGACGGCTTTCGTTCGTCCACCCGACACACCGCAACCGCCGCCGTGGAACGAGGCCACAATCAGTTTCCTGCGCGACGTGCAACCGGTGATCAACGATCGCTGCGCGAAATGTCACACTTACGATCGTTATGCGAACGGCGTGCTGCTTACGGACGATCTCACGGACCAGTTTACCGTGGCCTACGAGGAACTGCTTCCTTTCCTGAACGTGGCCAACGCGATGCGGTGGGACAATCCGGAAGACGTCTTCGCGAGGCCTCCGTTCACCTACGGCTCCTCGTCCTCGCCCCTCATGAAACTGCTGAAGGCGGGGCACTACGATGTGAAACTCACAGCCGACGAGTGGCTGCGGCTGGCGACCTGGATCGATGCCAACGCCGTCTATTACGACCGCTACGAATGCGATCCGAACAACCGCAAGATCTTTGTCGGCGAGGTGCGAAACGAACTGGACGCCGTCTATTCCAAACGCTGCTCTTCGTGCCACGGCGAAAAGGACGAAGGGCGTCATGGCAACTGGTGGCTGAGCATGAATCGAAGGGACCCGGCGCGCAGCCGTGCGCTGATGGCGCCTCTGGCTCGCGAAGCGGGCGGCTGGCAGCGATGCGACGGCACCGTGTTTCAAAACACGAACGATCCCGACTTCCAGCAGCTGAAGGCCGCACTTGTGAAGCTGAGTTCTCAAATGTCGCAGCAGCCTCGCGCGGACCTGCTTTCCATCGCCGGAACGAGCGCCGAGTCGCAGCAGGTCGCGGCGGTTGCTCCTCCGGCAGACGGTTCGCCTGACGCGGGGACCGGCGATGCGGACGACAAATGGGTTTCGCTGTGCGAGCTGCCGTGGTCCGCGGCGACGGCCGGATGGACGCGCAATCAGGACGGAAAACCGCGCCGCAACAAGGATGTCGAGGACAAGCCCCTGCGCGCGGGCAAGCAGATCTATCGTCGAGGCATCGGCACGCACGCGCCGTCCGAGATTGTGTGCGATCTCGACGGGAAATTCGAGCGATTCGCCGCAACCGTCGCGGGGGCCGAGTCCAACGGCACGGTGAGTTTTCAAGTGTACGGCGACGACCGGCTGCTGTACGACAGCGGCGTGATGCTGGGCCTGCGCGACGTGAGGAAGATCGACGTGGCAACGGAGGGCGTGCGCCGGCTGAAGCTGGTCGTCACCGACGGCGGCGACGGCATCAACAGCGACGAAGCCAACTGGGCGGATGCCCGCGTGCTTAAGATGACCGAGACGCCGCCCGCGGAAAAGAAACCGTGAGCAAGACCCTCAAAGACGAAGTGAGATAATGAGTTGATCAGATCTTCGCGTGCCACTGGCTGTGCCAGTGATGAAGGGCTGCACTGCGGACCTGTCCTGTTCGGCTGGAAACGCGAAAAGCCAAGTCGATGTCCGATGAGCGATCCAAGACACCGGCAGAGCCAGTGGCGTTCCGACGGTCCTGCCGCCCGGTGTTTGATCGGTGCAAGTCCGTGGCCTCTTCCCCTCCAGACTGCGGACTCCCGACTTCTTCGTACGAATCACTGAGCCGGCTTACCTACCTGCGCGAGGCATCGCTGCAGATACTCCGCGCTTTCGCGGGCCAGAGCTTCGACGCCCGGTTCGTAGTCAAACACTTCGACTGATATCCAGCCCTCGTAGCGGACATCGCGCAGCGCCTGCAGGATCGGCACGAAGTCGATCTCGCCCATACCGGGCCCGCGCCGGTTGGCATCATTGGCGTGGAAGTGCGCCAGGTGCTTCGAGTGCGCACGGATGATTTCGGGAATCGAAGTCCCCTCGGACGACATCGCTTTGACATCCAGGTGCAATCGGCAATTCGGTGAGCCTATCATTTCGACAAGCGCCGCGCCGGCGTTGGCCGTCAGAAGAAAGTCCCCTTCCTGCGGGCCGAGAGGTTCAACGGCCAGCGTCACGTTGCAGTCCCGAAACACGGGCAGCGCCGCGCGAATCACGTCGGCCGCGTACTCCGCGCCTTGCTCGTGACTTACCCCTGGAAGCAGATTGCGCTGCTTGGGCGAGCCGAGCACCATGATGCGGCCGCCCAGGTCCCGGCACAATCGAGCGAGTTCCGACAGGTAATCGGCCGTGCGCCGCCGCACCGCCGGATCGGGCGATGTGAGGTAGTAGCCTTCAGTGAAAGCCAGCAGCCAGTGAAGTCCCACGACTTCGAGCCCCGCCCATTCGGCCATCTGCCGGATCTGCAGGCGCTTGTCCGCCGCGATGTTGTAAGCGTTCTTGTCGATCGTGAAGGGCGCGAATTCGATACCTGTGTATCCGCAGCCGCGCGCGAACGCAAATGCTTTCTCGAACGGCCAGTCCTGGAAGGTCTCGTTGCAGATTGCCAGTTTCATGCGATTGGTGTCCGAAGAAAGGAATGGCCAACCGACGGCCGCGGTCAAAGTCCGGGAAGTTCCTGCTGCTTGGTTCGACGATTGAAAACCCGTCGCTTCGGTCGCGAGTCATCCAGTCTGCGCCCGCTCGCCGTATCCGGCGCGCTGACGAGCGGTTCAGGAGCACCGTCCAGCGCATCGCCGGGCTGGATCCGCTCGAGACGCTCGAGAACTCGCTGTGCGTATTCCGGCGAGAGTTCGTAACCCACGTAATGCCGCTGGAGTTTCCTGGCGACGGCGAGCGTCGTGCCGCTGCCGGCAAACGGATCGAGCACAAGTTCATCGGGTTGGCTGCACGATCGGATGATGCGTCCCAGCAACTGCTCGGGCATCTGGCAACCGTGCCAGCCCGATCGTTCCTTGAATGTCCCGGCTACCCGCGGGAAATACCACGTGTCGCCATCGGCCGTGAATCCCTCGGGCAGATCCTGGGGACGCAGGATCCACGTGTCGTCAGGCAGTCGCCCGGTCGGATTCGCTCGCCGATCACCGTAGACCAGCTGGCGCGCCGAGGGAACGCGGATCGACTCGGCGTTGAACGTGAACTTCACCGGATCTTTGACCATGTGAAACAGATGGGCATGCGAGCGGCTGAACTTATTCTTGCAGTTCACGCCGAACGTGTAGTACCAGATCACCCAGCTGCGGCACGTCATCCCGTGCCGGTTCTGCATCATGACCTTCAACTCGGCCGCATATTCATCTCCGATCGCCAGCCAGAACGTGCCGTCCGGCTTGAGCACGCGGTGGACTTCTTCAATCCAGCGTTCGCACCACGAGAGATAGTCGTCCGTCGACTTCTTGTCTTTGTAAACGTCGTACGAATAGCCAATATTGAACGGCGGATCGGCGAACGCCAGATCGACGGATTCTGCCGCGAGCTTCCGCATGCCCTCGATGCAGTCCTCGTTGTAGACCGTGTCGGGAAACCTCGTCACAATGAACCTCGCACGGGAAAACTCGCGGAGGAAAACGGGACGGCGAGAACCTGGCTGGACTTCTGCCGGTCTCGGAAATTGACGTCCCCGTCCGCGGACCTCATAGATTGCGAACATCGTACCACGAAGCGGCTGCCTTACAAGCGACGCGAAACGGGGTGGTGGCCGCAGGCGGCAGGATGGGTAATTCACGATCGGGAGCGCTGCAATGAGAATCGGTGTTCAACGATTCGTCGATCGACGATTCTGCGTATTCTGCGCGGTGATTCTGCTGTTCGGCACCGCGCCGGCGCTGGCAGAATGGAAAACCGGAGCCGCCAAGGTACTGATCACACCCGACCAGCCGCTCTGGATGGCCGGATACGGTGGCCGCGATCATGCGGCCGAGGGAAAACTGACGGACCTGTGGGCGAAGGCCCTGGTGCTCGAGGATGGCCGCGGGTGCCGCGCCGTGCTTATAACGCTCGATCTGGTTGGCCTCGATCGAAAGCTGTCCCAGTCGATTCGCGAGGCCGTGGCCAAGTCGCAAGGCATCGGAGCGGACCGAGTCTCGATCTGCGTGTCGCACACGCACACCGGCCCGGTTGTGGGGCAGAACCTCGCGCCGCTGCATTATCTGCTGCTCGATGAACAGCAGCGGCAGTGGATCGACCAGTACGCCGAACAGCTTCAACTCAAGATCCTGGAAGCGGCTCGACTGGCCGCCGAGAAACTGGCACCAAGCCGCCTGAGTTGGGGCAGCGGCGTTGCGGCTTTTGCCGTGAATCGGCGGGAGAACCCCGAGGCCAACGTTCCTCAACTGCGGACCCAGAACAAACTGGTCGGGCCGGTCGACCACGATGTGCCGGTACTCGCCGTTTCCGACGCGGCGGGCCAGTTGAAGACCGTGCTCTTCGGCTATGCGTGCCATGCAACCGTGCTGAGCTTCTATCAGTGGTCCGGAGATTATCCGGGATTTGCGTGTTCGGAATTAGAGTCCCTTCATCCCGACTGCATCGCCATGTTCTGGGCAGGATGCGGTGCCGACCAGAATCCGCTGCCGCGGCGTACCGTCGAACTGGCCCGGCACTACGGGCGGCAGCTGGCTGACGCTGTGGATACGGTCCTGCTGACGTCGCAACTCGAACCGGTCGCCGACCGGCTTGAGGCGAGTTATCGAGAGGTCAGCCTGCGATTCGACACGCTGCCCACCCGGGAGCAACTGCAGCAGGAAAGCCAGTCGGCCACGAAACAGCTGGCAGCCCGCGCTCAAATGCTGCTGAAACGACTCGACGCCGGAGAACCGCTCAGCGACTGCTACCCGTACCCGATTGCGGTATGGCGACTGGGCAACGAAGTCACCCTGGTGATGCTGGGCGGCGAAGTGGTCGTGGATTATTCGCTGCTGCTGAAATCCCAACTGTCCGGCAAGCGGACCTGGGTCGCCGGCTACTCGAACGACATCATGGCTTACATCCCGTCGCGACGAGTGCTCCTCGAGGGGCGATACGAAGGGGCCGATGCCATGGTGTATTACGGGCTGCCCACTCGCTGGAACCAGCAGGTCGAGGAGACGATCGCCGGCGCCGCCGTGGAGATGGCTGGAAAAACAGCGCAGGAAATGGAGCGGACTGCCGAGACATCTCAGCCCAAATCGCCCTGAATGGCAACCGGGACCGTTTGAATGGCAACTCAGAACATCGGTGCCTGAACGCACGAGGCAGGCCCGTACAACCCCCACAATCGCCACGACTGGGAGACTTGCCGCAACGTATTGCAAGATTCGCGCAGGGAGTCTCGCTGCATCGGCAAGTCCAGCTAACATGAAACTCGAGCGACGCCGCCTTGTTCGCAAAGCCCCGAACCGATGATACAATTCGTACGTCGAAGGGCCCTTCGGGGGCCGGGGCAACGTCGAAGCGAGGCACTGCGGCGGCGTCCTAAGATTTCTTCTCGATCGATACGGCGCATAGGAACAGGTGGAGAGCCGTGGCGGGACTCTATCGACATATTACCGCGACCGCACTGAACGACGTGCTGATCCTGACGGTGGATCTGGATCAGGTCAAAGATTACGTGCTGGCCGAAGAGTTGCGTTTTGAACTCATACACGCGGTCAAGCGCAGCACGCGGCAGAAGATCGTGGTCGACCTGCAGAAGATGGAATTCATGACCAGCCTCGCCTGCGTTGCCTTTCTGGGCCTGAAGGCGGGCGTGCGGGAACACGGCGGGCGACTCATGTTGTGCAACCTGAGCGAGTTTATTCGCAAGGTGTTCAACGCCAAACGCCTGCTCAGTCCGTCGTATTACGGAAGCGTCGCGTTTGAAGAGGCGGATACCCTCGCGGACGCGCTGCAGCGTCTGTCCGAACCGATGCCGGCCTCGAAGGAAACTTCGGACGAAGTGTCCGCATAAGACAGCCAGGTCCACGAAACGCTGCAGTGCCGCACGGCAACCTCAGGGTGCGGCATGGCCACCCTCCCGGCCGTAAACGCATCGGGCGCTTCACCGCTCTGCCGAAACCGCGGAGCAACCGATGACCTGAATTACTTCGACGGTGACTGCAACTTGTCGCGGAACTCTTTCTTGAATTTTGTAACCTTCGGTTTGATCACCATTGCGCAATAACCCTGTCCGGGATGCAACCGGAAGTAGTTCTGGTGATAGGCCTCGGCCGCAAAAAACTTCTCGAACGGCACAATCTGGGTGACGATCGGCTGGCTCCAAGTGCCCGATGCATCCAACTGCTTCATGTACGCTTCAGCGACCTTTTTCTGCTCCTCGCTGTGGTAGAAGACCACGGAGCGGTACTGCGTCCCAACGTCCGGGCCCTGGCGGTTCAAGGTCGTCGGGTCATGTACCTTCCAGAACACCTCCAGCAATTCCTCATAGGGAACCACGGCCGGGTCGAAATGAATCTGGCAGACCTCTGCATGTCCCGTCTGCCCGCTGCAAACCTGCTCGTAGGTCGGCGAATCCACGCTGCCGCCACTGTAGCCCGATTCGACTCGCTTGACCCCTTTGAGTTGTTCAAAGACGGCTTCGACGCACCAGAAGCACCCGGCTCCGAATGTGGCAACCTCTTCGTTCGGCTTGCGGTCCTTCGATTCTTCTCGTTTCATCGAACTGCCTTTGTTTTCCGCTGCATGGACGAGGGCGACTTGTGCACAGCCCGCTGCGATCATCGCCAGCAAACCTACGAAAGCCAATTTTTTTCGCATCGCCGGCCCCCACCTTCCAGAACTTGGAACGCTCAAATCCCCGCTGAACTGACCGTAGCATTTTAGGCACTCAGGCGGAATAGACAGGGGAAAAAGTCGCGAGTCTGGAGTCGGACGGATGTCTGCCAGCCTACGGACTCCAGACTTCGGATTGCTAGCATTCCAGCACTTTCAGGGGGCCGGTTTGCGTAATCGCGGTCGAATCCGCGTTCATCCGTTTGATCCGTTTCGCTATACTCCGCCGCCCCTAGCGGCGCCTGCGTCCGAGAACGCATCGTCTTGCGAGGAGGTTTTGGGGTGGTTTGGCGAGACACGAGTAGCGGAATGATTCACTGATGATCAGCTGGTTGTTCGACGTAGCACGCGGCGCGGTCGTGGGGATGGGAATCCTCGCGCTGATCTGCGCCTGTGGCTGCGGCTCGACGAAGAGCCGGTTGGCAACAGAGCAGCTCGTGATGTCCGATGCGGTGGATCACGCGATCTCGGTGATCGATTTTCGGCCGCTTTCGGGGCAGAACGTCTTTCTCGACACGAAGTACGCGACGTCGGTCAAAGGCGCCACTTACGTCAACTCCGACTACATCATCAGTTCGGTTCGTCAGCAGTTGCTCGCGGCGGACTGCCGGCTGGTCGATACGGCGGACACAGCCGACCTGGTCGTCGAACTGCGGATCGGCACTCTGGGCACTGACGCAAACGATGTGATTTACGGGATGCCGGCGAACAATGCGTTGTCAGGCGCCGCATCCCTGGTCCCGAACGCTCCCGTCATGCCGAACATCCCGGAAATCTCCGTCGCCAAGCGGGAATCCCAACTGGGCGCGGCCAAGGTCGCGTTGTTCGCGTATGACCGCAAGACTCGGCGTCCTGTGTGGCAATCCGGCGTATCGAAAGCCAAGAGTTCCGCGCAGGACTTGTGGGTACTTGGAGCCGGGCCGTTTCAGCGGGGTTCAAGTGTCGAGGGAACGCAGTTCGCCGGCACGAAACTGAAGATTCCGCGGGTGAAGGAAGACGGGACCTTTGACGAGACGCTGCCGGTTGCGTTCGACCACGAGCACGTCTTCGTTGCTCCGCTGGGAAATATCGAGCCGCAGCCGGTCCAAGTTGCCGGATTCGTCAGCAAGGTCCCTGAGGCCAAGCCGGCCCCTGCAGCTCCGGCGCCGGCCCCTGCGGCAGCAGCCTCAGCTCCAGCGCCCCCGCCGGCTGCGGGAACTGCGGCACCGGCCGAAGTGAAACTGCCGGCCGACGCGAAACCGGTCGCAGAAGCGCAGAAGACCGACGCCGCAGCTCCGGCACCGGCTCCTCCGCCGGCTGCACCAGCTCCCGCTCCTGCAGCTCCGGCCCCCCCCCCAGCGTCTGCACCCCCAGCGTCTGCACCCCCAGCGCCTGCACCCCCAGCGCCGACACCCCCAGCGCCGGCACCGCCTGCTGCGACCCCGACTGCCGCGACGACACCGGCGGCAGGAGCGACTTCACCGGCTGCGGCTGCACCCGCGGAGAACAAGACTGCCGACCAGCCGAAGCAGAACGATGGAGTCCTGATCCGCGTGTCGGACCTGTTGAAGTAACCTCATGTCGTTCCCCCATCACGGCCGCAAACATGAACATTTTGATTGGTCCGCCGGGCGAGTTGAGTGTGTGTGTCCAGTCGCTGTTGCTCGCCAGCGGATTGCGGCATCGCTTTCCCGAGGCGGCGATTACGTGGGCCGTTGATGAGCAATTTGCGGAGTTGGTGGAAGGGCATCGCGCACGAGTGACCCTGATCCGCATACCCGACCGCGCATCGGTGCTGTGGGGAGCCCTGAGTTCCGCCGGCCGCCGCCTGCGGGCAACGCGGTGGGACATGGCGCTGGATCCGGCCAGTACGACCCGCAGCGCATCGGTGCTGTGGTGGAGCGGAAGCCGGAATCGGATCGGCTGGCAGGCTTCTCGCGGAACCGGCTTGAGCCGATGGCTGCTCAATCATCATGTTTCGGCGGAGCGGGATATTCTGGACCTGCCCGGCACCGGCATTGGATTGCCGGGCGCGAGTTGGGAAGTGCCGCTGCACGACGAAGCGGACGCATTCGCGGAGGATTGGGTTCTGCGATACCAGCTTTCCTGCGGTTTCGCTGTGGCGGTTGTTACCGGCCGGCGGCAGCGGGATTCCGAGTGGCCCCGGTTCTGCGGCATGCTTGCCAAGCAGATGGGTCGGCGCCGTTTATTGACGCTGGTCGTGATCTGCGGCGATCAAGACGCATGGCCGGCTGTCCAGCGAACGGTCGCATGCTCCGGCGGCCATGCGATTGCGGCGACGCGGTTCAACCTCTCGCAGTGTGCCGCATTGATTCGACGAGCAAGGCTGCTCGTTTCCGACGATGCGGGATGGCTGCAGCTTTCGGCCGCGATCGGCACGCCCGCACTGGCAGCACGCATCGATCCAGCCGCCGACGTACGGGCAATTTGCGGCGATCGGCTCTTGTGCCTGGAGTCGCTGCTCGATCAGAATGGCGAGGGCTGGGCCGGCGAGGGCACGCCAACCGGCGGCCCGCACCTTCTGGAGATTCCGGCGGAAACCGTGATATCAGCCTGCGCCAGGCAATTGGATCGCGTCGCGCCGGCCAACCGTCGCGCGGCCTGACGGCAGTTCGTTTTTGATGCCGGCCCTGTGTTGGATTGTCATGTTCTCGATCGACCAGTACGAGTTGCTTGACTTCGGGGGCGGCCGCAAGCTTGAGCGATTCGGCCCCCACATCCTCGACCGTCCCTCGCCGGCTGCGGGCGACGTCGCCCCCCTGCTGCCTTCGTTGTGGCGGCGCGCCACTGCGCGTTACGAGCGATTTGATGCGGACGCCGGACAGTCAGCGGACTCAGAGCGGGGTGCATGGCTGACCGCGGGCAAGAACGATCGAGACAGGAGCGATCCGGATCTGCCCGCCTCCTGGGAGATCAACCACGCTCCGCTGGTGTTCGAGTTGCGATTGACTCCCTTCGGCCATCTCGGGGTATTTCCCGAGCAGGCCACAAACTGGGACTGGCTGAGGCACGCAATTCTCAAGGCCGGCCGGCCGCTCGAGGTGCTTAACCTGTTCGCCTACACGGGAGGGAGCACCATGGCCTGCGCGGCGGCCGGCGCCCGTGTGGTGCATGTGGACAGTGCCAGAAACATCGTGCAATGGGCCAGACAGAACGCGCGGCATTCAGGCCTGGAAGACGCCCCGATCCGCTGGATCGTGGAGGACGCAGCTCTGTTCGTGCGCCGCGAGTTGAAACGCGGCCGGAGTTATGACGCCATCATTCTCGACCCGCCCAGCTACGGCCACGGGCCGAGCGGCCAGTCCTGGCGGATCGATCGCGACCTCCCCGCGCTGTTGTCCGACTGCGCAGACCTGACACGCGGCGCTTCGGCGCTGGGGCTGATCACCTGCCATTCTGCTGCGTGGGGAAAAAGTGAAATGCGCAGTGCGTTGATCGCTTCCGGCGTCTGTTCGGCCTCATCTCCGATTCACTCCGAGGAATTACACTTGAAGTGCGGCGACAGTCGCCGCCTGCACAGCGGCGTGGCCCTTCGCTGGCAGAAAAGTCCGGACAACTGATGAAACAATGACCATGCGCATCACCAGCCCGCAGAATCCTCGAGTCAAACAGGCCGCCCGCTTGCGGGAGCACCGCGATCGGAAGAACCAGGGCCGATTCCTGATCGACGGCGCTCGAGAGATTTCACGGGCCCTGCAGGCGAACGTCAAGGTCCTCGAGATCTTCTTCTGCGGAGAATTGGTCCGCGACTCAGAACTGGAACAATCCATCAGCATGGCGGGCGAGCGGGGCGTGGCGGTGCTCGAAGTCACATCCGCCGTTCTGGGCAAACTGGCCTTCGGCGAACGATCCGAGGGAGCCGTGGCGGTTGCGGAGTACCCGCAGCCGACGTGGCCCGATTGGCAACTTCCCGGCAATCCACTGATCGTCGTGCTGGAGTCGGTGGAAAAGCCGGGGAATCTCGGAGGAATCGTGCGGACAGCGGACGCCATCGGTGCTTCCGCCGTGGTCCTGGCCGATCCGGCGGCGGATCTGTTCAATCCGAATGCGATCCGCGCCAGTCTCGGTGCGGTCTTCACCGTGCCGCTTGCCGCTGCGTCGCCCGCAGCAGTCCTGGCCTGGTTGCGGCGGCTTCAAGTGCAGGTCGTCGCCGCTCGCGTTGACGCAACGACTCTCTACCACCGCGTGGACTATCGTAAGCCGACAGCCATCGTACTGGGCAGCGAGGCCAGGGGGTTGACCTCGCTGTGGAACGCCGACGATATCACGGCGATCGCGTTGCCGATGTGCGGCCGTGTCGATAGCCTGAACGTGTCGGTCACAGCGGGAGTCCTGATGTACGAAGCGCTGCGCCAGCGCATGACCTGAGCAGGGCGGGCCTTTTCGCCGACCGGCACTCCACGCTGTTGAAGCGCAAGGTAAAATTCCCCGGGGAAGACAATCCAACGGCCTGCCGGACCGATGCCGGGACGATGCCGGGCCGACAGGTAACGAGCGAGCACCAACGATGCCGACGTACGTTTACGAGATCATTCGCAAGGACGGAACTGCAGGCGAGCGTTTCGAAGTCGTCGAGAAAATGACGGACGAGCCGATGACCGTTCATCCGGAAACGGGTGAGCCGGTGCGGCGGGTCTTCCTGCCCTTCGGGATTGCAGGACCCGGTTCGCCGATGAAAACCGATCGTACCTTGAATGACGATCGCAAACTGGAGCGTCTCGGATTCACCAAGTACGTGAAGTCGGCCGAAGGCCGGTACGACAAGGTCGTCGGCCAGGGACCTGATCTGTTGAAACGGTAATCCGAGCCGGGAGTCCGGAGCGGGTGAGGCCTCGGATTGGCACCGATAAAACACTCACCCGTGCGACCTCATTGCTCCGGCATCCGACCTTTGGCGACCGGCATCAGCCCGCCGGTATCCATGCCAAATGGGGGTAACCAACCCCCAACGCTCGACCCATACTGGCGTTCGGACGAAAGTTGGGTTATCATAATTCGTGCCAGTGGCGTTTTTTTCTGCCAGCCCCCCAACCGCACGGCGAGGTCAGATGGCTCGTAAAGTATTAAACCGCATGGCGTTGAGAGAAGAGGCGGAAGCTGCAGAAAAGGCTGGGCTCACGGACGAAGCGAAGAAACCGGCCAAGAAGGCTACGCCTCGCAAGAGCCGCAAGAAAGAGGTGGCTGAGGTCCGAGTAAAACTCTTCTGGGGGGTTTTCAATCAATCCCTGAAACGAGTTGCCCTGTTCGAGTTCAACCAGAAGAAGCAGGCTGAAAAGAAAGCCGAAGAACTCAGCCAAGGCGGCAAATCACCGCATTTTGTGCAGAAGGTCAAGGAAGCGATTGAAGAGTGAGCGCCAGCCTCCGCGCTAGTATTGCTCGCTCATTCTGATTCTGCGCCTGTACCTTGGGCCCATGAGTTTCAGCCCGCGCGTTCCAGTGCATGCCGGGGTCTGAACTGCGCGCCGGTCTTGAACTATGCACCGGACGATGGACTCGGCGATGATGTGGCAATGATCGGGTCGTGGAAGTAGCGCCGTGCCAATTCTTGTACGGCTTCAACAGTGACCTGCCGGATGCGCCGGTCGTATTGCTGGTCGAAGTCGTAGCCCAAGCCGTGGAGCTCGTGCACGGCGGCCTGAAACGCCTGGGAAGCCGGCGTCGTGTTCTGCATGACGTGGGCGACCGTCAGCTTCTGCTTGGCCAGTTCAAACTCCGCCTGAGGAATGCCCTCGTCGCAGATTCTGCTCACGCTGGCTTGAATACGGCGGACGACCTCTTCGCGCGACTGTGGATGCGTCTGCGCAACGAGACAATAAAAGCCCGGCGCGAGCCCCGTGATGCTTCTGCCGGCCACGTAATACACCAACCGTTCACCGCGCAGCTCTTTGAACAACCGTCCCCCGATGCCGCGCCCGCCGGTCAGCACCGCATCGAGCACTTCAAGCGCCGACTGTTCGTCGGTGCTGGTCAGCGGAAATGTCGGGTATCCGATCACGACCATGGACGTGTTTTCGCGTTCGCTTGTCAGGTTCTCGTTTCGTCCCGGGATCTCCGAGTGGCTGGACGGGAACGTCTGCCGCTCGAACGTACGCGAACGCTGCACGCTGCCGAAGGTGCACTTGAGTTGTTCCAACTCGGCCTGGGGATCTATGTCGCCGAAGACCGCCAGCACCATGTTCTCGGGAACAAACATCCTCCGATGGAAATCCACGCAGTCCGAGACCTGAAGGCTGCCGACTGTTTCCAGAGTGCCTTCCACGCGCCGGTGGTAGGGCGAGTTCGCGGGCAGGAGCGAGGTCCAGAAATCCGAGATCTCGGTCTGAGGATCTCCCTTTCGCGCCGCGATGGCGTCGAGCAGCTGACTCTGGACCTTCAAGAACTCTTCGGCGGGAAACGAGGGGCGAAACAGCACCTGAAACGCGTAATCCAGCGACGGCGGGAGATCTTCTTTCAAGATCGAACACTGCAGATAGCTCGTGTTTCGCTGACTGTCCGTCAGCAGAACTCCGCCGACGGAGTCGAAGAACTCGGCGATCTGCCTGGCGGTGTGCTTCTCGGTGCCCTTCATCATGAGTTGGGTTGCAATCGCGGCAAGTCCGCTGGTGGCATCCGTGTCGCTGACTGATCCTGCGCGGACGAAGGCCTGGACCGTCACGATCGGAGTGACGGCGTGTCGCTTCAACAGCACGATCAACCCGTTGGGAAACTCGTGCCGCAGCACGGGTGACTCGAGCGCCGCGACGGACGTCTCGGGCAGTGGCTGCGCCAAACCGGGCGGTTCGATGACGACTTCGCTCAGGCTGCGGGGCTGAAAGTACTGCCTCGCCATATCGCGGACCTGATCGGGAGTCACCTGTTGAATTGCCCGGACATACTGTTCGTCGAAGCGGGGATCGCCGGTGGCAATAAAGCTGGAAATCAGCGCATTTGCCTGAGCCTGCACGGTCTGCTGCGAAAAGACGTGGGCCGCTGCCTGTTGGCGTTTGACTTTATTCAGTTCGCTCTCGTCGACCGGTTCGTTTTGCAGCCGTTCGATCTCTTCGAGAATGGTCCTGCGGCAGATATCCACACGGTCCGGACGGCACTCGACGGAAACGCCGAACCATCCCGGCACAAACGACGGCGTAAAAGAAAAACTCTGAACGCCGATCGCATGCGGCTGCTCGACCCGCAGTCTCGAACCGAGGCGCGAGCTGTCGCCGTTCGTGAGCAGGTCGCTGATAAGGTCGAGGGAATACAGGTTCGGATGTTGCAGGGCGATGGTCGGCCAGCCCAGGCTGAAGTGCACCGTCTCCCCTTCCATTTCGAGTCGGGCTGAACGGGGAGAAGCCTGAGGCGGTTCGTTCGGCAGTGTGACGGTCCGTTCGGTTGTCCTGGAGAAATTCGCGAATAGCGAGTCGATCCGGTCCAGGACGTGCCGGGTCTGCACGTCGCCGACCACGGCGAACACCATGTTCTGCGGCACGTAGCGATCGCGATAGAACGAAATCACGTCATTTCTGGTCACGGCCTGCACAACGGGCAGGTAGCCGATGGTCGGGTGTCGCATCGGATGCTCGGTGTAGACGAGCGTCTTCATTGTTTCGTACAGCATGCGGTCGCGGTCCACCCGCCCCATTTCCAGCTCACGCTGGACCACACCCATTTCGCGGTCGAATTCGCGGGTTGGAATCGTCGCGTGCTGCATGCTGTCGGCGATCAGTTCCATGGCCAGATCGAGATGCCCGGCCGCACAATCGATGAAGTAGACGGTGCGGTCGGATGAGGTCATCGCATTGGTCCGTCCTCCCATCGTATCGAGCAATTCCTGCACTTCCTGTTCGGTTCGCTTGACGGTCGAGCCCATGGCGACGAGATGTTCCAGCAGATGGCTGATGCCCGCGCCGAGATACGCGCCCTCGAAAGCGCTCCCTGTGTTGCGAACGCAGCAGCGTACGGTCGCCACGGGAGCGGCGTGATTCTCGCGCACGATGACCGTCATTCCGTTGGCGAGTTCGGCTTTGGTTACGGCTTGACCCAACGGAGAAATCGAGAGATAAGGCATCTCGGCTCAATTCTGGTATTCGGGGGTTTCGGTCGAGTGATCGCCGCTGAACGAGTCACCGCGGCGGTGGTCTTTCGGCTCGTGGATTTCGGCGGTTCGGGGTTGCCAGACGGCCGAGCATGGCGCGAAAATAGGCGCAAAGCGAAATACGTGCAAGGCAAAAAATGCCGCGAAAATCGCATAATCCGTCGGTCAACAGCCTGCGTCACCGGGAGAAACGTCTGACGAAGTCCAGAGGAGCGTCGGAATTGTAGACGGACACTCGCAAAAAACAAAATGGGTATTACCCCCGCCGGTGATCGCTTCAGGGCGAAGACGCGCGAGGGGGAGACAGCCCTGCCAGACCGATGAGGATGACTGCGGAAAAGATGACTGCCCCCGCTCCTCCACCCGTTCGCACGCTTGTTGCGATTGCGACGTACAACGAATTCGAGAATCTGCCTCGGCTGGTAGCAGAGGTCTTTCAACACGCGCCGAGCGTCGAACTGCTGGTGGTCGACGACAATTCGCCCGACGGCACGGGACGCTGGTGCGATCAGTTCTCGGCAGTCGAGCCGCGATTTCACGTCATGCATCGCTCGGGAAAACTCGGCTTGGGCACAGCGATCGTCGAGGCCATCCGTTACGCGGCGGAAAGGGACTTTGACTTCCTCGTGACACTCGACGCGGACTTCAGCCATGCGCCCGGCATTATCCCCGGAATGGTGCTGGGAATGAGCGGTTCAGACGGAGCGGCCGTCGATGTGATGATCGGTTCCCGCTACGTGCCCGGGGGAGCCGTGGAAGGCTGGCCGTGGAAGCGACTGCTCATGAGCCGTTTTGTGAACGCCTACGCCCGTTTCTGGCTCAAACTCCAGGCCCGCGATTGCAGCAGCGGCTTTCGCTGCTATCGCATGCAGGTGCTGAAGCGAGTCGCCTGGGACCGGATGCGGTCCCGTGGCTATTCGTTTCTCGAAGAACTTCTGTGGATGCTCTCGCGCGCCGGGGCACGCATCGCTGAAACGCCGATCGTGTTCGTGAATCGCCGACACGGAGAATCAAAGATCGACCTGCGCGAAGGCTTCGCCGCTCTGTGGATTCTGTTTCGCCTGCGCTGGGGGTGACGATGCTCCGCGGGTCGGATGCGATGATCGTCCAGGCGATTCGCCCGCCTGCCTTGCAGCGGGCGGGCCGATCGGATTCCGCCATCACCGGCAAAACACACTGTCCGGCGGATCCTCACGCCGCCCCGTCGGGCCGCACGACGATCTTTCCGGCGAGTGTGCCCGACTTGCGCAGCGTATTGTCCTCCTGCAAGCGATGTGCCGCAGCAGTCTCCGACAGGGGAAAGGTCGCGCCGATCTGAGCCCGGAGTTTTCCTTCGGCCAGCCAGCGGTTGATCTCGTCGGCGCAGACTTGCAGGTCGTGAACCGACGCCTTGAACATGACAACGCCGAACATTGAGCAGTTCTTGACGTAGAACGGCCCGACGGGAAACGGCGGGCGGGCATCCCGGCCGGCCATGAGCACGATGCGTCCTCGTTCGGCAAGACTTCCGACGATGCGGTCGAAATCGGGTTCGCGCGACGTCTCCCAAAAGACGTTTACGCCGCCGGGAGCAAAGGCCTTCAGTTCGGCCTCGATATCCTGCGTCTTGTAGTTCACGGCCAGGTCGGCGCCGAGTTCCCGGCAGCGGGCGACTTTCTCGTCCGATCCGCCCGTGGCGACGACGCGTGCGCCGACCGCCTTGGCCATCTGGACGACCATCGCGCCCACGCCTCCGCTGCCTCCCTGGACGAAGACCGTCTCTCCCCGTCTGAGGCGCGTGTCGCGAAACAGGCCAAGGTGCGCGGTTACCCCCACGAGAGCACAGGCCGCGGCCGTCTCGTCCGAGACCGAGTCCGGCGTGCCGTACAGCCAGTGGGAATCGACGACGCTGTACTCGGCGAATGTCCCCTGCCGGCCCATCAGTCCCTGGTTCGTGCACCAGACGCGGTCGCCGCGGTGAAATTGCTGCGCATCGGGGCCGACTTCCTCGACCACGCCGGCCAAATCGCAGCCGACGATGAAGGGCGTGGGCAGGTCCCAATACTTGGCGCCGTTGCGGATGTAAGTGTCGATCGGATTGACGGAAACTGCCCCCATTTTCACGAGGACCTGTGCGCCGGTCGGTGCGGGTTTGGGAAGATCGCCGTAACGGATGACATCGGGCGGGCCGGGTTGCTCGAAATAGGCGGCTTTCATCGTTTCATTCCTTTTCTCGTAGGACTCGCAAGGCGAGATCGACGGCAAATTCCGGTGATTCCAGCGTTAGTTCGCCTCCTGCGTGCCGGCATTTATCCCGACCGGCAATCTGGCCATCCGTCGGCCGGATCCATTCCAGCGAATAATTTCCCGCCGGCAGTTCCAGCGTCAACCGGGCGTGCTGCCGGGCGGATTCGAGCTGTTTGATGTTGTCCGGCTTGCCGGGCAGCGGGACGTGCACGTAGATCGCATACGCTTCGCCCTGCTTCATCATCGCCCGGCTCCGCAACCCCGGTTCGGTTTTGCGGACGATGTCCCGGGCGGGAGTCATGTGGATGAAGTCGAAGCTCTCGACGAAACTCTTCAGCACCTGCAATTGGGACCTGAGCGCGGCGCTGCCTCCACCCGGAGACGAATACCCTTCGAGTGTTCCATCGGGATGCGAAGGTGTGAAGGAATAGTCGAGGTTGTTGTACAGGCCGCCGCCGGCCAGCATGAACATCCATCCCTCGGTGCGGTAAATCGCATCGTCGCTGCCTCGGAAACCGGTCTCATTCTCGCCGATGACCTTGTTCAGCCCGTAGTTCATGTCCACGGTGTCGGGCGGGTTGCAGTAGTGAAAATTGAAGATCGACACGGCCGCGTGCGGGTTCTCGACTTTGGCCCTCCCGTTGGCGATGTTCATCGAGATCAAATGGCGGGCCGGCTGCGTTCGCTCCGCTTCAACGATGGCATCCGCAATTCGGTGCTGCCACGATAACTCGACGCCTCCGAAATAGGGTTCGTTGCAGACCTCGAAATACAGATTGTCGAAATCGCGCACCTCTTCGACGATCTTGCGAGTCACGGCCAGTTGGACGTCGGTCAGATCCTGGTGCTTCAGCGCATAGACCTCCTCGCGGCGGCAATTGCCGATTCCGTTGACGTTGTTGGCCGCGTTCATCGGGCAGGCTTTCCAAAGATCGTCGTCGTACATCGGACAGAAGAGATTCAACTCGACGACAACTCCGGCCTGTTTGGCGCAGGCGAGAAAGTCCTTCAGCCGCTCGAAGTACGCCGGGTCCCATTTCGTCAGGTCGAACTTGTTCCCGCCGTCGAAGTAACCGGGTTTGTCGCTCCGCAGCCACGGACAGGCGAAGCGATTCGGATGCGGAGCGAGCGAGTTGTCGGCGATGCCGAACGAACTCGGGATCTCGCGGTACGTGCCCGAGAACGTGCGAGTGTGGTTGAGTCCCCGGCGTTTCAGCTCATCGAGATAACGCCGGTAGTCGAAGTCGAGGTTCAGCACCGAACCGTAGTGCTCGCCGGAAGTCACGAGGATGGTCGGGCGATTGCACCAGAGAAAATAGTGCCCGTTTTCCGGGTGCAGTGAAATCGGCGCATCGGCCGCGAGACCGGCAGTTGCACCGAACCCCATCAGCAATCCGAACAGCAGTTGCGGCATTCGCATGGTGTTAATCCCTCGAGAAACGGTCGTCATTCGGTTTCGGGCGAGTAGCGCGGGACGCCGGAGATATATTCGCGCCAGCTGTCCAGTTGCTCCTGTGTCAGGCTGTTTTCCCGCTGGAACTCGTGCGCGATCTCTTTTCCGGCGACGCTTACGACAACGGTCAGCCGCCCGTTCACTTCGTAGCGGAACGCGACTTCGATCGGCGTCATGACGGGCAGATCGGGCGGCAGCGGTTTGATCGAGCACTTGCCGATCGGCGAGCAGTCTTCCGGAGAAGCGCTTTCCCCTTCGACCACGCGCACCAGGATGGACCTCTGGTTCTCCTTCTGCGTGCGAAAGATGCGTTTCGCGCTGACGGGCAGCGGCGAGTTGCGGGGAATGAGGATCACATTTCGCAATCGGGAGGTGGCCGCATCGGTCGCGACGACTCCCAGACTGTGCGAATTCACGTTCTGGATGCGGAAGCGGGGCGGCTTGCCCAGGCTTTCGTCGATCAGCAGTCCGGCGTGCAGCGCCGCGCCGTGCGCTACGGCTTCGTCCGGAGAAACGCTGTGGTCCGGCTCCTTGCCGCTGAGTTCTTGCAGCATCTGCCGCACGGCCGGCATCCGCGTTGATCCGCCGACGAGCAGGATTCGTTCGAGCTGCCCCCATTCAAGGCCGGCTGCCTGCAGCGTCTGGCGGGTCGTGAAAGCCGTGCGGTCGAGCAGGTCGCGGGTGATTTCGTCGAATTTCTCGCGGGACACCTCCACGCGGACCGTGCGTCCATGGTAATCACAGGCGACCGATGCCTTGGACCGCGCGGAGAGCGTCCGCTTGGCGTCTTCGCAGTCGCGCCACAAACGCCCGCTTGTATTCGGGTCCTCGCGGGGATCGATGCCGTGCTGGCGCACGAATTCCTCGGCCACGTAGTCCACCATTCGCTGGTCCCAATCGCGGCCGCCGAGGTGGACGTCGCCGTCGGTGGCCAGTGCCACGAAATCGCGGCCGGTGATGTCCATCACCGTAACGTCGAACGTACCGCCCCCGAGATCGTAGACCAGGACCTTCTTGCTTTCCTGTTTCCTGGAATCCGGGTTCAGCATGCCCCGCTGGTAGCCGAAGGCAACGGCGGCGGCCGTCGGTTCGTTGATGATGTCCATCACGTCGAAGCCGGCCATGTAGCCCGCGTCCTGCGTGGCTTTGCGACGCGTTTCGTCGAAATAGGCCGGGACCGTGATCACGACTTTTTCAAAAGGCCCGATCTGCCGCTGGGAGTCCAGCCGGATCTTGTTCAGCACCCAGGCCTCGATCGCTTCGGGCGGGTACTGGCGGCCTCCCATGACCTTGTCGTACATGCGGCTGCCCAACTCGAGCTTGGCGCACAATGCGACACGCTCGGCGTCGGTGGCCACCGCTTTGACCGCCTCTTTTCCGACAACCGTATCGGTCCCGTCGAACAGCACCGCGCTGGGTGTGAGCTTGTCCCCCTCCCCGTTTACCAGCGTTTGCGGTCGGTTGACGTCGTCCAGGCACGCGACAACCGAATACGTGGTTCCCAGGTCGATTCCGACCGCTGGTGGACGATTTTGGCTCATTTGCAGCGGGCCCCTTCAATCCTCGCACTTGGCCGTCGCGCGGCCGACTTTATTCCGGTTTCCGCAACGCTGCTCGATCGCGGCCGCCTGGTCCGAGCCGCAAAGCGACCGCGAAACGGACAACCGTTCCGGATCGTCAGATCTTAACATCGCGCCGCGATGTGCAAAACGGAACTAGGCCGCCAGATGCCCCGCCGCGCGACCTCGATCGGCCGGCAGATCACCGGGCCGGAGCCGTTGATGAGAAAGTCTGACGGCTGGGAAACCGCTACGGGCTGAGTAAGCGGTAGGCCGAGAAAAGAAAATTGTCAGCGCCGCAGGCCTGTTGAGTCGATCCCTCAACGAAGCAAGGACGGCCTGTGAAACATGGATGCAAGATCTCGTTCGCAGGCAATCGAGGAAGACCTTCATGTCCGTTGAACTCATCCACACCGGGATCGGACTGACCTACCTTGCACTCTGGGCCCTCATCGGGCTGACAACAGTGCGAAAACGGGTGTTGTCGCGGCCGCTGGAACCGTTCGAAAGAATTCCCTGAAAAACTGCCTCGACGGCAGGCAGCGGTCAACCGGCGGAGTATTGCCCACTCGTCTTTCGGCAAGACGATCGCGCAGCCAGGTGCGGCGCGGCAATCTACAACCGCTGAACATGCCCGCTAGTGTTTCGGTGGCTGAGCCTCGCGCACGAGCGCGCCGTTCTCATCGCTGAGGATCAGCAGCGCAAATCGCTTCACGAAATCCAGTTCGTTGGTACTGAGCGACGTGTAGTCGAATCTGCCTCGCAGATCGGTGTACCCGTCCTTGTAGAACTTGTTGGATCCGTCCTGCATCTGCGCATAAACCTTGACGTAGACTCCGCCGAGCGGCTTGCCCGTTCCGGCGCTGGTGACCCGCAGCTGACCGTAATTCTCGATCACCTGCACGGTCATGGCATTGGAGTAATACGCCTGGGATTTGGACTGCCCGCCGCCCGTGATCGACACGAGCACGTTGCGCCGCTGGAGTTCCTCCGGCAAGGGCACCTCGATGGAGGTTTTGTCCTTGGGCAACTGCAGCGTGTCGGTCCGATTCGGCCGGATATTGGAAAAGTCGTTCGAATACTGCTGGACGAACGGGTTGCGGCTGAACAGCACCTCGACGTCCATCAGGTAGTACTCGACCCGAACCTGTGCGAGGTTCTGGTAGTTCATGACGAACTTCGGCCCTTCGACCCGGAAATCAAATCCCGGTTCGGTGGCCGCGAGTTCGCCCTGCTGCTGGTTCCGGCTTTCCTTATCCTGCACTTTCACGTCCGCTCCGGCGATTTCCTTGATCTGCTGATCGAGCTCCGCGAACGCGTTCCGCCAGCGATCCACCGGGTATTCGCGCCAGAGGTCGGCCAGTTTTCGAGCCTTGTCGAGATCGCTCTCATACATGGCCAGGTACGCTGCGAAATAGTCGTATTGCAGCTTCGTTTCGAGCTGGTCGGGCTGGACTTTCGCGAAGAACTTGCGGGCTTCCTCGACGCGATCCTGCACGAGCAGGTAATACACGACCGACATCGTGTCGTCGGCATCGAGGGCGATCTTGTAGCTGAGGATCTTGAGCAGATGCTGGTACTGCTCAAACAACCGCCCGTTCACGATCTGGCGGTGACGGCCCAGCGGGTGAGCCCGATCATTGACCAGCGGCCGGTATTCCAGGAACTGGTACGATTTCCGCTCGACGGGATCAACCGAAAGGAGCGGACTCTGCAGATAGTCGCCCGTCTGGCTCACGAATTCGTCCAGGTGTTGCAGGTACTGGCGAACCGCAGCGGGATCGTTGTGCTTCAGGCCGTACGACCAGAGCGTCGCATGGTAAGCGTGACGCTTGGCGAGCAGTTCGAGGGCCGCACGGAAGAAAGCGGCGTCCTGCATGCGAAACGCGATCTTCTCAAGATCGACCGGTCCGAGGTTGCGTTCGCGCAGGAACTGCAGCACGTCCTCGTTGGTCCCGTTCTGCGAAATGTACTCCCACGACGTGCGGTCGATGTTCGTCGGCACCGCCACGACCTTCAGCGTGACGGGCTGGGCCGAAGCGAGCAGTTGTGCGTTCTTGGCAATGTGCACCGGATAGTGGGAATAGTCGCCGGGGCCCGGGAAATAGAAATGGTATTCCAGGGTCTGGGTGTGGTACGGCGCGAGATCCACCTGCACGCTGCGCGTCGCTTGCGCATTGAGAACCGGAACCGCTCCGACCGGAATCTGCAGCAGGATATCCAGTTTCTGCGGCGCCGACGTCGGATTGGTGACGACCACCTGGCAGCCGTAGACGGTGCTCACCAGGAACTCGCCGGTGATGAATTTGTCGCGTTGCTGCCCGTTCTCGATCACGAACCGATCGTCGGGACGGAAGAAGTTCTGGCTCACGAGAATCGGCAGCGCATCTTTTTCGACGGCCGCCGGACGGATCTCCTCGTGAAAAGCGACAAGCGGAGCGGCAGCCGTGAGCGTCAATTCCGCGTCCTTCAGCGCGTTCTGGTGACTGCCCGCCTCAAAAGGCACGTCCAGCAGCGCCAGAGCGAACATGATCTCGGTGAAGCTGTTGGAAGCGAAGGCAAAATTCACGGAGAGGAAGGGCTTCTGCGGATCGTGCTGAGCATAGTCCCTCCAGAAGGCGTTGACCTTCACGAGGTCCGCGTTCTGCTGCTCGATCGGCAGATGGTAGTAGTTGTTCTCGGCCCATTCCTGGGTCTTGTCGAGCTTCTGGTAAAGCCGGCGGACTTCTTTGCGCAGCAGTTCTTCTTCGGCGTAGTAATTCGCCGGTTCCTTGCCGCGCTCGGCCAACTTGTCGGCCGCCATATCCTTGCCGGCTTTTTCGACACCGCGAGCCGCTCGACCGGCGACTCGCCTTGGCCGATCAGCGGCCGGTGCCGGCTCCTCGGCGGGGACTGGGGGCGATGCGGGGGCCGCGGCTGCGGGAGCTGGAGCGGATTCCGGCGCCGGTGCCGGCGGCGGGACGGCGGAATCCTGCGGCTTGAGAATGCCGCTTGCTACCGCGCCGGCTGCGCCGCCGCTCGGGAGACCGAAGGCGAAGTTCGATGATCGAGTCGTGGCTCTCGTCTGCGACAGATCCGCCCAGCGCGCGACACCGTCTCGCTCTTCACTGACCTCCAGCGCCCGGCCCAGCAGCGCGGTGGCGAACAGAACCTGGAAGCGGTCGAGGTCGGGGGGCAGCAGTTCAAACTGTTCTCGAACCAACTGCGATGAAAACGCACGGTCTTCAGCCAGACGCTGCGAAAGCAGGATGCGTTCCACTACGTTCAACCGTTCATAGCGCCACGGCTCGAGATACTTCGGCAACGGAGCGCCGATCAGCCACTCGTCGAGGAACGTCTTGTCGAGCTTGTTCCGCAGATAGGGAAGCACCACTGCCTCGAAGAAAGCCGGGTCTTTCTTGAACAGGAAGAAGTTCAGCTCGTGCGAGGCGTACTTCGAGTAGAGTTCGCGTTTCTTTTCGATGGCGAGCTTCGGCCATTCGAGCAGGAACCGGAATTCCTGCAGGTTTGCGTCGGTTTTCAGCGCGGAATAAAGCGAGTAGAGCCGCGGCACGCTGTCGTAGACCTCGAGCCGGGACGTGGCCAGGTCGGCCAGCACGAGTTTCTCGCCCGGTGCCAATGCCGTGATCCGTTTCTGCTGCGTGAAATGGGATTTCGGATCCAGCCCGTTGCTCAGCCTCAGATCGAGGATGTTGAACGGAACTTCGGCAAGCGCCACGGTCCGGTAGACCGTCCGTTCGGCATCGACCGCCACGAAATGCAGCTGTTGATGCGGTCCGAGCGCGTCGCGGCGAATCCGCACCACGCCCTTGTCGTCCGGAACCTGGTTGATCAATACGACGGACGCATCGGCGAGAAAATCCAGACTGCTGAAGCCCGCAGTCGGTGCAGCGGCGGCCGCCGCCGATTCAGCTTGCTCGGCAACCGAACGAGGCGGCTCGGCCTTCGCTCCAAACGCTTCGCCCCCCGCGGCCTCCTGGCGACCCGTCTCGGTCGACCGCACGGCCCAGGGATTCAGCAACAGGCCCGGGCGCTCCAGCATGTTGCCCGGAAACTTCGCGGCGAACTTGCGATCGATGATGTAGCGATACTCGTCCCCGATATTGCGCCCGGTGACGTATAGCGATTCGGGCCTGACGGTGTTGTACGCGAAAGGCTCGGGTTGAGCCGCTCGGGAGAGTTCATTGAACGCGGAATAGGCGGGCATGTAGCGGGTCGCGAACACGTGCACTCGCGCAAACGGCGTAGCGCCGCGCAGCCGGACTTCGATCGTGTCCGGTTGCGTATCGATCGCCGCGATCTGCAGCGCCTGCTGATTGCGCAGTTCCAATCGTCGCGAGCGCCCGAGCACGAATCCCTGCTCCTGCGGTCCTTCCGCCATACGGATGCGAATCTGCCGTCCGGTTTCGCGGAACAGCAACATATAGTCGCCGCGGCCGAGTCCCTGGATGCGCAGCAGACCGTCCTCCACCGCGAGCGCGTCGAATCGGTCTCGCGCCGGGGTTTCGCCGCGATACTCCAGCAGAGACAGCGAGTCGCGTTCGGCCTTGGCCTGTTTGCCGACGAATGGCAACTCCAATGCCTGCCCCGCCACCCCATTGAGATTCTGAGGCAGCGTGCATCCGTCCTCGGCCGGGGTCCAGGTGTGCGTCACGCCGTTGGGTACATTGACGGTCAGCGACTGGATTCCAGGCAGCGAGCCCAACTGAATGCGACCATCCTGGGCCGTCTGCAGCATGATGATGACCGGCTCGGTAAAGTCCCGGTGCTTCAGAGTCAATTGCACCGGGCGGTCGGCCTGCGATTCTCCGGTGTGGCCGCGCATTTCCAGAATGTATTCATTGCCGACCTTGGCCAGATGCACGTCGGCGATCTTGTCGGTCTTGGCGATCTCGTTGAGCTGGAAGGACTCGGTGCTCGCGACATCCACCTTCTTATTCTGGCTCAGATTCTGGACCTGCGCCCGCAGCGCGAACTGGATCGCCGCCAACCGCGGCGGCACCTGGAACTCGAATTCGGATTCGCGATCCTCAAACAGCTTGAAGTCCTTGACCTCGCGCACGCTGGCGACACCGTCGAGATCGACCGAGTTGATCAACAGCCGCACATCCTGCAGCACGGACAGCGTGACTCGCGTCTTGTTGAGATACAGCGCGGGCCGGATGAGGACGCGGGCCTGCTTCCGCGACAGCAGGGATTCGCGATCGACGTGGATTCCCGCCACCAGCTCATAGCTCTCGGCTTCGTGCTGGAACTCATCGAGCGAAGCGAGGTTGCCTCGGGACAGGACGATGGACTGGCGGCTGGCGGCCGATCCATACGGAACCACGATGCGCCCCTGATCGTCGGGCCGGTACTCATGGCCCGCCATCCAGAGCGTCGCGTCCAGGACGGGTTTCTGATTTTCGTCGAAAACAGTGAACAAATGACCGGCCGTGCTGTTGCGGACAAGGTACTGCAGCTTCCCCTTGCGAATGACCGCGCGGCTGCTTACGCCGTTGCCGATGAAGTCGACGACATAAACCCCCGACTTGGCCAACTGCGGAAACTCAAAGTGCCTCCTGACTCGGCGCAATGGCGGTTCGTCGTACTGATAGGTCTTCTCCTCGTTGGCCACGAGACCATCGAGCATGATGTCCGAATTGACCTCGCGCTGCTGCTGCCTGTAGTAGTTCTCCGCGTGGATCTCGAACACTTTGACGATCAGCGTGCGGACGTTCTTGACGTCGACGTCCAGCTTCACGGCCTCATCCGAAGCGAAGAACTGCGAATTCGTCGCGGGAAAATCCAGGTCCACGCGTTCCTTGAGCGCCTCGTACTTTTCCGGCGGCAGAAGCGAATACCACTTCTCCGGTTCGCCGAGGCCGTTGACGATCTTCGTCTCGGCGAAAACTTCGCGGAGGTAATCCTCGCGAATGAACGTCTCGTACGGCTTGGTCGACGTTTCGTCGACGAAGAAATGCTGCAGGTACGAACGGACCAGCGGTTCGTCGTTTCCGACCGGCGACAGACGCGTCGTGCCGGCGAAGTCGGCATTCAGATCCACCGGGAATCGCTGATTCTCGTCGATGTCGAACAAACGGGGATGAATGTATTCCACACGGCGCGGCAGCGCGAGGTAAGCCAGGAACCGGTCCTTGTCGTACACGCCTCTGGCCCGATCGTGCGTCAGGCGGTGAAACAGCACATGGGCCTTGAGCGAGTTGTGCGCAGCGGCCAGTTTCTGAACGAAGTCCCACACCCGCGTCAGGTACTCTTCCCGCAATTCAGGCTCGTATTGCAGGTTCACGTCGTCGTTGGGCTGCAGCTTCGCCAAATAGATCGTGACGAACTCGGTATGGTTGAGCAGATCCGGCTTGAGCTTCAGCAACTCATCCAGCTGATCCAGCAGAAGCAGTCGGTGAATCGGCAGGCCGCCGAACGGTTTGGCGACGGGCTCCGCCAACTCGGCGGCGATGAGTTCGGGCAGCTTCGGGAAGTCAGGCTGGCTCAGCCGCTCGAGCAAATGGCGGCGCTGCTCGACGGTCAACGGCCGGGTCACGAGCCAGGGAAATGCCGCGTCCTCGAAACCGGCCAGGTTCGGGTGCGTCTGAGTGGCACGGGCGGTGAGCGTCTCGCGGTCAATGACGCGAGGATCCAGCGAGGTGGGCAGATTCGGCTTGGCATCCGGCGCAAGCCGCTGATGATTGAAATGCAGATCGAGTCTTCGCTGCAGGAACTCGAGCGACTGCTGCGGATGAGCGTCATAGGTCAACAAGGCCTGACGATTCTGAATCTCGCGCAGTCGCGGCGTGTCCTTGTACCGCTGGATGTAGAGGTTCAGCAGTTCCTCGACCTTGTCGAATTGCTGCTTCTGCTGGAAGTGGAGGCAGTGGTAATAGTAGTAGTCTTCCGAACCGGGGATCAGCGAGGCCAGCGGCTGCGTGCGATCCGGGGCCAGCGCAAAGTCCTCGAGATAGCCAATCTCTCCGGCACGCGACGCGTCCGTGAGGACCAAAGCCAACAAGCACGCCCAAGGGAAATGGCGAAGCATGGATCAGACTCCTTGCGGGCACAGCGGATCAGAGTACGGGTATACGGCCGCTCGAGTGGCTCTGCCGTTCCGAGCACTCGGCCGATTGTGTTCATCAGACGTTCGAACCAGCTTTCGCTGCCGACACAGCCTCACGCACGCCTCTGGTCGGCCGCCGGACGAAAGATAGTCCGATAATGGCAAGTCTAGCTCGCGCACAATGTGTAACTAGATAGACGAACACGGAACCTGTACGGTTTTTCCGGTTGCTACTTTATTGACCGGAAACGCGTCGGCCACGGAGATTCACTGTGCGACGCTCGCCCGAAGGGCGGTCGCCGGCGGCGAGAACGGCTCACGAAACAGATCCGTAAGCCATTGCCTTTCAATGGGTTATGTATTTCACGACCAGCCCGTCGGCCGCCCCGCAACGCGACGGTGGTCGCCTTTGGCTGCGCGAAACGACGCTGCTTTCGAATCGAGGCTTTCGCGAAGGCCGGTCGTGACGGCTTGTCCGGAGGCGAGACTGCGCAACCT
>CAIPEB010000610.1 GCA_903863885.1 uncultured Planctomycetaceae bacterium | reverse complement strand
GTTGCCCTTCGAAGCACCCGAATCGCCGCATCCCAGGATGCTCACTACACACAGAACACAAAGGACCCGTGCCAACATACGCATGACAAACTCCTAATTAGTTGGTTGCTTCCGATGGAATTAACAAACCGTCCTTCATCGCACTGAGACCTCGGTAGTAGCGCTGTCCGGGAATGTCCGTGATCGTCAGGGAGATGTTGCGTACCGAACCGTCGGCCAGGGCAAACTGCACGATGCCCGGGTGCAGTGAGCCAAACTGATACCAAGCGGGCTTCTTGCCGCCGGCGGCGGGTGTGAGGCCCCAAGCGGTCGCCATGATCGTGCCGCCAATCCAGGCCGGAGCAAACTGCAACGAACCGTTTGAGTCGTATCCGCCGCAGTATTCGCCGAACATCAGGCAGTTGCTCGTTCCGTCCTTAACGTCGCTCATGCGGTTCTTCGACCGGTTGGTGAAGATGCCTTGCCACGCGTCCCAGCCCGAATCATTGATTCTGCCCAGTCCGCCGGCGACACCCATGTAGGTGGTCTTGCCGAGTTGCAGGTTGTACGACTGCGAGAAATACACAATCGTGGCACCGTACTGATACGTGATAACCGAGACAATGTCACCGCCGGAGGCGGCCAAAGCGTAGGGGTCCGTTGACGGGCAGACGAATGTCGGAATTCTCGTGAAGGAGATGTTCCACGAACCGTCCAGATTCCACCAGTTGTCGCAATTGGCCGGTTTGCCCACGTCAGTGGGGTGGCGATCGGGCGACCAGTCCACGTCAATGGCGTCCTTCACCGCCGTCTGTTCAACGTACGGCAGAAGGTGTGCAATCACGCCGACTTCCTGGCCATAGGAACCGTTGGTCGTGGCGCTGTTCGAAATCGTCTTCTGCGACAGAGCGCCCGGCGGGAACATCTTGAAGGTGTCGTGGAAGTTGTGTGCAGCCAAAGCGATCTGCTTGAGGTTATTCGAGCACTGCATGCGGCGAGCCGCTTCGCGTGCTGACTGAACCGCCGGCAGCAGCAGAGCAACGAGAATCCCGATAATTGCGATCACCACGAGCAGTTCAACCAGAGTGAAACCGCTCCTAAGCCGACCTCGCGACATTTCAAAACTCCTCTGCGAAAAAGAAATGGTATGGAAAGGCGTGACTAAGTCGTGTTTCAGCAAGCAGTAGGAATTAGTTCAAAGTGATTGGTTCATCAGCTTTTTCATGCGAGTTTTGATTTTACTCGATCGTATTCTACTTGCAAGCGAAACGCTCATGCCTTTCGCAAACGTGCTGACGCCCGCGTTGCATCTTTCGTGCCAGTGATTGAAACTACCCGAATTAATTCGGGGGACAAAACCTCGATTCGACGGATTCGCGGCCCTGTTTTCAGTCACGTCGATGGGAAGATCTGCGGAAATCAGTTGCTTCCCCAGGTTCTTCGGCGGACCGTAAACGTCTCGTGCCTTGTTATTGTGCACGGAATTGCCTGCTTCTTGGAGTCGCAGTGCCCAGAACGAATCCCGTTGCATGTTAGGGACTGTTGGCAAATAGAACAGTCATAGCCTGCTCGAAAGCAGCCCGGAGATTTGCCGCAACGCATGCAACGCGCCAATTGGCAGAGAGATCCCACCCGGAGGGACTTGAGGATCGCG
>CAIPEB010000609.1 GCA_903863885.1 uncultured Planctomycetaceae bacterium | reverse complement strand
GCCACCTCTGCATGATTGAGGACATCACGGACCGCAAGGAGGCAGAAGACCGGATTCGGAGCATCACCGACGCAGCGCAGGACGCAATTATCATGATGGGGCCGCGCGGCACCATCACGTACTGGAATCCCGCCGCTGAGTCCATACTCGGTTACTCCGCCAGGGAAGCGATCGGCGCGAATCTGCACGAGCAGCTTGCTCCGGAGCGATATCGGACCGCATTTCACGCTGCCTTTTCCGAATTCTCACGCACCGGGCGAGGCAATCTCGTCGGAAAGCGGACCGAGTTATTTGCGCGACGAAAAGACGGACGGGAAATACCCGTCTCCTTGTCGTTGACAGCCGTCTCGCTGCAAGGGACCTGGCATTCCGTCGGCATCCTGCACGACATCACTGAGCGCCTCGCGATGGAAGAACAGATCCGCCAGTGGAACGTCGAACTGGAGCGCAGAGTGGCTGACCGCACCGTCGAACTGGCCGTCGCCAACGCCGCGAAAAGTGAGTTCCTGGCCAACATGAGCCACGAGATCCGCACTCCCATGAACGGCGTGATCGGCATGACGGGACTGCTGCTCGATACAAGGCTGACGTCCGAGCAGCGGCGCTATGCCGAGACGATCCGGACCAGCGGCGAATCGATGCTGACGCTGATCAACGACATCCTCGACCTGTCCAGAATCGAGGCGGGGAAACTGCAGCTGGAGACGATGGCGTTCGACTTGCGCAGCCTGCTCGGTGATTGCGCCGTTCTGCTGGCCCCGCGAGCCCGGGAGAAGGGCCTGAAGTTCACCTGGCAGGCGGCACCGGAAATCCCGTCTCGGGTCTCCGGCGATCCGGGACGCCTGCGCCAGATTCTGAGCAACCTCGCCGGCAATGCGGTCAAATTCACCGACCGCGGTGAAGTCACGGTGCGGGCCAGTCTGTTGGCCCAAACCGAGACCGATCTGGTCATCCGCTTCGCCGTTCGGGACACGGGTATCGGCATACCGGCGGACAAGCAGCCGGGGCTTTTCCAGAGGTTCTCTCAGGTCGATGCCTCGGCCACGCGCCGTTTCGGCGGTGCCGGCCTGGGACTGGCCATCGCCAAGGAACTCGCGGAATTGATGGGCGGCGAAATCGGCGTGAGCAGCCAACCCGGCGTCGGATCCGAATTCTGGTTCACCGTCCGCCTCCGCCCCGCGCATATGCAAGTCCTTGAAAACGCGTCTGCCGAGGTAATACCCGTTCCGCAACCGTGCGCGAATCCCACACTGCAGCAGAAGCGAGCGCGGGTCCTGGTGGCCGAAGACAATTTCGTCAATCAGGAAGTGGCGATCGGCATCCTGCGCAAACTGGGCGTCCGGGCGGATGCCGTGGCCGACGGAACCGAAGCGATCGAAGCGCTGAAGACGGTTCCCTACGACCTCGTGCTGATGGATATGCAGATGCCCGAACTCGACGGCCTCGAGGCCACACGCATCATCCGCGACCCGCAATCGCCCGTCATGAACCACCGGATCCCGGTGATTGCGATGACCGCCAACGCCATGCGAGGCGATCGCGAGCGCTGTCTGGAAGCCGGCATGAATGACTACGTCAGCAAGCCCGTGTCGCCCCGGGCGCTGGAGGAGGCCTTGAACAAATGGTTGCCGTCGGACGTGCCAAAAACTCAGCCCGTCGGAACGGCGAGCCCCGTCTCGGCAACCGGGACCGCGCCCGAAGGGATCATCTTTGACCGCGCCGGCCTGGTGGCGCGACTGATGGGCGACGAGGAACTGGCGGACCGCATCCAGAGCCGATTCCTGGAATCGACGCCGCCGCTGATCGAGTCTCTGCGAAAGTCGCTGGACTCCGGGGACGCGGCCACTGCCAGACGTACCGCGCACGCCATCAAAGGAGCAGCCGCAAACATCGGCGGCGAACGACTGCGCCTGGTGGCCTTGGAAATGGAACAAGCCGCGAACACCGGGGATCCAGTGGCCGCAAGGGGCCGTCTCGCCGAGTTAGAGGCCGAGTTCGACCGCTTGAAGGATTTCATCCAGGCAAAGGGATGACCGCACGCTGCACGACGGTCACCGGACTGCTTTCAGCCCAGGGACGAGAACGACGCAGGCCCGATGCGTTGGTGTCGTGGAAGTTCCTTTGCTGATTCCGCTAGGGCGTCTGGTGCCCGCCCAGTTTACGGTAGCTTTCCAGCGGATAGACGGCATAGGCGCAGCATCGCAGCTTCGTTTTCGGATCTTCGGAGAATCGCAGAATCGATGCCGGAGATTTTGTGCCGTTGGTGCTGTGGAAATAGAAATGGGTCTTCCAGTCAGGGGGAATCGCGTAGTCTTTGATCTCGACAACCGTACCGTCCTTGAAAGTCATTGCGATGGTACAGATGGTGCCCAGATCGACACTGAAGTCCGCGGTGTAGTACGACTCCGGACTGCGTCCCCTCTTGCTGCGGACGAGAACTTCGGTCTTCTTTTCGCGCGCCGTGCCGTCCCGTGCAATGACCCTGACTGTCGCCCCTTCGGCCACGGAAAGGTCCTTCGTGTAGTTTTCGGGGTTCTCGTCCACACGCATCCCGGTCACCACGAGGACCGCGGTGTTGGATTGAAACAGGGCAGCGTTGCGATCTCCTCTTGCTGCCGGTCCGGGAGCATCCTCTGACGCGGTCGCCGCGTGAACGACTGCCCAGATAAACGGCACCAAGAGAACCGTCGAGACGAATCTATTCATGGGTGAATCTCGATATATGACGAGCTGCGGGCAGGACGATCGATCAGACGAGTCTCCGCCCTCGGGAGACTCGCCGCATTGCAGGAAGCCGTTGGTCATTCGAAGACAATCTCCTTGCCCACGGCCACGCCTTTAAGCAGTTCGAAGTAGTTACGACAGTTCTGCCCGGTGACCTTGACGCCGTTGATGACCAGGTTGCGGAAGACGACCTTGCCGACCTGGAGGCCTTCTTCAGTCGCCCCGAAGGGTGACTTTGCGGCGATGTGCGGAGTGTTGACGACGACGTTTTCAAAGAGCACGTTCTCAAAGGCCGGGTTCCCCTCGGAGCTGCTGACAGGCATCAGAAAGAGCAGCGGGATGAAAGGGGCCTCGATGAGAATATTCCGGAAGACCGAGTTTTTCGCCGTTCCGCGCGACACGTTGATCGTCTGCCGCCCCGCCGGGTTGTGGTAGGCGATGACCTGCACGCCGTCCACGGTGCAGCCGTCCGGATTGCGAATCCAGAACGGCTCGGCGTTGTTCAATTGCCAAGCGGTGTAGTTGCGGACGCGCGCCGGGCCGCCCACCTTCAGGTTGCTGTCGGCGGCCATCACGAAACAGTCTTCGATGTGCCAGCCCCGGTAGGATTCCCCTTTGGGCACATCGCGCGTCAGGCCGTCGGTGTTGCCGTGCCATGCCCCCACCACCGCTAGATCCCTGACCGGCGAACACGAGTGGCTGATGTGGTTGTGAGGATCGGCGATCTGGATTCCATCCATCCGCACGTTGCGTTCGAGCGTGGTGCGATACGGCACATCGGTCCATCGCTGCTTGATCCCCGAAAGTGTCCCCCGCCCGCACAGTAGCGGCATTTCGCTGATGGGACCGCGTTTTTCGAAGTTGACGACGCCGTACACGTAAGCGCCGCCGGCAAGGTGCATCGTCTGGCCTGACTGCAGCGTGATGTAGTGTTCGGGGTCAGCCGGATTGAATTGCGAGTAGTCGTGAACTCCCGGCTCGAAGCAGATGACTTGGGCCCGGGCAAAGTCGTCGACTCCGCAGACCTGGCCGGGCTTGATCACCAGCGATGCCGGGGCAGTTTTGTCGGGGATGCCGGTCTCAGGAGCGCGGGCGAAAAGAAACAACGGATTGCGGTAGCCCTCGAAAGCCTGCTTGGGATCGGCCGTTTTGAGCTTCTCCAGAGCCTTGCTGTGGTTGGGCACGACCGCGATTTTTGCCGGCCGCTCCATGGTGAAGCGGATGGTGTCGCTGGCGACAATCTCCGCGCGGATCCCCAGATTTGACGGAAGAATCCCGCAGTCCTCGAGCGGCAGGGTGAGGCCGTCGAGCGGCCGCCGAATCCTCACCAAAACTTCGACCGGCCCGCCGGCAAAATCAAAGTGGGTCCACGAGTGGGCATAGGTGTCGCGATTGACCTCGGGACGTTTGAACTCGTTGGAGTGAATAGCGAGGAAGTCGAGTTTGCGGTACTTCCCGTCCCGATCCAGCAGCTTGTCGACCGAGCGGTTGTAGGAGTAATAAGTGAACGGTTCCCACGACCGGCCGCCGCTGCTGACCGTCACCTCGTAGTCGGGTGAAGCCGCCACATCGCCGCCCGGCCCACCCCAGGCAGTGACACTTGCCCCTGCCGGTTCCGCCGCGCGGCTCCGCGCGGTCCTGAAGCAATGGACCGGCCCGATGGCTGCCAGGGTTCCGGTCAGTTTGATGAACTCGCGGCGGCTGCACGATGAATGCATGGCATCTCCCTCCAGGGCCAAGATAACGTATAGGCGAGCGTATTGTCGCCGGGAGTGTACAATCGACGGCCACGGACCGAGGGCCGTTTGACCATCAAGACGTTTCGCGTGGATCAAGGGCAATGAAATCCAATCATCCGCATCAGCGAAAAAACCACGAACTGCCGAAAACCCCCTGCCATCGTGTTTCTCCTCGAAGTGGGATCACTGCAGTTTCCGTGGGAGTTTTCACCGCGTTTTGTCTTGCGTTCGTTTCGGCCATGATTGCATCCGGCGACGAACTCGCATGCGAGGGCGTTCACGTCATTCCGCATGTCCAGTCCAAGGAGATGCGTTACCGCAACGACACCGACTTCAGCCTTGGCGCCCGAGTCGAGATCTTCCTGCGCAATTCCTCAGCGGAAACCCTCACCATTCCGGCTTCAACCGAAATCCGACTGCGGGGCCGGACCCCTGAGGAGTTGTTGCGGTCCGACCAGTGGGCCTGGCATGACCTGCCGTCCGCCTGGGGTGATCAACCGCTGCAACTTCCGGCCGGAGCGATGACCGTGTGGAGTTGGAACGGCAAGCGCGAAGACTGGGGAACGAAGACCGAAGCTGAAATGTCCGTGGCGATTTCGGGAGCGAATAAGCCGGTGCGGCTTCCGATTCGCATCGACGAACCCAAGGTGTGGCTGTCTGCCGTGACTTACCTGGGCCATTCCGAAAATGTTCAGCCGGACGCAGTGATATTCCATGTGGTCAATCGAACTTCGGGCCCGCTGCGACTGGATGCTTGTCGACTGTGGTTACCGGAGAGCGGTGCCAATTGGCGAGTCTTGCGCCCGCAACCCTGGATCAAGGACCTCCTGAAGCGTTTTCCTGCCGATGGCCTGATTCCGGCAAACGAGCGCGGCGGTGCTCGAGTCGCCGTCGGGCCGTTGCCGCTCACCTACGCGGCGTTTGAAGTTCGATTAGTCGATACTTCAGGCAAACCGTTGACGATCTGGTCACATCAGCGCATCAAGCGTGAGGTGTTTGACATCAGTGGCGGATGGGTGCACGGCGGGAAGGGGCTGACCCGGCAGCCGATCGAGTCGGAAGCGTTTCACAAGACCTTGCGGCGCATTTATGTCAATACGGCTCACATCATGGACATACCCGGCTACACCGACCAGACGGGGCCGGACGGACTCTACACGCGATTTCCGCTCAAGTACTTCGGCAGCCTTCTGCCCATCGAGCACTACGACTCGGATGCGATCCTGCCGCGCATCCATGCAGTCGAGTCGCTGGGAGAGCCGCAGTACGGAGGCGGAAGGCCGGTACCGCCGCAAGATTGCTGGAAGGCCTTGTCGATTTACGCGCCGACACGCTTGCCAACCTCAGTGACCCACAGCGAGGAGCGCGTTTGGCGATTCTACGCCGGCATTTCAGACTATCCCCACTATGATGCCTACCGCGTGACAGCGCCTTCGGCGGACTCGTGGTCCAAGTATGACCGCTGGCAGGGGCAGCGCATCCGCTGGGGTGCGCCGCTGGAGACGATCGGCGAGATGTCGCGGTCGCTCCGCGAACTGAACCGGCCGCGTCCCACGGCCTACTGGTCGCAAGGACCGCACCACGACTGGAATGGTTACGGAGGCCGAAAGCGGGGCTCGCCGACACCCGACGAACTGCGCCTCCAGGCGTATCACGCGCTCGCCAGCCGGATCACCTCCCTCTACTGGTTCAATCTCAGCCTGCGGTCAGTTTCGGCATTCCCCGACTTGATCGAGCCGATGACCCGTGTTGGGCGCGAGATCCGGATGCTCGAGGATTATTACCTGGAAGGCGACGCCACGAGCCATCAGCGAGTGCTGCGCGACGGCCAGCCGGACTGGGATCTGGATGTCGTCGCCGGTCCGCGCGGTGCCCTCCTGTTCGCACTGGATCTCGCCTATGCACCGGATCCGGACGAGCGCGTATTCAGGTTCGGCCCGCCTCGGGATTGCACGTTGCGTTTTCCGCTTCCCGCGTACATTGGCGCTCCGTCGGACCTGTTTCGCGTGGACGCCGACGGCGTCACGTCGGTCGATCATCGGTTCGATGCGAACGCCGTGGAGATTCGCGACTGCGTCAGCCGCGTGGCAATCTATGTTGCGACCGGCGAGCCCGGCGAAAGAGAACGCCTGGAGGCACTGCGTCAAACACTGATCGCCGGCGAGAATGCGCTCGGTTTCGACCCCGGCCGCAATCCGGAGGATCTGGCTGTCCTGCGGGAGATGATCGTCAAGAAACCGGACTGAACTGTGACCTTACGGCCGGAATGAAGCGAAGTTATCGTTTTGCGATTTGGAGAGCAGCGACTCTATCCGCTCTTACCAAACGGCTCTGGAGCTTGATCCATGATCTACGTCCATGTGTCTACCTTCCAGTCAGTACTCCGCCTTTGTTCGGTCGCACTTCGCTGCTTGGCGTGCAGCGCGGCGGCGTGTTTCGCGTTTGCGCTGCTGCCTGGCGCGGATGCTCAGGCCCAAGTCGCGCCGTATCGCGTGGGGTTTCTCGGGCAACCGGCTTCCTGCGAGCCGGCCTGGATCCGCCCGATCGAATGGAATCGCGAGAACATCGGCAGACTGAAATCGCTGGGCTTTACCGTGATCCAGGTGGATGTCGCCTGGACGCGTCCGGATGATGAGATACTGTGCATTGAAGATGTCGTCGAACTCACTCCGGCGGAACAGAAGGAGTACCCGCAGACGGTGCCGCTGCGCAGCCGAGCAGGTGCAGACAGCCTGGCGGCGAGGCAGGAGACGATTCGCCGGCGGATCGCGATGGCAAAAGAAGCCGGGCTGCGCACGCTGCTGCTGGTCGGTGCTCCCTACAACGCGCATGCCCGGTACGGAGACAACCCGCCAAACTGCATCCTGGACGAAAAGACGTCAAAGCGCTACGTCCTCTTGCTCGAGCGACTCGCACAGGCGTTTCCCGGGCTCGACGATCTGCAAGTCTACACGTACGACGTTGATGCCTGGCTGTGCAGCGAGTTTGGCAATTGTGCCCGCTGCCGTGGCGTTCCGTTGCACACGCGGTTGGTCGGGTTCGTCAACACGCTCGCATCCACTTGGAACCGAGTGACACCTGGCGGACGTGTCTGGTGGGAGCCCTGGGAGTTGTCCTCCGGCCAGAGCCTGCGATGCGTGGAACTGTTGGCGACTGAAGGGCTCGGCCTCGTCATGCACTGCAATTCGGCCGAATGCATGGCCACGATGGCCGTCGATCGTTGGGTCAGGAACATGGCCGGCATTGCTCAGCGCCGCGGAATTCCGGTCATGGTGCAGTACTTCCTGGGCGGAACGAGCGAGGAAACCGAACCGTATTTTCTGGCACATCCGCTGGTGACGCTGCGCGGGCTCCGGGCCATCGCCCAGCTTCCCGGACTGCTCGGTATCAAGGAGTACTACGGCCTGGGGCCGGACCGTGACGATCCCAATCTGCGCATGACGGGCATCTTCTTTCAGAATCCGAACGTCGGCGAAACCGAAGCGCTGGAACAGCTGGCCAAGCCGTACGGTCAGGCGGCCGGCCGGATGATACAGTTCTGGAAGCTGACCAGTGAAGGCATGGAGTTGTTTCCCTGGGAGACCACTTGGTTCATCCGCGAGATTGGACGCAGCCGCGTGGATCACAGCTTGAGCGCCGCCACGCTGCGCGGCATGGACATCAACACACCTACCTGGCGATCGTCGCGGCACTCGACATTCCTTCGTATCGAACCGGCGTACCCGCCGCATCCATGGATGTTGGAGGATGTGCAGTTGCGGTGTGAGGAAGCGGCTCAGCGTATGGGACGGGCGATCGAGGTCGGTCTGCAGCTGCGGCAGGATCTTCCTGCCGAATTTGCCCCGAGCTTTGCACAGAACCTACTTGATTTGGGACGATTTCAGCGACGGGCGTTGGCCTATGCGTACCACTTGCGCGAAACCAACATCGCCACTTCCCTGCGCTCCGCGTGCAAGGACGAAGCGAAAGAACAGGTGCAGCGACTCACTCAGGAACTGTTGGACGTCCTGGTGAAGGATCTCGGCAATGTGTCTGCCGACCGATTGGCCACGCTGGCTGACCCGTGCCCCGCGCTGGTCGTGAACGTCAGCAATTGGCCCGAAATGGAAGCAGCCATCCCGCTGTTGCAGCAGGACCTGCCGAAGTTTCTCGGCACGTACTTTGCCGATGCGTCTGATCAGGGATCCAAGGGAGCGTTCAGCGCCACGTCGCGTTGAACAGGTAATTGCCGGCCTGTCCGAGCCGCTTCAGTGCAATGGCGGGCCTGTTCCCCTGGAGCGACTCCGGCCATTCGACCGGCAGCGGCGCACAGCGTCCGCAGCATTCGGATCCGTATTCAGCACTTGCCAATCCACCCGTCCGGTCAAATGCGCCGCGGTTGGCGAGACGCTGGCCTGTTCACCTACGGCCAAATGGATTGAAGCTGCCAGGCATCGATGCTGTTCAACAGGGCATCCTGACCCTGAGCACGCAGGGAGATACCCAGGCTGTCTTGACGTCCGGGATAGACTCGCATGGCGAGGTATTGTCTGCCGTTGGCGAACACCTCCACGACACTCCGATCAATGAAGACCCGCAGTTTCAGCAGTTCTCCGTCGCGTTTCATGACGGCCCTTTCCGGCGGACGGAACCAGACGTCGGGCAACACGCTCGAGCGAGACCCGTCCAGGACCAACTCACCTGCGGGATGATACCAGTACGTCACCTGTCGGTCGAAGTTGAAGAACGTAATCGACGTCTGTTCCTCGGCGTTCGGCGAACGCAGAACATTGAGCTGCACCCACCGCGACAGCTGCGGATCGATCTCCACGGCCAATTCCAGTGTGTTGCCTTCAATCTGGTCCAGGACGACTTCCTGGTTGGCCGCAAGCACTTGCCGGCCGACGTGGCGATGGTCGCCCCGCAGCGATGACAGTGCGTCGATCGGCTCGATCCGCAGCAGCTTGTCCGTCCCCAGCGTCAGATGCTGGGGAACGGACATGATCTGGTCCCAGTCGTCGCTCTGTCTGGCATCGTTGATGTTGAGGATGTTGTAGACGCCGCCATTCCCGTCCGGTGCCGTCGAGGGAGCATGAACGCCGCCGGGAGCGACCCGGCCATGGTTCAGCCGGCCATGTGCATAGGGCTTGAAACGCTGATCGGCGTAGTCGCCGAGAAAATACTGACCTCCATTGGTGTGGCTGAAGAAGAGGAGGATGTGCTTGTCGCCGATCGGCTCGAAATTGGGGCAGGCCCCATCGTCATCCGGCCCGATAAAGGGCGCGGAGGTCAGGAAGTCGCCGCGCCCTTCCCAATGCACCAGATCGTCCGAAACCCACAGCGATCTTCCCACCAGCCCGTAGTACTTTCCCTGTTCCTTCCAGATATCGGAATCGCCATGTCCGCTGTTGACCGGGCCGAGCTTGTCCCAGTTGAGCAGCAACGGATCGTCGGCGATCGCGACCATTTGGCCGGCCCCGATTCCCGGATAAAAGGCAACGACTCGATCGGCCTCGACCAGCGTACTGCCCGAAAAGCACATTCGCTCGATGTCGGGATAGATGGCATAAGGCAAGTCGCGCCAGTGCACGAGGTCATCGCTGACCGCATGGCCCCAGTGCTGGCGGCGTTTCTTAATGTCTTGAGGGTCGGGGAATTCGTCGGGCGGATAGGCCTGATAAAACAGATGCCAGCGTCCCTGCCAGAAGCACAGGCCGTTCGGGTCGTTCAGCATGTTCTCCGGACTGACGAAGTGATAAGCGGGCCGAAAACGGTCTGAGGCCAGCTTCTTTCGCGAAGCGGCAAAGCGGAGCATCAGCGCGTTCGTCTTCAATTCCCGTTCCTGTTCGGCGAGGGTCTCAGGGAACCGCTGCTTTGGCACTGGCGACGCGTAGGGAGTCGGCCGAGCACTCTCGGGTGCGACCTTCAACATGGCACTGTTGCTGCGGGCAGTTCGGCTTTGAACTGCGTAGCTGCCCGCATCAGCCCTTTTCACATGGCGAATCCGCAGACTGGCTCTCGTAGCCCCTTCGATGAGTTGGCCGTCCTTGAACCACTGATAAGGTTCCTGGCTATGGCCGGGGGCCGCGAAACTGAAGTCACTGCCCGCAGTAATCATCGCACCGGTCAGTCGTTCAGTTGGCAGCGGCGCGGAGACGCCTTGAATGGTGATGGCAGCCCGGACAATGTCTCCGGTGGCCTCCCCGGCGGTATTGAAGCGGAAGAGCAGCTGATCCCCCTTGGCAACCAGCACCCCGTTCAATTCGTTGCGGACGCCGCTTCCTATGTTGCTCAGCACGACGATTTCGGTGTCGACTCCGCCGCCGCGTTTCAGAACGCTGTAGCCAATTCCACTGCTGTGCGGCGAGGCAAGTGCGAAGGAGTATTGAACATCGAGCAGCATGTCATCAGGAGCCGTCCAGCCGACAACGAGGCCCGACGGAGAGCCGCCGCCCTTGGGATGCAGCAGCAACTCGTCTGGCGCCCAGCGGAGGTCATTGCGACTTGAAAACTGCTCTTTGCCGGTGAGGTTCTTGCCGATGCCCCAGTAGCCCGCTTCTTCACTCCACATCATGGGCGGCGTTGGAAAATCCGAACCCCAAACATCGTTGGCAGTTCGATCGTGCCGCGGCAATAACGGAAAGCCCGGACGGTCATGGGCACCGTCGTCCAGTCGGTAGGACCACGTGCTGTTGGCGTCATTCTCTTGGTAAGAGAAATCTCCTGCCAACGAAAACGTCGCGGCCTGCGCCGAGGTGAGGCACTGCGTCCATGCGGTCAGGCCGATCATGCCGGCAACGAACGTCTGCAGCGTCACATTCATCAGGGATTCTTTCGTTCCAGCACAGGCTCCGATCCCCGGGGCGAGGATGGGGATCACCAGGCCCCCTCTCGCGCACGCGGGAGCGAGACGCGTCGCGTCCGGCCAATTGTAACACTGCGCAAAGAGTATTTGCCAAATCCATGCCTCAGACACGCGCTTGACCTTGAGAAGCTGACCCTCCACGAACACAATTTCCCTGATGAGAAGTACGACAAACTCAGAGATACTGGCGGTCATTTCCGACTGCACTACACCGGCTATTCCGATCTGCCGGGGGTGGGCAAGTTCGGCAGCGTCGGAGTACTTCGTTTGAAGCTCGTGCAACCACAATGACTCGTCAACTCACATTGGCCGTGATCAGTCTTCTGCTCTTCGCGTGCGCCCCGCAGGAGACGGCGCGGGCCCAGGGAAAGTCAGATCCGCACGAAGCGGACAACGCGGGCCGGAATCTGGTCTCGCGCCGACTGAACGTCAAGCTCGTCTCCGCCAACTCGCGAGACGCCTACCAGAACCCCGAGGCGGCGCTGGACGGCGATCCAGCCACGGAGTTCACGTTCGTGTGGGGCAACGGCGGCGCGGAAGTCGTGCTCGACCTGTGCGAACCGGCCGTGGTGGAGTCACTGGAGATCGTCAGCGGCCCGACGGGTGGACCATTCTTCTTGAGCGAGGTCAACGTTGGTCCGGACCAGAGCCACCTGCAGCGTGACTTGCTGCATCGCGGCGTGAACCTCGTCGTGGTTCCCGGAAAGAACACTCGGATTCAGCTTATCCCCGCCGTCAGTCGATACCTGCGACTGTTCTTCAGCGGCGGCGGCAAGTCAGGCATCGGCGAGATCTCGGTCCATGGCCGACCGTGCCGTCCCGAGCGGCACCTGTGCCATTGGTGGAGCGGCGACGTGAAATCCGATTTTCTCGACGCCATGGACTACCTCGACCGCGACCTGCAGGTGACCGACGTCTGGATCGACAAAGTCGTGACCGCCTTTCCGAGCACGCGACCGAATTACGGCTTCGAGTCACTGGACCAAGGCGGCGCTTTGCGGGAACTGAAGCAGCGGGGCATCCGTTACTGGCTCATCGAGGATGAGGGTTTCGCCGAACTGGTGAATGGACCGGCCGATTTGCGGGACGATGCCAAGTGGGAAACGACGATCCGCCGGGCGAGGGAAGTGTACGGCCGGGCAAAGGGACTCGGCTTCCGCGGTCTGGCGATGGACGCGGAGGACTACGTGCCTCCGGCCGACAAGGCAGTCATCGACAAATACTCGCAGGCGGCGGACAGCGTTGACTGCTGGACGTTCAACGATGAATTCGGCTACTCGGGTTACTACTATCAGCGAGGCCTTCAGTTCGGCCGCGTGATCAAAGAAGTCTGGGACTGTCCCGTGATCCAGTATTATGAGGCGGTGATGTATGCCGGAAAGGCGGGCTGCCGCGATGGCAACTACTGGTGGCTGAAAGGCATGCATGATGCCGGAATCGAGATTTGGATCGGCACGGAAATGACCTACGGCCGCGGCAAGATGGAGCTCTACGAGAAGGAAACCGGCTACACCGATGTCGTGGCCCGCACCCACGTGGACTTGCCGGAGTTCATTCCCCGGGCGCATCAGGCCTATCCGTTCGCCGCCCGTGTTCTGCCCGGGTTTCATCCGTGGATCACCGGCTTCGGAGGCGGTGTGCCGAACTACCTGCCCCGGTATCTCGATGAACAGCTCAGCATCACAGAGAACTCCGCCTTCGGTTGCTGGATCTATCACGGCGGGACGAAACATGCAGGCGACCCCAGAAAAGTCCTCAGCCGAGAATTCCTGACGAAGCACCGTCTTTCGGAAGAAGACTACCTCGACGTTTTCCGTCGACATCCCTCGACGCGACCTCCCGGCAGAAACGCGAGTGAAGATAGTACGACACGATAGTGAACGCTCGCGTGGGCGGGCCGGGGCCAATCAGGAGATCCGCCCACGTCGCCAATGTCAGCCGGTTGGACGAAGACTGGCTCACGGGAGACTGACCTCTGAGATGATCATCGGAGACACGAACATGACTCATTGCCAAGCCAACTTCAGAACTCGAACTTCCCGGATGCGACAACTGCCGGCATTGCTGTTGGCATGGGTGCTGTCCTCTGCCTGTGCAGGTGCGGCGCAGGAGCCGCCGGTCACCAACCCCGATACCGACTGGTTCCTCAAGGCCGGGGCGGGTGTGTTTGTGCACTATCTGAACGGCGTGCAGAACAACCGCGAGTCCATCAACAGCCTCGGCCGCGAAACGCCCTGGGACGAGTGTGTCCGGGAGTTCGACACCGAACGGTTCGCCGACACCATGCAGGAGGCCGGCGCGGGGTACGTTATCTTCACGGTGATGCAGGTCACACGGCACCTGATCGCTCCCAATGCGACCTTCGACCGCATCAGCGGCTACCAGCCGGGCGAAGCCTGTGCGACCCGGGATCTGATCGAGGACCTCCACCGGTCGCTGAACAAGCGCGGCATTCCGCTGATGCTGTACTACACCGGGGACGGTCCGCGATCGGACGAGAAGGCCAACTCGCAGTTCGGCTTCAACGGCACTGTCAGCCCGGAGTTCGTGCGGAAGTGGACGGACGTTGCGCGGGAATACAGCCTCCGCTACGGCGACAAGATTAAGGGCTGGTGGGTGGACGGCTGCTATCCCTGGATCGGCTACAACAACGAGAACCTGAAGCCGTTCGCGGAGGCCCTCAAGGCCGGGAACCCTCACAGCATCGTCGCGTTCAACCGCGGCGTGGACCCGATCGTGATGTCCTACACCCCGGCCGAAGACTTCACTTGCGGCGAGCAGAATCGGTTCTTTGACATGCCCTCGCAACGCTGGCTCGATGGCGAGCAGTGGCACATCCTCTCGTATATCGGCACGGGCTGGGGCCAGGCCGGCAGCCAGTACAGCAAGCGGGAGCTGCGCGAGTATGTGTTCGACGTGAACCAGCGCGGCGGGGTCGTCTCGATGGATGTGCTGCTGTACCGGGACGGATCGGTCGACCGCTCGCAGCTCGAGATGCTCAAGGAAGTGCGTCGGGAGCTGAACGAGGGCAAGAACCGCGCGCCGGTGCCTCCGGGAAATCTGGCTTACCGAAAACAGGCAAAGCTGCTGAGCCTGGACGGCTTGCGCGAGCTTCAGGTGAACGGCGGCGTCTGCTTCCCCAGGCTCGGCGTGGACGGGCAACAGGACACCGTTGCGCTGGCCGGGGGCGAGTGGCCCTGGACCTACCACGTGGACCTCGTGGACACGAAGCCGATCCGTCGCGTCAAGGTCACGTTCGGCAGTGGCTATCCGACCACGATTGAGGTGAAGCTGTCGGCGGACGGGCAGGACTGGCGGACGGTCGCTGCGGCGAGCGATCAGCGCGGCGCACCCTTCGAGGCGACCTTCGAACCGGTGACCGCCCGTTACATCCGCATCTGCTCGGTAAAGCCCGACGGCCCGGAACAGGAGGGCTCTCAGATGTCCGTCGCGGAACTGGAGGTCTACGAGTAACGGATTCGACCATGAACAACCTGGCTATGCCCGCGTTGCTCATGATGGCCTCGCTCGACGGCTTGCCCGCCGCGTAAGAACTGACCGGCCTGTTCACCCGGGCCGCGCACCTCCTTGGCCCGATCCACAATCTGCAAAAACCGGACGAACTCGAGGTCCCCGCAAAACAGAGCATCTTTATGAAACAAGCCGCGACCACAAGACGCGTCATCGCCCTCGTCACCGCTCTGCTCTTCCCGCCAATTGGCGAGCTGGCCGCGGCACCGTTTCCAACCTGCCGGGAAATTCCGTTGCGCGACGACGGCATCGGCCAGGACGGAGGCCATCGCGATACGCCGTTGCCGCAGCAGATGGAGACGTTCGTGCGGGCCGAGGACACGTTCGGCGGCCGTCCGAATCCGGAATCCGCGGTGGCGCCGCCGGCAGAGGCGTTCCGGCATCTGGTGCGTGAGGAGTCGTGGACCGAGCAATGGCCCGACGCTGCCGGAAAAACGCAAAGCCGTGCCGTTACCGCCGAGGTCTGGACAGCGGCGATGCAAGCCGCGCTCGATGCGCAAGGTTCGCTGCATATTCCCGCACGGGAACGTCCCTACTATCTCGATGGTCCGATTGTCCTGAAATCGGGGCAGAGGCTCACGGCCGATCCGAAGGCAGAGATCCGGCTCAAGCCCGGATGCAACACCTGCATGTTACGCAATGAGCGGATCGTCGGATTGAACGACAAACCGGTGCCGGCCGACCTGCCGCTCGACACCGACATTCGCATCGAGGGCGGCATTTGGACCACGCTGGCCAACGCCGTTTCGGACAACGGAAACGCCCTCGGCCGTTCATCGAAGGAGAATCCGGTCTTCGGCACTCACGGCGTTATTCTCCTGCAGAGTGTCCGCCGCGTGTCGGTGAAGAACATCGTCGTCCGCCAGAGCAACGCCTTCGCCGTGCATCTGGCTAACGCGCACGAGTTTACCGTCGAGAACGTTACGCTGGACCAGACCCGCCGCGACGGCGTACACGTCAACGGCCCCGCCAGCGACGGCCGCATCCGGGGCGTGCGGGGCGATTCGCACGACGACAATGTCGCACTGAACGCGTGGGAGTGGAAGAACTACGCGCCGAGCTACGGCCCCATCGAACGCATCGCCATCGAAGATGTGAGCGGATCGCCCGAAGGCGTGCCCGCGGCCAATTCCATCCGGCTTCTGTCCGGTGTGAAACGATTCGACGACGGCGCCAAGCTCGATTGCCCCATCTCCGACATCACGCTGCGCCGCATCGCCGACATCCGCGAGTTCAAGCTCTACGACCAGCCGAACCTCGAACTCGGCCGCGCCAACGATTTCAGCCAGCGCATCGGCACGCTGAAGAACATTCGATTCGAACACCTCACCTTCAACCGCCCCGGCAGAATCGAATTGCACGCGGATGCTGATGGCGTCTTCATCGAGAATGTGGAACTTAATCACCCGCTCGCTCCCGACTGGCACCTGCTCGCAATCGGCCCCAAGTCCCAGACCTACAAACACGGGAGTGAATCGTCCGATCCGGGTCGCTGGGTCGAGATCTTCTCTCCCGACCTCGATTGCACCGTGCGCAACGTGAGAGTTTCCGGGATCCGTGTCCGCAACTCGCAAACTGATTTACCCCTCGAGCAGATCGTGCGGGTAATCGAGCAGAGCCCCAACCCCGACTACCCGAAGACCACGCCGAAGGGCGGCAACGGCAAAGGCATCTGGATTCGCTGATACAGCAAAAGGTCACACCCATGAATCGGAACCTCGTCTGCGTCAACAATATGCCCGGCAGGAAATCGGAGAAGCGCAGATCCATCGTTTGCCGCCCGTCATTTTGCCGTTTCTTTCTCGCCACCCTCGTGCTCGCAGCGTTCTCCCCGCTGCCCGCGGCGGAGTTCTTCGTCAGTCCGTCCGGCGACGATGCCAATCCCGGCACCGAATCGAAGCCGCTGGCGACTCTGGAGCGGGCGCGCGATGCGGCGCGGGAGCAGGGCGAGAGGGCGCGCGTCGTGGTAAGGAGCGGTGTTTACTACTTGAAGCAGGCGCTCACACTTGAACCACGCGACTCGGGACTGACCATCGAGGCGGCCAAGGGCGAAGAGGTTGTCATCAGCGGCGGGCGCACGGTGAACGAGTGGAGACCGTGGCGCGGAGAGGTGTTGCAGAGCGATCTCGGGACGCTCGATTTGCCGGACTGCAGGTTCCGCGAGCTTTACTTCGAAGCGCGGCGCCAACCGCTGGCGCGCGTGCCGAACTTCGATCCGGAACATCCGCGCATCGGCGGCGTGCTGTTCAACGAACGGCTTGTCGAGCCGGGTACGAAAACGAAGTTCGGCTATCGCGCGGGCGAACTCGACCCGGCGAAATGGACGCATCCCGAGCAGGCGACGATGGTGTTTCACGATTCGCTGAATTACGCGCCGACCTGGGCGCCGTTGAAAAGCGTGGACACGGTGAACCGCGTCATCGAGGCGGAACACGGCGTCTATGTGCTCGCTCCGGGTTGTCCTTATTACGTCTGCGGCCTGTTGGAGGAACTCGACGCCCCGGGCGAGTGGTACGTCGACGCGGACGGCAAGCTGCTCTATTTCCGGCCGCCGTCGGGCGTGCCGAAGCGAGACTCCGTCATCGTGCCGGCGCTCGATTCGCTCTTCGTCCTGCGGGGCGACGCCAAGGCCGGCAAGTTTGTCGAGGACGTACGCATCACGGGCCTTGCGCTGCGCGATTGCCGCGGCAGAGCGTTCGACCTGAAAGCCGCACGCAACTGCGTTCTGACGGCATGCGATCTGCGCAACGTCGGGACCGGCGTTTACCTCGGCGACGACACGCATGCCTGCCGCGTCGCGGGCTGCGACATGACGCAGACGCTCGGCGACGGCGTCAGCATCCTCGGCACGAGCACCGACCACAGCCGCGTCAGCGATCACGTGGTGGACAACAACTACATTGGGGACTTCGGCTGGGGGCCCGTCCACAACCGCTGCGGAGGCGTCTATATGCACCGCTGCTCGCGCTGCCGCGTCACGCACAACCACATTCACGACGGCCCGCGATACGCCATCGGCATGGACGTCGGCAACGATTGCGAGATCGCCTGGAACCACGGCCACCACGTCAACCTGATTACGTGCGACACGAGCATCATCGAGGCCGCCACCGCGCTGGATTGGCAGTTCCCCGTCGAGGAGCAACTCGACCGCAACCGCCGTTTCAACTGGAACAACGTCGTCCACCACAATCTGCTCCACGATTCGGGCGGCTACGGTCCGGGACGCGGCGGCGAGTTCGAGTTCCCGCACTACTCGTGGGGCATCTACCTCGACCTGGCGTGCAGCGGCTGGAGTATCCACGACAACATCGTCTGGAACACCGTGCTCGGCGGTTTCATGCTCAATGCGGGCATCGACAACACCGTTGAGAACAACATCTTCGCCGCAGGCAAACAGAATCAGGTCCAGTTCAACCCGTGGCCGAAATATCCGATGTCCGGCCACCGCTGCGAGCGCAACATCATCAGTTACGGCGGCGGCGCGGCGAGCCTCTACACCGTCCGCCAGATCACCACCGATATCTGCCGCTTCTCCGGCAACCTCATCGATTGCGCCGGCGGCCCGCCGCGCATCGCCGGCATCCCCCGCGGTGCGACGCAGGCAAACTGGGATGGATGGATGGCGATGGATCAGGACCGCGGTTCAGTGCTTGCGGACCCGAAGTTCATGAACGCCGCTGCGCGCGACTATCGATTGCAGCCCGATTCGCCCGCGCTGAAGCTCGGCTTTAAGCCGATTGATCTCAGCGCCGCCGGCAACTATGCCGGTCCCGAGCGCCGCTCGTGGCCTCGGCCGGAGATGGAAGTCCTGCGCGAACCGGCCGACTACCAGCCGGCGTCTGCGCTCGAACCGCCACAGCCGGTGTTGCGCAACTACGAAGACTTTACCCTCGGCGAATCCGAACGCGGTGCGGCTGTCGGCACTGAAGCGGGGGTGAACTCCGTCGCCGTCACGGACGAGACCGCCGCCTCCGGCAAACACAGCCTCAAGATTTCTGACGGAGCCGGGCAGAAGCCGTCCTACCTGCCATACATCACTTACCCGCTCGAGATGGCCGAGGGCCGGTGCTGTGCTGGCTTCGCTCTGCGTGTCGAGCCGGGTGCGCAGTTTGTCTGCGAGTGGCGGGACGATCCCTACAAATACAACATCGGCCCGCGTCTCTCCGTTGACGCGCAAGGCTGGCTCACCGCGAACGATAAGCGACTGGTCCAATTGCCGCACGGCAAGTGGGTACGTTTCGACATCGTCTGCGCCCTCGGCTCGAAAGCCGCCGGCAACTATGAACTGACGATCCGACTGGCCGGTGCCGTTCCGCAGCAATTCGCCCGGCTCGCCTGCTCGCCGGAATTTAAGGTGCTCAACTGCGTCGTCATCATGGCTCCGGCGAACGGGCCATCGGTCTGCTATCTGGACGACGTCGAGTTCAGACCGGAGAAAACGCAATAAAAACGCACTCGATCGAGCACTTCTCTAACAGGCTGTCAGGCCTCAAACCGGAACACTACCTCTTTATAGTTGTCTGCGCAATATCTTAGAAGCGCCCAGATAAAGACAATAAGGCCCGCCATTTCGAGACTCTCTTCAACGGTCACAATCAACGTGTATGTCCAGTTATTTAAGCCGTGTGACTCATAATAGCGACCCCCGATAAGTTCGAAGCCGATGGATCCCCCGATGTAGAGGGCCGCAGCCGTCAAGAACCGGAACCTCACTTTCGCAGGGAGATACAGCACGAATCTCAGAAACAACAGCCCGATAACGAGTACAATTACGATGCCGGGAATGACCCAGGAGAAACGAAAGACCCCCAAATTGCCGGCGCCCAACAACTTCCTGACCGGCAGATTCAGCATTTCGTGCACCTCAAACGCCTCATCGAATGCCATGCATAGGAACCCGATTGCGAGGATTGCCCATTTCGACGCATCGGGATTTCTCTGCTTCCGATTTAGTACGGCAATAATTGCAAGAAGCAGAGTTGAAAAGAACATCAGCAATACCGAGAAAAAGGTCGGGATGTTCTGTTCCTCGTCGAAGTCGAAGAGCGTGACGAGTCCTTTAACGTAATCGTGCCCGAGCTCGAGTTTTGAATACTGCCCTGCGATACTGGCAAGAACCAGAAGAAACGCCACCGATCCCAAAATGCGGGCTACGGCAGACGGCTTCAGAGATATTTGGTTGATCGCCATTTTCGTGGAGGCTAACAGTCAGCGTTTCACGCCGTCAGTTGACGGGGCGGGACTATCCATGGCGGAAAAAACGCAGCGGCTGCTGACGGCACAGCCGAAGTTGAACTGAACCGCAGAGCACTATTGGCGCTGTTTCAGTCCGAACCATTCATCGAAGACCGATTGTACAGGGCTCGCGTGGCGCGGAACAAGCACACCCCGCAGGTAACGCGAGTTATCCCGTGCAGCCAGGCGGCATATCACCATGGGACAACCGAGACGATCAGCCACTCCAGCAGCCGTAACCGTTCACGGGGTGGGCCCACGTAGCCGCGTCTCGGAGAGACGCGGCTTCGCGGTTCGCCACAATCGAAAACCGGCCCACTCCGCGAACGGTTGCCCAGCAGCCCGACCGGGTCGCATCTCGATCTAGTTGTTTCCGCGAGACACTCCCGCACGCGTCGGAAGACGATTGACCGTCAGTAACTCACCGCGATAATGAGCGTCTGGCGGCGACGGTGGTACGGCATTCATTCGCCACGGGGAACGCTCACTGTGCGGCACGCCACGCTGATCGCAACACTCACGGGCACTTCGCAGTTCAACCCGCGGAATCTTGGAACGGCGATCGCAGGAAGACATGCAAGCAAGGCGGATCCGTGGGCCGGCGTTTGCATCTTCTCGTCTCAATTTACTGATGCAAGTCGGTCTTCAGCCAAATGACGGCTCGAAACAGCTTATGTTGATTGGAGGTAATCAATGTCACGTGTTGTCCATTTCGAAATCCACGCGGACAGTCCTGAACAGTTGCTCGAGTTCTACAAATCGCTCTTTAATTGGCAGTTCTCGAAATGGAACGGTCCGCAGGATTATTGGCTCATTTCGACCGGTTCGAACGCGGAACCCGGGATTAACGGCGGGTTGCTGAAACGCCGAGGTGCATCGCCCGCACCGGGGCAAGCCGTGAATGCATTTGTCTGCACAATCGACGTTGCCGAGCTGGATAAGGCGTTGGCGAAGGGGCAAAGCCTCGGCGGTACCGTTTCCGTTCCCAAGATGGCTGTGCCTGGAGTCGGTTGGCTTGCCTACTTGACGGATCCCGCAGGCAACATCTTTGGCTTGATGCAGAACGATCCGACCGCGAAATAGCACGTCGAATTGGGGGAAGCGTGTCCATGGCTGACAGATCCCCCGTGGTGAATCCTCACGGCGGCGTCTTGGTAACACACTTGCCCCGTCCGTCCATCCCGAGGAACTCTCGTGTTCACTGCCCGCATGCAGTCTTGGACCTTCCTGCAGATGTTGGTCAAGTCGGGTGGCGAGAGAGTACGTGGGGGCTCATAGCTCCCCAACGCCGTCTGGCACTGAACTTTGTGCCGGGTTGGCCTGTCGCACGGGGGATGCGATCGGCAGCGGAGCGAACAATTCCGCGTTTTTCCTGATCCGAGTGCCGGTTTCCGGGCCAAAAAGCAATTCCAGTTATAGAGCCACAAGAGTTGATCCTCTGCGACCTCGAGCGAGGCGATATCGCACCGGTGGCCGATGTCCCAACGACTCGAGATGGAGTTCGAAATCTCGCAGAAAGAGAACCAGCTTGAAGTCACTGCCGCGAACAAGAGTTCGAAGAAGCCGAATGAAAAGCACGGTGACACAATCGGACGATGCGGACGCGAGTTCGGGTCGATGTCACTGGAAACGTCCGAAACGGCGGACTCAAACGCTCGCCCGGCCCGCCAGAAAACGGGCGATACGAGCCCACAGCGTCGGACGCCGTTCGAAGTCAACTCGCACCAGACGTGCCACAAACGGATTCGGACTGTGCTGACTGAACGCCAAGTAAATGCTTGTTGCGTTGCCGACGATTTCCGTGGGGAAGAGACTGATGTCGGGCGGCCAGAGCACAAGCCGCTTGTGAATCGAGAGGTTGCGGGCTGCGAGCAGTTCCTCATTGCATATGAAGAACAACCATCCATCCTCGCTGAGGAACGGTGCCGAAGGCTGAGGGTCGACAAGCCAAGCCCCTTTTCTCACCGTTCCGCCCTTGGCGAGACGCGCGATGTGCGACCGGGACGGGATTGTGTTATCCACTTCGATCACCCGAATGTCGCGCCCGCTGATCACGTAATGGCCTTGGCTCGCCCAACTCGCCTGTACGAATCCGTTGCGTTCGTAGCGCAAAGTCTCAAAGGCGCCGTAACCCTGATAACCCACGAGGAATGCACCGTCACCCAGCGCCCCGACGTTGTGGAGCGGGCCGGTTTTGGTCGTGAATCGGATCGAACCGTCATCCAGCGAGAGCGAGTATGCGCGGCCGATTCCACTTCGCGGCATCTCGACGAAACCCGCCAGCACAGCGTCGCCGGACACCGTGAGCCTGCTTGACGCCGAGACCCACGTCAGAGGTTGCCAGGCATCGACCGGGCGCACTTTCCAGCCCTCGTCGGCGCTCGACTGTACGCATCCCTCGCACGCAATTGTGCCGACGGGAATTGTCGTCGACCAACGCACCGTGCCGTCGGAATTAATCCGCTGCAGCGTGGGAGCAAGCAGATCCCTCTCATTATCGAGGGCGCAGGCGCAGACGAAACCGTCGTCCACCAGCGCGAACGCGGATAATTGCATTCCTTCAGACATCTGGACATCCACGCGGGACAGAACCTGACCCCGGTTGTCGAAAACCGAAACGCCCCCCTCGTCGAAAACCCAGGGCTTTCCGTCGCGAGAGACGGCCATGGCCAGGACGCGTCTGTCGAGACATATTTCCCACAGCGGCCTGAGGTCCGCATCGTAGCATTCGAGATAGGAAGACTCCTTGGTGAAAGCGTGCAGGAGTATCTCGCCTTCGGCCAATCTTCCGATGTTCCACGGAAAGTGAGTCAGCTCGCGTGATGCGACAATCTGCATGTTCGGGTGCTCCTGAACGAGTAGCGGAATGCCCTCCGGCACCGTGTCTCCAATACCTGAGTCAGTCGGCCGGGCCTGCCGTGACTTCCGTCCAATGAAAACATGCGCCCCCCTTGCGAGCCGGGTCGGGGCCGGTAGCGGCAGCGGTCACCGGGCCCGGCAAGTTGGGATTGGCCGCAAGGTAGCGGTGATTGGCGAGCGACATGAACATCGTGTCGCCGCGCATGAGGTTGATCCACTGGAAATTCTCCGCGTCGCCGGGGTTTTCGGCGCCGAGGTTCTTGAGGACAACGCTCTCAGGGCCTGCGACCGAGACAAAAGTTCCATTCCCGGCCTTCAGCGCCACGCGCCCCGGGCCCACACTCACGACTTGGAACTTCGCGCGAGCCGGGACGTCATCGCCCGCCGGAAGGCTGACCAACTTCGACGCTTCGACGTCGGCGGCCAGTACGGTGCCGTCAGCACCGCTGGTCAAGACGATGGTCTTGCCAAGGGGAATCTCACGTTCGATGCCTCTGGCCCGCGGCTCATCCGCCGTGAAGTTGTCGAAGTCAACATAGCCGCCCCGTTGGCCCGACGTGTTGAAGTGGAACAAGGCCGGTCGCACGCCCTGGAACGTCGTCAGTTGGAACGTCATCGTAAAAGGATCGCCAACTCGGGCGAACTCCGTGCCGTCGGTGCTCCAACTGAAAACAGCCTCGTCATTGTCGAAGTTGCAGTGAACGCGGAGCCAGAGGTGCTCGGGTGGAGCGGTCGGGCTGACGACAGACTCGAGGGCCGAAGCAGAATCGGGGCGACCGGGACCGGAGCGCCGACCGTTCAGGCTTCTGTTCACACTCAGCGTCCGGCCCTCGGCTGATTTCGCCACGCCGATCCAGGCATAGGGTGAACTCAGAAGCGCAAGACCCGCCGTGTCTCCGGCGACCATTCCCGACGTGTCCATCTCAACGGTCATTATCGACTCCGGGCCGGGCGGCCGCTGACAGAGACTGTTGCGGGCCGAATAGAAATCCGCTGCCGGCAGCGAATGCAGACGCAGCACGCCAGGCTTCTCGTTCGTGGACCAGCTGCTGTCTTCAGGAACGTGGTTCCACTGCCAATGCGGATTCAGCCTGCCGCTGTCGAAGTTGTCGTCATGCACGAAAGCCGGTTTCGGGGCTTGAACGTGGCCCGTGCCGGGTTTGATCCAGGTGTTGGGGGCCTTGCGCAGATTGCCCGGCAGGCCGATGAGCGGGAAACCGTCTTGCCAAGTGACAGGGACCAGGTTGACCATGCGACCGGCGCTGCCGTGGTCCGACATGATGATACTCCACCACTCGCCCGATGGTGTATCGACGATGCCGCCTTGATGAATCCACAGACCGCGGTCGCCCGTACCGGCCCGCGCCGGAGCCGCCGCGGTCACGCCGAGCGATTCACTGGCGACCATGCGAGTGACCTTCCAGGGACCGTCGATCGAGTCGGCGACGGCGACCATCTGGTCCACGGGGCCCCCGGGAATCGCCGAGACATCGACGTATTTTCCGTTGATCTTATAGAGATGATGGCCTTCACCCATCTTCGCATTCAAAAACCGTCGGGGGGCATCGGGAACGAAAGACCTGAGGTCCGCAGAGAGTTCTTCGATCGGATAGGGACTGCGGTTGCCGGAGATGATGTAGACCTTGCCGTCGTCGTTGAAGAGCACAGACAGGTCGTGCCGCCCGGGCAACTGGTTCCGCTCCCACGGACCTTCAATCGACTTGGAGCGGAAGACCTGAAGCCCCACTCCGTTGACGTTTGAAAAGACGTAAAACATGCCTTGATGGTAACGGATGCAGGGCGCCCAAATGCCCCGTCCGTAGATGTTGCCGCCCTCAAGTCGAAAGGCCGGGCCAAGGTCCAGGCGATCCATGCAGTAGCCGGCGAGTTCCCAGTTCACCAGGTCCTTGGAGCGCATCAACTGCACAGCGGGGTTCATGTGCATCGTCGTGCCGGCGAGGTAGTAATCGTCGCCGGCACGAATGACGTCGGGGTCCTCGAACTCCTCGTAGAACAGCGGATTCGAGTAGGTTCCGTTGCCGTTGTCGGCGGTCCAGTGCTTCATCGCAGCGGGAGGAAGGCCGGTGCTCTCCGGCGCAGCGGCCGCGAGAACGCCGGCGATTGCCCAGACCAGGCTTAGGCACCCCAGGGTGAACCCGAATGGCCGCATGGATTACTCCGCAGGCAAGAACTTGATTTTCGCTTCAGCGCACTCAAAAGTCGCCGCTCGTTTCGGCCTGCACCCTCAGTTTCGGAACAGCAGCGGCGCGAATTCCCGCAGGCTTCGCCGCCAGGTCTGGAACTCGTGGGCCGTATCCTGCGAGACATAGAAAACGCTGTTGATGCCGGCCTGTTTCAAACCGTCGGCGTTGGCCTGAGGATCGCCGCCGCGACCGCCTCGTCCGCTGCCGAGTTCGCGGCTGCCGTAGCTGACAAATACCAGCTTCACCTTTTCCTTGAAACCGGGCGTGTTGCTGACATCATCCGGAGAAATGCTTCCGCCGCTGAACAGCCCGATGTGGGAAAACTTGTCGAGGTTGGCCAGGGTGATCTGTTTCGTCTCCATCCCGCCCATGGAGAGTCCGGCCATGGCGCGATGGGGTTGATCGGCAAGCGTGCGGAAGTTGGCATCGATGTACGGAATCAACTCGTCGACGAGAACCGTCTGGAATGGACCGATCTTGAAACTCGCGAGGCCGCCGAATCGGACCTCATTGGTCATCCCGTAGGTCATTACGATCAGGAAGGGGCCGATCTTACCTTCGGCGATCAGGTTGTCCATGATCAGGTTGGCCCGGCCCTGATTGCTCCAGGCGGTTTCATCCTCGCCCCAGCCGTGCTGCAGGTAGAGCACCGGATATCGCTTGTCCGGGTTCTTGTCGTAGTCGGGCGGAGTGTAGACAAAGGCCCGGCGTTGCGTGTCGGTGCTCTTCGACGGGAAAAGAATCAGCTGCACGCGGCCGTGAGGGACGTCCTTCAGTGCGTAGAATTCCTGGTCGTGGGCGGGGATTTCCACGCCGCTTTCCCACCGCGTAGAACCGTAGAAGTTCAAGGTGCCGGGATCGTTGAATGTCCCGCCATCAACCGTGAGATGGTAGTAGTGGAAACCTTCGTCCAAAGGCCGCGACGTGCCAACCCAGGCGCCGTCCTCGCCCTTGGTGAGCTGGGTTCCGCGAAAGCTCACACTGACGCTCTGGGCCTGGGGCGCGACGATGCGGAATCGAACGCGGCGTTCGGAGTTGACCTGGGGAAACTGCTGGCCCGGCTGATTGAGTGTCGAAGGCCGGAAATCCTCCACCACTGCGGCGGCCTTGTCTGCCGCGTCGGACGGCGCGGCGCTTGCGGCGGTTGCCGGAAGGGGCCTCGCGCGGAAGATGTGCTGCGCGAAGTAGTAGAGGCTGTTCTTCCAGTGCGCAGCGTCGTGGGCGTTGCCATCGACATGCCAGATGTGCGGGACGTTGTTGTCCCGGAGATACGCGTGAACGCCTTGGCTGATCCGGATCAATCCGTCCTTCTTGCCGCAGGAGAGCCACAGCAGCTTGAGCTTGGCCTTGGCGGCCGCCGCGTCGGGCACGAGTTGGTTGGCCGGCTTCGTATTGGGCGCGGAGGAAAAGCCGCCGACCCAGGCGAAGGTGTCCAGGTGCGCCAGACCGATGTTCAGCGACTGTCCGCCGCCCATCGACAACCCGGCAAGCGCCCTGTGTTCCCGGTCCGCTTCGGCGGAATAACGCGACTCGATCGCCGGGATAACGTCCTTCAGCAGGTCCTCCTCGAATGCGGCAAAAGCGGGGGCCGAAGCGAATACGTCGCCTTCGGCCCTGTCGTTCTTCTGTGCCCGGCCGTTGGGCATGACGATGATCATCGGCTCGGCTTCGCCGTTGGCGATCAGATTGTCGAGGATGACGTTGGGCTTGGCCAACTGCTGCCACTCCGTTTCGTCGCCCCCGATGCCGTGCAGAAGATAGAGTACCGGGTACTTCTTGTCCTTCGTGTAGCCCGGCGGCGTGTACACCTGCATCTTGCGGGCGGTCCCGACGGACTTGGAATCATAGGTCACCATTTCCAGCTGGCCGTGCGGGATCCCTTCGCGCTGGGAATCGAAGCCGGCAGGCGGGTCGGCAAACGCGGCAACGTCGTCCGGGTTCAGTTCGATCGGACCGCCGAACCCGCGTCGCTCCTGCGCAGCGCTCCCAGAAGCAACCGCGGCGACGACCATCAGTCCGGCAAGCAGGAGCAGCAGAGAGTGCTTCCATTGCGTCATCATACGGATTCTCCTTTATCGACTTTGGCAAGACAGCCAAATGCTCAATTGTGGGCTGCCGAGCCCAGCATAACGGGGAAACGGCCTCGATGCGACGACCGGCATGTTCGCGGCTCCGTCGGGGCGGCATCTCGATGCAGCACGGCGTCCGCATTCGCTCGATCGGACGCCCATGGAGGATCAGGTGAAACGAAGATCAGCGGGTGCCGCCCGAATCGATCTTCGGAGTACGGACATTGCGGCGGAAGCCACAAGGCGACTGAGAACAAGGGGCCCCCTGCTCACGATATCGGTATATGGCATTCAGCTGGCCTTGAAGGCCAGATCATGGCTGAACGCGGCGGGGAGGTGTCCAATGCACGCTGCAGTGGCAACGAGCACTCGCGATAACAGCACGAGACTGTTTCCCGTCGGCGTGACTTCGCAGAATTATCAACGCCGTTCGAGCAACAATCGGCCAGGGGTGAATTCTTCGGGCCGTCGCCGGCATCTGGCCGCACCCCACGATTTTTCAATTTCGCCCGCCTTCAACGCTGGATGGCCCGCCTTCAACGCTGGATGGACGGAATGGGGTTTTCCATAGCCGGACGAAAGAACACTCAACGACGCCGAGACTGCGCGGATCGGCCAAGCACAACTGCGAACGACGCTTGCCGCTCGAGACCGGGACTCGATGGAAGCAAAGCAGATTTTCCGGCAGGAGCTTGCCCGGCACGCCGGCTGTTCGTAGCCTGCGATTTCGCAAATGCCAAGTCGAACCTGCCGACCCCAGGAGAATGCCCTTATGAAGATCGCAGAGGCGCTCAGCGCGGATGCTCGTGAATTGCGGCCGGACATCGAAGTAGCCGGGGTGCGGGATGGTGTCACGAGTTTTCAACGGGATGACTGCGTGATCACGGGGGCGGAAGCCAGCGACCTCAGCGAGACATTGCATCCCAATCGCTCGAGGACTTCGGCGAACCCAAAATGGACTCTGATCACGGCCGGAATTGTCATGTTCGTCGGAGCAACCGCGCTCAGCGCCGCAGAGGCCGCTCCTGTCGCCGCGGAGCGGAGCGATGCCGCGGACGGCCAACGCTGGCCGACGGAGACAGCCTGGGCCTGGTATCGGAAGCAGCCTTGGCTGGTCGGTTTCAACTACATACCCGCCACGGCGATCAATACCACGGAAATGTGGCAGAAGGACACCTTTGACCCGGCAACGATTGACAAAGAGATGGCTCTGGCCCAAGACGTCGGATTCAATTGTGCGCGAGTGTTTGTGCAATATCTTGTGTGGGAGGGAGACTCCGCCGGCCTCAAGGATCGCCTGGAGAAGTTCCTGGCGATCGCAAACCGGCACGGTATACGCACGATGTTCGTTTTGTTCGACGACTGCAACTTCAGTCCGTTTTCCGATCCGTTCCCGGGCAAACAACCCGATCCGATTCCCGGCAAGTACGCGCATGCCTGGACACCAAGTCCGGGACCCAAGCGTGCTCACGATCCGAAATGCTGGCCGAAACTGAAGGAGTACGTCCAGGATATCGTCGGGACTTTTTCTCAGGACGCACGGGTTCTGGCGTGGGAAACCTGGAACGAGCCCCTCGACGACCGGGCACCGCTCGCGCTGGTGGAGGCCTCATTTGCCTGGGCCCGTCAGGTGAAACCTCTTCAACCTGTGGCCGCGACGGATTACGGCAGCACGCAGATGCGGGAACTGGTAGGACGGCTTTCAGATTATGTTTCCTTCCATAACTACTCAGCTGCCAACGAACTCGAGGTGGAAATCAAGGAACTGCTGAAGAGCGGCCGCCCCGTACTTTGCACGGAATGGATGTTTCGTCCGTACGACAGCGTGCCGGCGACCTGCTTGCCCGTGCTGGCCAAATATCGCGTGGCAGCCCTCCACTGGGGACTCGTGAACGGCAAGACGCAGACCCATTTGCACATGAGGCCGACTGGAAAACCGAGCGATGTGTGGCAGCACGACATCTTCCGCAACAACCATACTCCCTACGACGACAAGGAACTGGCGGTCTTCCGGAATGCCATTCGCCAATCATCCGTCGGCGCACAGCAATCGAACGAGCGTTGAGCGGGACATGATCTTCGGAGTCGAACTGTATAATCAGTGACGTCTCGCGTCCATATTCCTGGCCGAATTAGTGCGAGTAGAAGAACGACGATGGCCCACTATGCATTTCTGGTACCGGCACGAGCCGGGCATTGCCTGTCCGTGGTTGGGCTGGCATGCGAACTCGTAAACCGCGGACATCGCATCACGGTTATCTCGGGCCCGGAAATCGCACCCCTGCTGCACGAATTCAAGTTGCCCCTGTGCGAATTCACCGAACGCGTGACTTTGACCCTATGGGAACGCTTCTCGTGTCCGATCTTCCGCTGCATCGGTGCGCGCTTCGCCGCGGGACCGCGAGCCAGTCTCCGCGCCAAGTCGGAGGACCTGTTGCAGAGGATGCCGCAGATACTCGAAGACCTGAATGTGGACGGCGTGGTCGCAGATCAAATCATCCCGGCCGCGGGAACCGTAGCGGAGCGGTTCGACCTGCCGTTTGTCACCTTCTGCTCGGCATTGCCCTGGAATATGGATGCCTCCGTACCGCCCATGTTCACGGAGTGGCGCCATAAGTCCGGTGTACCGGCACGTCTGCGGAATCGCGCAGGCCACGCGGGTTGGGGCTGGTGCCTGCGGCCATCGTTACAGGCCATCAATCGCTATCGACGGAAGTGGGACCTGCGCCCGTTTTCACGGATCGACGATGTCTATTCTCCCTTGGCCCAGATCTCGCAGCTGTTTCCGGAGTTCGATTTTCCCCGCGCTGCGGCGCCACCGTGCTTTCACCGCGTGGGCTCGTTGGGCGCTGGTCGGCCTTGCAACACGGCCGGATTCCCGTGGGAACGTCTGGACGGCCGCCCGTTGATCTTCGCCTCGTTGGGGACGATTCCGCACCGCGGGAACCGAGCGGTCTACGCTCGGGTCGCCGCAGCGTGCGCGGGCCTGGATGCCCAGCTGGTGCTGGCCCGCGGCAAATGGGCCGACCAGAATGATGGCAGCGAGAACTCCCACGATTATCCGGGTGATCCGCTGGTGGTGGACTTCGCACCGCAGCCCGCATTGCTCGAGCGGGCGGCACTGCTGATCACCCACGCGGGGCTGAATACTGCCCTGGAAGGGCTGAGCCGCGGAGTGCCGATGGTTGCCTTGCCGCGCGCCACGGATCAGCCGGGCGTCGCGGCGCGGATCGTCTATTCGGGAGTCGGCCTGAGTGCCTCATTCCGCAAGTGCGCCGCTCCGGAACTGCGACGCATGGTCGAGCGGGTATTGCGCGAAGAGAGTTTTCGGCGGCGTGCCCGCGAACTGCAGACGGCCATGCAGGCCGCAGGCGGCGTGCCTCGGGCTGCGGAGATTGTGGAACAGGCACTGACGACGCGACGTCCGGTGCTGCGGCCGTGAATTGACTACGAGCGCACAGGCTCCGACGCTTATGCGAGAGGATGGGTGAAATGAGAAAGGGCAGTCTCCTCGGTGTGACATGCCTGCTCGTGGCTGCAATACCGGTCCCATCGGGCTGGCTGGCTCGTTCATCAGCGGTTGACAGTAACTCGCCGACAGCCGGAGCGCCCGTCCCCGAGCAGTCTCTCCCTGCGCGGACTTTCTCCAGTTCCCTGCCGATGACGGCGCTCGTCAAGGTCAACGGCAAGTGGGAAGAAGCAGGATCGACGCCCGGCGTCATGGAAATTCCGGCATGCGACGATTGGGTGTGCCGGTTGGACAGACTGCAACCGAGCAACATATCCGAGTACAAGCGGGAGTTGGAGCGATTGGGCATCGATCGGATTCGCATTTCACCGCCGGGGAATCCTCGCTTGTTGCAGAAATGCCGCGACCAGGGCCTGCTGGCGCACGTGAAGTCTCTGAGCGTCCACGTGGGCACGTATTCGGCCATCAAAGCGGTGTCCGGGCTCACAGACATGGAATCGCTGGAACTGGACGGGACTCACGTGGTCGAAGACCTTCCGCTCCTGGCCAGTCTGCCGAATCTGACGTCGCTGGCGCTTCGCCCATCCGACAAACTGACCGACCTATCTCCATTGGCCCGACTGTCAACGCTCACTTCGCTTTCATTGACAGGCGCGAATCTCACGGACCTGACTCCACTCTCCGGCCTCTCCAGACTGCGGTCGCTGAAGTTGGACTTCTGCAGCCAATTGGAGGATGTTGCTCCCCTGGCGCAGTTGCCCAGTCTCACGACGCTGAAGCTCACGCGGTGTCCCCGGTTGAGCGACATCTCTTCGCTTGCCCGCTGCCGCAATCTCGAGGTGCTCAGCTTGAGCAATTGCCAAGATATCGCTGACATTTCCGCTCTCGCCGGACTGCCCAACCTCACTTCGCTCGACTTGTCGTCCGGAGTCGGTTCGCGCAACGGGGGCTTAAACGACCTATCCTCGCTGAAATCGTTAAGTCGCTTGACGGAACTGGATCTGTCCAATGCCCGGCTGATGGATGTTTCCGCTCTGCAAGGTCTGACCAACCTGAGAACGCTCAGTCTGAGGTCCTGCGAGAAGCTGTCTGACATCGCGCCGCTGGCGAACCTCACGAATCTCGTCTCGCTCGATCTGCAATTCTGCCCCCGCCTCACGGATGTGTCGTCACTGGCGGTTCTGAAGAGACTCGAGGCGCTTCGTTTGTCGTCCCCCGAAATCAAGGATGCATCGGCGCTTGCCGGGCTCATCAGGTTAAGAGTTCTGGAATTGCCGCTCTGTCGCGGCGTCTCCGATACGTCATTTCTCGCCGACCTCGTTGAACTGCGCACATTACAGCTGACCGCTTGCGATGCGATGGCTGACGTGTCGTCGCTGTCCAAGCTGCGTAAACTGGCGGTCCTGGGTCTGCCTCCGCGAACCAGCGACGAGCAGTTGCGTGCGTTGCGTCAGCAGAAAGTCCTCGACGGACTCACGGAGTTGCGACTCACCGTGTGCAAGCGGATCACCGATGTCTCTCCGCTGGAGGGACTGACGAAAGTAACTTCCTTGGACTTGTTCGGCTGCAACAATCTGCATGACCTGCGGCCGTTGGCCGGTTTGACAGCCCTGACAACACTCAATCTCGGCGGATGCGGCAAGGTCGGTGACCTGTCGCCGCTTGCGAGTCTGTCGAAGCTGAGGTCGCTGGACCTCAGTTACTGTCGCGGCTTGACCGGCCTGGCCGAACTCAAGGAACTGAACAATCTGGAAACCCTTGAGCTCGTCGGTTGTCTCAGACAGCTCAAGGATGCCGGCAATGAGCTGCGAAAAACGCTGCCTCGCTGCAAGGTACACTACGACTGACATCTTCGGCGACTTGCGTTGTTCGGCTGCAAACGGCCGCTCGGGCCAGACGACTCTGCCTTTTCACATCGAGAAACACAGCGTCCGGCCCTTCGAGAATCTCCGCGGCCGGCACCGGCTTGCGCGTCAGCACGCTGCGTGCTCACTCCAGAGTACGTCGAGCCTGGGCAAACACCACGGCTGTGAGCACGCGAAGCTGCTGGGAAAACTCACGCATGGCAAATCATTAGTCCTTTCTCGCGACCCATAACCCCCACCAGAAGACGTCCTCCGTGTAGGGGAATTTCCTACAAATTCGCTCGCGCTTGCGTGCAACCGTTTAGTTGGGCGCTATACTCTCTTGGCCCAACTCCGAAATGAACGCAGCCCGGATAGACTTGGAAACAAACGCTGCCGGGCTGCGTCGTTTCTTTCCCTGCCTCGTTGTGACCGCTACAGTCCTCGTCTTCGTCGGATATTACTGACTACTGCACGAGGATTCGAATCGAATCGTTCATCACCCGGCCGTCCGGACTCTTGATCGATACCGATGCCGTATACGTCCCCGGATTCGTCGCTTTCATCTTGCCGTCCGGACCCCGAACGAGTCCGTCGGGCAGTGTCCACGTGGCCCGGTCGCTCAGGTTCACGGCCTCGTACGGGTCGTTGAGCAGGACTCCCATGGCGTCCAGTTCAAACGATTCCCCCGGTTTTGCCGCAACTTCGCCCCGCGGCCAGAGGCCGAACGCGGCCAGATCGCCCCGGATCGGTGCGGGCGCGGCGGAAGGAGCGGACTCGGGCTTGGCGGTCTGTTCCAAGAGCTTGAGGAACCAGGTCGTGTACTCGGCCCAGGACATCTGGAGACTGGCCAAGTCGCTTTCGGTGTTCGTTCGGTCCGGATAGACGTACTCATAGTCGGACTTGTTGAGCGTCAACTTCGCACAACCGCCGGGGCCCGGCATCGTGTCGTAGCGGCCATTCTGGGGACCGTTCGCGGGTATCCCGCCGAAGCCTCGTTCGGAAAAGCGGTACGTTCCCCTCGCATCGACAACGAACTTCGGAAATCCGGCCGACTCGAGTGCACCCGGCGGAGGCGGCCCGTATTTCAATTCCGAGTGGTCGAGGCTCTTTCCCAGTTCGACGGCGAATGTCGGGTGTTCGAACTGCCATCCGGAAAACTCGTAAGCGAACTCAGCCGTCCAGTTCGACTTCTCGATTCCCTTGCCATTGACGGTCGGTTCCGTGATTTGATGAAGTAACTTGCCCTGCTCGAGTTTCCAGTCGATCCTTCCAGTCGTCCAATCCGCCTTGCCGCTGACGCTGGCCGTCACGCGGCTGGAGATCGTGGCGCCGGGGCGATGGCCGGAGAAGTCCTTCTCCGCATCGGCCAGGTTCCAGTCGATCGAGCCCGTGAACTGGCCGTCGGCCTGAAACGTCAACGTTACCGGCAAAGGCGGGACGACGCCGGGCTTCGGCAGCTTGCGAGCATGAACATTCCAGGCGAGTCCGGGCCACAGATTTGCCTGATACGTCCCAGCTGCAAGCCGCCATGGCGAGTATTGCGGCGTTTCCGGCTTCGCAAGTGATTTCGTTGTTTCTCTCGGTCTCGTCGAAGTCGGGGACCGCAGCGGATCCGGCGGCTTGGGTGCTTGCGACGACAGGGGGGCTGTCGGCTTGCTTTCCGTAACGCGGAGTTCGAGCGTCAATGTCGCCTCGTTCCGCGGAATTCTCGTATCCCGGGCCATCACCTGGACCGTGTACGTATCCTCCTTCGGAAACGAGACCGGAAAACGCGTCTCGCCCGGCTGCGACAACGTCATCACGGCGATTACGTTCCCTTCCGTGCGTTTGACCGTAACTTCGTAAGGCGGCTTGCCGCCCGAAACGGTCAGGCGAACGTCGGCTACCTGCCCCACCGTCGACTCGTACCTTGCTTGCGGCGAACTCAACACCAGAGATCCCGCACGCGCCTCTCTGGGTTTCTCCAACGGAATCTCACCGGCCACTCTGTGACGCCGGTTCAACTCCACACGGATGTTCCGCTGAACCGCCAGATTCCGCTGATAGCGCCCCAGGGTCTCCTGCTGCAGCTGATCGAGATACTTCTCACCGGGACCGGTCTGGTTGCGAAATTCGGTGGAGATCTCCTGAAGACGATTCCCGAACCGATCCTGCACTTGCTGACGCCGCTTTTCGTACGGTTCGTTGCGATGTTCGAGCCGCCACTGATTGACCTTTCCCTGCTGATCCGGCGTGTGGGCAAAGAGTCGTTCGCGGATGCTGAACCCGAACCGTGCCCGAAACGCGGCGTCCTCCTCGTCGTCGATCTTGTCAATCTCGCGCTGATTCTGAACGGCCGCATCGTACAAACGGGCCAGGTACATCGGCTGGTCGAGGGGGAGGCGGGATTTCGAGTTCTGCCATGCGCGCTGGATTTCCTGCCAGTTGCGTCCGTCGAGCTGCCGCATGCGTTCGAGTTCGGACAGCGCCGACTGAAGCTGGGGTTCCGTGCGCTGCGACAACTCGCCGAGTTGCGTCAGGTAGCGAACGGGATCCGCAATCGGACGATGCCGCTGGTTGAGCGTCACGTCCGAGAACATCGCTTCGACGAAGCCCTGCGGTTTCCGCTGCGCATTCTGCTCTGCCGCAGGACTCTGAACCACAACGATCAATACGATCGCAAACACCAGAGACCGCATCACAAGACGGCCTATGATCACGATTCGCCTCCCTGCTGCAATATTTGATGGCCGGCCATATTCGATTAGCGATTTGGAGACTCGACTTGCTGAAACATACGCGAGCATAGCCGTGGCAGGTTCGTGAAACAACGGTGCGGTAACGACGGACAGGCGGTAACAACGGACAGGTTCTCTCCTTGTCGTTGAGCGGCGAGTTCACGATGTCACGTTGCGGCGATTTGTTCAGGCCATGGCGATCCTCCTGGAATGCCTCAGCCGCCGGAACGTTTTTTTCTTGACAACAAATGATCTGGAGTTCTTTATAGACGCCGGGGAGGATGTATTCCCAAATGGTTGCTGCGGAGCAGCCTCCCATGTTCTTCCAGTTTGCAACCCCTTTGTCGTGGATGGGTTCATGTCATGTTTCGCAAACTCCCGCTGAAGAAACGCCTGGCTGCCATCCGTCGGAAAGTCCGTTCACTTAATCTGGAAATCCTGGAAGATCGGCGCACCCCGGCCGCATTGCTGTTGCTGGGCACCGAGGGGGACGATCAGATTCGCCTGTGGGCGGATCCGGCCGACACGCTCCACTACGTCCTCAACGGAGCGGAAACCACCTACGCCAATCAATCGCAATACAGCCTGATTCGCCTCGACGCCCTGGCCGGCAACGATGAGATCGGCAACGAGGCCGAACCTCTCAAGGGCCCGATCGCTTCGTTGTGGATCGTGGCCGGACCCGGCGATGACCTGGTCGCGCCCCATGGCATCAACGGCGATGGAGAATCCCTTTCCCTGACCGTGGAGGGCGGCGGGGGCAATGATCTTCTGTACGGATCCGAATTCCGGGCCAGTGTGGTCCAGGGCGGCGACGGCAATGACATTATCGCCGGCTTGCACGGGCTGGACATTCTCTACGGCGACGCCGGCATGGACACCCTCTATTCCAACGTCGGAGGCAACCTGCTCTTCGGCGGAGCGGATTCGGACATCCTCCGCACGGTTCTCAATGGCGACATACTCGATGGAGGAACCGGGGACGACCAGATGGTCGCTCCGCTGGTGCGCGGGGACATTGATGTACTGACGGTGCAAACCCACGCCCTGATCTACTACTCCTCCGTGGAAAAGCAGACCATGGCGTATAACTCCGCCATTGACATCGAGGGGTTGGATTTTTTCATGCAGGACGCCAACCAGCGGAATGTGGTGGTCCGGGACCTGTCGCTCACTTCGGTGAAGGAGGTGATCGTCCGCTTCGTGAATAACGCTCACTCCACCAACCACGGCAACAATCAGGTGAATGTCGTGGGAACGCTGTTGGATGATGAAATCCATGCGGAAGTCGCCTTTCCCGTCGGCGTGGCCCTGCCCATGAAGGGCGTCGTCATGCCCTGGGGCATGGTCGGCATGCTCACCGGCGGCGTCTCCGGCGACACCTTGAAAATCCTGGGAGAGGCGGGCAATGACCACATCACGGTCGATCCGGAGGTGATGAATGATCCCTCATCGGGAAGCTGCCGAGTCGTGATCGAGGGCGGTTCAGGCAACGACATTCTGGTGGGGCCCGGGACGATCAAGGGGGACGAGGGCGATGATCAGATCACGCTGCTCAACGTGCAGCTGGATGCCTTCCCCGATTATCGCGGCACCGCGCTGGGCGGCACGGGCAATGACACCTTCTTCCGACCTGTGACCGGAAACGCCATCATCGACGGCGGCGAAGGAAGCAACCTGATTCTCGCCCCGATTTGGCAGGAACGCCTGGATTACACCGTGGACGCCAACGTGGCGGCGCCCTTTGGCTACCGGGTGGTGACCTACGACCGCGACACCCGCGTCACCACGGGTTACGAACCGGACGAGATCGCCAATGTATCCAAATTGAAGGTCCTCACACTGCAGAACAACTGGGTGATGCTGATGGTGGGGACTTCGGCAGTCTTTCCGGCGTTTTCGGTGGATGCCCGGGGTGACCAATCCTCTCCTTCCTATGTCGAAATCCGGGGCAGAACCGACCATGCCGATGAAGTGATGCTCATGCCCAGCCCCACGCCCGGCCAGGTCTGGGGCGGAGTGCAATCATGGGACGATCCCACCCAGCAGTCGGTGTGGTCGTGCGCCCTTGAATTGATTGGCGTGGCGGGAATCGTCTTCCACGCCGGCGGCGGCATGGCGCCGGATAGCCTGTGGATGCAGGGGACCGTAGCCGCTGAGAACATTGACGTGGAGACGTTGGACGGGAACGTTCTGAACGTCGTCATGGATGGCTTGCCGAGCGTGGACTATTCCCATTTCGGCGTGGACGCCGACGGACACCCCGCCAGCAACGTCTATCTGGATGGCAACGGTGGCGCGGATTCCTACCATATCCTGCATCACCAACAGGGCGCCGGGCTGAAGGATGTGTTCCTTCGCGATCGGACCAAAATCGGAAGTGTCTCTCCCCTGCCTAAAAGCGTGGTTCAGGTTGGATGCGACAACGATGACCAGCAATTGGTCTACCAGCCGTTTTCCACCTCCACCGGTCAGATCACCTTCGAGGGCAGCGACACGGTTTACCAGTTTCTGGGCTTGGCGAGCGTCCGTTACGACGGCCAGGCCGGCAACCATCAGCTGGGCATCGCGGGATCGGGCAACTTCCTCGTTCGACCGGGAACCCTGCCGGACTCGGGTACGGTCCTGATTCAGGATCGACTGCCGCTGTTCGTCCAGAACCTGGGCGGTGCCGGCAAGATCATCGTCACCAGCGAAGGTGTTTCCGACTCCCTGAAAGTGGTCGGCTCCGAGGGGGCCGATCTGATGGTCGTGAACCCCACCACCATTCAATTGAGTCCTTTCTTCCAAGTCGATCACAACCTCGGCCCGGGCAAGCAAATGACCCTGGAGGGGCTGGGCGGGCAGGATCAGTTGGAGATCTCTGACGCGAAGGACGGATCACCGACTTTGCAGCTGGGGCTAATCAGCGAGACCATCTCCGGATTGGGACCGACGACCAGCCTGTTGGGCTTCGAACAGGTTTTGCTGACGCAGGATGACGGGGATAACGTGCGATGGACTGTGGACCGTTTTGGGCCGACCCGCACGATCCAGCTTGTCGGCGTGGAAGGCGGGGCGACCGATTCTCTGGTCGTTAAGGCCGAGGACGCGGGCCAGACCGTGACATGGACGCCCGCTGGTCCCCAGGGCCTGCGACAGGTGAGCACCTCTGCCGGTCCCCTGCAGTTGCTCGCAACCTCGCCACTGGGCTCGGTGACGCTGGACACCCGAGGCACCACCAATACCCTGCAACTCCGGGGCACCGTCAATGACGATACCGTGAGTGCTTCCGGCGGTGTTCTGCAGTTCAACGATGCGCGGCTGAAAATTCCTTCCACCAGCACATGGTGGGTGCTTCGGCTGGATATGCTGGCCGGGGAGGACGCCCTGGGCACCAACGATGTTCCGCTCGCGGACTTGCCCGGCGACACCATCGTTATCGACCTGGGCCCGGGCGACGACTTCCTGAATGCCGGCGGGCTCAAGCCCGAGGGTGGCCTGACCGTTTACGGCGGCGAGGGAAACGACAGAATCTATTTGCTCGGCCAGTCCGACAACACCGCATTCGGCGGCTCCGGAAGCGACTACATCCAGGGGAACGGCCTGTTAAATCAACTGTATGGCGAATCGGGTAACGACTACCTGTTCTCCAACTTCAACTGCGGCAATGGCATGGCCAGCTCTCTCTACGGAGGTGAAGACGACGATTACCTTACCATGAATATCGACGGCAACATGGATGTCATCGACGGCGGCGACGGGCAGCAGGATCAGTTGTTCGCTTACACCAAGCTGGGGGCGACCGTCCTTCCCAACGGTAATCGCCTCAGGATTTACTCCACGATGGCAGGCACCTCCAGCTATGCCGGAAACGTGGAATGGCTCCAATTCGTGGTCAAGGAACCCAAGCAAAAGCAGATTGAAATCAAGGACCTGACCGGCACGGGGGTGAGCTTCGTGGAAGCCGTCTTCCGAGATGATCCTTACGACCCCCAACCCGGTCCCTGGGGCGGCAATCGCCTCATCGTTCAGGGGTCCGTGCGCGACGACGCCATCGGCGTCACTGCGCTGGTCAATAACCCAACCTTCAGCGTGGCCGAAACCCTCGTGGCTATGCCCTGGGGCTACGTGACCCTGGAGAACGACAGAACCGCAGCGAACAACCCCGACACGGTGCAAATCCAGGCTGCTTTCGGCAATGATCTCGTCGTAGTGGATCCCGCATACGACAACCCCAGGGTTCGGTTTGTATTGGAGGGCCAGGGCGGCAACGACGAACTGTATGGCTCCCATCGGGCTGATCTGCTGGATGGCGGCGACGGCAACGACAATCTCTATGGCCTGGGCGGCGACGACACCATCATCTGCGGCCGGGGAGATGACAACGCTCAGGGCGATGCCGGCAATGACCTGATCCAGGGCGTCTCCGGCAACAATTACATCGTCGGCGGCGATGGCGACGATCAACTGGTGGGCGGGTCCGGCAATGACCGCATCGACGGCCAGCAAGGCAACGACAGCCTTTGGGGCGGTGCGGGCGCCGATAACTTGCAGGGTGGCGCCGGCAACGACAACCTCTACGGCGAGGATGGCGATGATTCGCTCTACGGCGGGGATGGCAACGACATCTTGGCCGGGGGCAACGGCCGCGATCAACTGGACGGCGGCACCGGGACAAACTCCATGGACGCGGGCGACGATGGAATCCATGAGCGAATGGTCGCCTCCGGAACCATGACGTATGCCTATTTGCACCGGACACGCAGGGGCTACGAGGATTCCATCCGCGCTACCCGCCGCATCCAGATCTATCCCTACAAGAGTATCGTGGTCCCGGTTCCTCCCGCATCGCTGACGCCCTCCGCTTCGGCAGCGTCCCTGATGGTGTCGGCCAAGCCTCCGGTATCGACGAACCCTTCGGTATCGGCCGTGCCTCTGGCGTCGGCTCAGGCTTCTCCGGTGGTTCCCTCCTCCCAGAAGGTTGCCAACCTGGACCGGATCTTCGCCGGATTAGTGCTGCCCGTGCGCAAACTCGGGGGCTATCGAGCAAGCTCCCCGCTGACGTGGACTGAATGGATCGGCCTGCTGGAATGAATGGCGTGAAACTGAAATTGTCAATTCCGATCTGCCTGACCGGCGTTGTGGTTGGATACACAATCGACATTGCGGGCATTTTGTCCCTTGGACTATTGCTGATTTCCATCTGGCTCTTGATGGCCGGTGCGTTTGTTTATGGCGCCTGGTATGGTCTTTCCCGTTTTCGAATCCTCCGCGTCAAACCGAAGCGTTTTCTGATCACCATACCGCTGATGGTCGGACTGATCGGAATCAGCGCTTTGGCGGGAACTCTTCTGGCAACCCGTCCCGCAGTGAACCGGCAAGCGGGACTGACAACGGAGGAAGAGCTCGAGTATATGTTCGCACTCGATCAGTCTGATCGATACAGCGGGCGTTTCGCGATACTGCCGGGCCGAGACAACGCTCGGCTGTTGCGAACGCGTGAAATCGTCGAAAACCAAGCAGACTCCTTGAACCCCGAATCAAAATACCACGCGGCCATGATATTGCAGCATGGGAATGACAGTGAGGACTATGAGTCCGCATACCGCCTGGCAAAAGCAGCCGACGACGCGGGATACAGTGAAGCCAAAGGCCTGTGGATGGCGGCCTTCGATCGATGGCAGCTTTCGATTGGGAGACCTCAGAAGTACGGAACGCAAAGCCAGCTCAGAATTGGGATAACTGGAATCCAGACAAATCACCCTGACGCTCGAGAGGAATGACGCAGCGGCGCGACGGACCGGAGTCGCCAAACGCCCGTTTTCCCGCTGAATGGCCGCGCCGTTCAGCCCGTATACACGTACCGCAGGCCGCTTACTGGATGTGGCCTGTTTCGCCGCGAGTTTTCCGGGCGAGTCTGCGCCGCACACTTTCCGAGAGCGTCTGGTGCTCCGAACCGGGGCGGGCCGCTATCATCAGGGCTGACTGAGGAGGGGCTACAGCCGGCAATCCAGTTTCCACCCGAGCGGCACCAACTTCCTGGCCGCCGATGGCTCGGTGCGACTGGTCCCCGAAACGATCGGGAAGACTGCTTACCTTGCCCTCTGCACACGGGCTGCCGGCGACCTCATCGGAGACTCTGCCGCGCCCTGACCGACAGGAGGCGACGAAACGCGGGACCGGGATTCTTCCTGACCGGTCATGGTTCGCTATTGACGGTCAGAAGGACAATGTGACTTGGCCGGCTTTGCGGTAAGGAGCGTGCAACAATGCGGAACTTCAATTCTGAACACCAGGAAAGGACACTTTCCATGCGACAAGTTCTCGAGACGATGATGTGGCTTTGCCTGTCCCTCGCCCTTTTGCTCGCAGCGGTAAAGGCCGAGGAAAGTCCGCGCGAGCAGAAACCAGCCCCGTACGCGGGCGAGATGAACAAGAAGTTCGCCGACCCCAATGGCGACATCGAACAATTCGTGAAACGCTTCGAGAGCGAGGGTCGCGACGTGTATGCCAAGCGTCAGTCCATCACCCGCGCCGTGGGCCTGCAACGGGGCAACGCCGTGGCCGACATCGGCGCCGGCACCGGCTTGTTCACCCAGTTGTTCGCCGAGCAGGTGGGGCCGGAGGGGATCGTGTATGCGGTGGACATTGGACCGGGATTCCTGCGGTACATCGCCGAGCGTGCCAAACAGCACGGCCACGAGCGTATCGTCAAGACGGTGTTGAATTCTCACGATTCCGCGGAATTGCCCGCCGGCTCCATCGACGTGGCATTTCTCTGCAATACGTACCACCACTTCGAGAAGCCGGAGAAGATGTTGGCTTCGATCCACCGCGCGTTGCGTCCAGGCGGGCGGCTGATCATCATCGACTTCGATCTTCGCAAGGACAGCAGCGAATTCGTCCGGCAACGAGCCCGTGCCCCCAAGGAGGTCTACTACAGGGAGATCGCTGCCGCCGGTTTCGAAGCGGTGAAAGCGAAAGACGCGCCCGCCATCAGCGACAATTTCTACGGCGAGTTCCTGCGGGTCGAACGTAAGCCGTAGCCGCCGTCCACAAAGCGGCTTCCATGTCCTTACCGCGAGGAATGCGGCCAACGGACCCATGAGTTTCTGGCGCCCTGAACTGTGTTTGACAGGCCTGACCTCACCCGCTAAGCTTGGCGCTGTTGCGCACGCAATGTCCGGATAAGTCATGGCTATGGTTGCTCGACGCCTCGCTATTTTGTTTCTCTTGGCAGTTCACCTTTTCGCGGTGAACGCCGGGCGTTTCCATCGCCATGGGAGCGTGGGCTCAAGTTATCGGGCGAATTGTTCATCCTGCAGCGTCAAGCCCCGAATCGGGTTGCCGGCGGCATGCCAGGAGTCGGCCACATCGACGCCCCTCGTGAGGCTTATCGACAGGTCGTGTGAGTCAGACGCCGAACACGACTGTGCGATTTGCTATTTTCTTTCCCAGAAGGTCACTTCTCCCAAGGCCTTCGAGATCGCCCTGGTTGAGCCACTGCGGCAGCAGGCTCCGCAGGTGCCGCCCGCCCGCGCGATCCCTGCATTCTCCCGCATCGAGCGGTGTCGGGCTCCTCCGTCGATCGCTTGACCCTTGTTGAGTGAGATGCCGCACGTGTGCCTTGAGTGTGTGCGTGCGCGCACGGACTTTCGTTTGGTCCCCCGTGAACACACGGCGCAACACGGTTCTGCGATCTTGGAGAATTCTCTCATGTTGACATCGCGAAAAGGCTTTACGTTGGTGGAATTGCTGGTGGTTATCGCCATCATCGGCATATTGGTTGCTTTGCTGCTACCCGCCGTTCAAGCGGCCAGAGAGTCGGCTCGGCGTGTGCAATGCACGAACAACCTCAAACAAATCGGTTTGGCGATGCACATGCACCACGATACGTACAGGCAATTGCCCGCGGGTTGGGACGGCTATGATACGAACGGCCGTCCTTACGGACTCGGCGACCCGGGATGGGGGTGGGCGAGCCGGATCCTCCCGTTTATCGAACAAGCCAACGTGCAGGATAGTCTCATCGATTTCAGGAAACCCATCACTGATCCGGCAAATGACGCGGTGCGTCTGCTTGTCCTCGCAACGTTCCGTTGCCCTTCGGACACCGGTGACAGCAAGTTTCCCAATATCGAAGAGGATGAAGAGGATGAAGGGGATACCGGTCTTGGAGCCTTCGAATATGCCACCGGCAACTACGCTGGTGTCTGGGGTACAGGCGATGTCCATGTTTGCGGTACATTGCCGGCGGGAATGCAATGCAGAGGTGATGGCTCGTTCTTTCACAATAGCACTGTTCGCTTTGCGGACATCCTGGACGGATTGAGCCAGACGTTCGTCGCAGGCGAGCGGAGTTCGCGAGTAGAGTACGGGACCTGGGTAGGGATCGTGCCAGGGATCGACTGTTCGGTCGGCCGAATCCTCGGCACCGCCCTGTACCCTCCCAACGCAGGCGGTCATACGCACGATTTCAACAGCAATCATCCGTCCGGCGCCAACTTCGTATTGGCGGACGGGTCGGTGCGACTGATCCCGGAGACGATCGACTTGGCCGTCTACCGCGCCCTGGTCACCCGGAGCGGCCGCGACAGCGTCGGCAGCGGCCTGGAACATTGAGGGGCGGCGCTGCAACGACGGAGGCCGCAGGACGAGTCCGGAAGTGACAGCGAAGCCCGAATAACCGCGGCTGGGCCGCCCCTAAGGGCTCGCCATTCGCCGCTTGAGCGTTCGTTCGGCATTGCGATTCGAGATGCAAGATCCCCTGCGTCGTCTGGCTCCGTATCGATGGCCGGACAATCGACTGGGAACGGGATGCCCTGCTTGAGTGCCCCGATGATGGTTTCGCGCTTTCGCGCCGCTTTGGTCATCCGAGCAAGTCCGGCGTGAAGTCATTCACAATCCGAGTGGAAGCAATGAACTTGACGTAACAGGCCGTCGTAAGACAACAAAGCGCCGCCGAAACGGACATTTGAGAAAACCATGATCTCCCTCTTCTTCACGAAATCTCGCCTGGCTGCGGTAATTGTGGCCTGGCAACTCGTCGTGATGACGCTCGGGCCGGGCTTGCATGGCATCGAGCATCACGACCGCGAGGAGTCGGCGAGACCGGCGGGCTTTCGCTCGGACGCGGAGCCTCCTTGGCTGGATGCTGCTCAAGGCTTGAGCCACAGTCGTGGCGACTGCGCCATCTGCAGGTGGCTGGCCCAGGCTCGCACGGGTTTCGGCCAAGTCGCCGAAATCCATCGACCGTTGCTTCTCGAGGCGGAAGTCACTTTCGATCAGCTGTTTTCCGCCGCAATCGTAGCGCTTCTCATTCTGCCCAGGGCTCCACCTGCATAGCGCGCGGTCTTTCATCACCGCCGTTTCGGACCGTCGCTGCGAAAGTGTCCGATTGCCGGGCGTTCAGTTCACCTCTGCGCTGAGATGCTGAAACTGACTCCCCGCAGGAGAGATTCTATGAATGAGGAACCGTATCGCGGACTCGCGTTGCGCACCCTGATGCACAGGATAGAGAGCGCATTCAGTCGCGATTTCTGTCCTTGGGCGAATCCGTACGTCGAATGGCTGAAGCGTCCGATCGGCTGGTTACTGGTGGCCGCCATCGCTTCCCTTCTGATCGGCGTTGCGGTCGCACCACAGGGTCTGGTCATGTTCGGCGCGATCATCACGGTGATCCTGCTTGGGGTCTGCTGGCCTTGTTGTTGTTTGCGCGCGGTCTCCGCCTCCATGTGCTTTGCGAGGCCCCGCTGCCGGGAGCACGCCATCGTTCAGATCACTTTGGCGATACACAACCGTTGGCCGCTGCCGCTCTGGGGGTTGAGCGTCGAACGGGGCTTGCCTGCCGACTGGCCCGTAGTCGGCGGGACTCGGCCCGCGGTTTCACTGGCACGTGTGCCAGGCTGGTCGCGAACGTCTTTCGTCTTCGAATTCACACCCCCGCGGCGCGGTGTCTATCCTGTCGAGCCGCCGAGACTGGCGACGGGATTCCCGTTTGGCCTATGGCAGTCGCATCGTCCCGTCGAAGTCGTTGGCGAACTGCTTGTCTGGCCTCTCACGACTCGACTTGAGTCAATTCCCCTGGCCAGCGGACATCAGTCGGCGGTCGCGGGAGTATTCCGTGACCGGCCGGGAAATGAAGGGGACGTGATCGGCGTTCGACCCTACCGCCACGGCGATTCCCTCCGCAGGATTCACTGGTCGCAGACAGCCCGCCGTGATGCGATGGTAGTTTGCGAGCGGCAGGACACTGCCGGCCGCATGGTCAAGGTGACGATTGACGAGTTCTTCGGGCAGGAAGGCGAAGCGGAGGAGACGATTCGAGAATCCGCGATCCGCATCGGCGCAAGCATCTGCCAGGAGTTCCATGCGCATCGTTTCGCCGTGAGCTGTTGTCTCGGCGATCACCGCTTCGACGCTGAACCGGGCCCCGCGGGCTTGAGGCGACTGCTCGATGGCCTGGCCCGCTACATCCCCCGATCTTCCGGTAAGGACTGCTGCGGATCCAAGAAGTCGCCCAGGCCGGACGTCCTGTCGCTGGTGGTCACTGGAGCAGAGCGGTTTGCGGCTTGGCAGCAGGCCGCCTCGCGGGGAGCAGGTTCCCACCGTTTCGTTCTGGTTTCGGCGGGAGTCGGCCACCATCGCAGCGCGAGCCCATGCGAGGAACGTGATGCGGCGGGACGCGGTTCCGTCTGGATGAATCTGGATTGCCACGGTGACGTGGATCGTCAATTCCGCCGGCAGTGGGAGCGAATCTGCCATGACTCGAAATTCGGCGACTAGAACGGCCAAGCCTGATCACAGTCCGGCCACGCTCGTGCTGGCCGGTTTGGCGGCGCTGACACTGCAGATCGTTCGCAGCGAGGCGGGCGGACAGGCACTCTGGTCGGTCCTGCCCACATTGCTGGCCGCGTCTGCAACTCTGGGAATCTGGCTTGCGCGAAACGCAGCGCCGCATCGCTGGGATCCATGGGTCTCGCGAATACCGATCGCATTTGGCGCGAGCACTCTGTTGTTGGCGGGCGTTTTGCGTGCCGCGGGTTGGTACGGCGAGCCGATCGAGCTCATCATGCTGGCCGTTTTCCAGAACGTAGTCCTCGGGCTGGCCGGATTCGCTCGCCGTGAGCGTTGCCGCCGCTGCGCTGCGTTGTCGAGCGTTTTCCTGGTGCTGTTTGCCACCGCCATGACCTCAAACCGGGCAGCGTTCGTCGCGGCCGCTTGTTACGCGATCGCCGGTTTGTGGTGGCTGATGGGCGGTTACTGGGATCGTTTGCAGGAGACGTTTGCGGCGGCCAGTTCGCATCGCTGTGTTCCGGCCCGGACCGCCGCGATGTTGGTGACCGTGCTTGCCGCGCTTTCGATCGCTGCCATCGTGGGTGCCACGGGGACGACCACTCGCGCACTCAACGGCTTCATGCCCGCCTCGGGCGGGAACCGCTGGAACGACCCTTACGCCAGATCCGGCGTCGGAGACGGGGACAACCTGATCGCAGCAAGAGACGAGGCGTTGAGTTTTGGACCCGTCGAGAGCGAGCTGTTTCTCGAATCGCAGATGCCTTCTTTGTACGACGTGGCAGATGACCTCTACGGAGCACCCCAAAAGGCCAGCAGGCGGCACGATCGCACCATTGCGATTGCCGCGCAGAAGGCCGGGGAAGAAAAACAGCACACTGCACAGGCCAGTCGCAGCGGCCGCGAGTTTTCGGCGGTCCGTCGTCGGGTCCGCCGCGGCAGCGAAACTCCGCCCGACCGCACCGCCCCCGCGCTGTTGTACTTCGTGGGACGAACACCGCAACATCTGGCGGTTGAGAGGCACGACGTTTTCGACGGCCGAGAGTGGAGGCAAAGCGGAATGCCCGGGCGTTTGCCGACACCGCAGCTCGATCTCGCCGCCGCCAAACCGTGGATCCGCGTGCGGCGCGAAAGTGCCAGCCCCCTTTTCAGGGACGAAGACCCGGGTGCGTTGAAGATCATCAATCTCAGAACAAACCGTGTCCCGGCACCTCCTCAGCTTGCCGCAGTGCACATCGATAAACTCGACCGGGAGGATTTCTTCGGCTGGACGGATGACGGCGTGTTCTGCATGACGGACCGAGAGTACATTCCGCAGTTGACGGTGATTCACCTCCGGTCGCTGAACGTGAACCTCGAACCGCTGCGGGCCGAAGGAGACTTCGCGGACCTCATCCGCGGGAGCCCCGGCATGTCCGGTTCCGCCGACCCTGCGCTGCGACGGGAAGCCGAAGCGATTGCGTTGTGCCTCCGCGTACCCGAGGCGTCAGCCGCAGTTCAAGAAACGGCACGCCGCTGGACTGAAGACACTCCCCGCGGCTGGCTCCAGGTGGAAGCCGTGGTGGCGAGGCTGCGGCGGGAATTCTCGCACGATGAATCGGCGGTGGTACCCCGAGATTGCCCCGACGCGGCAACGCACTTCCTGCATGCCGGCCGCGGCCCGGACTACCTGTTTGCCACCACGGCAGCCGTGCTGCTGCGGTCGCTCGGCTATCCAGCGCGTCTGGTTTCGGGCTTCTACGCTCGGCCGGAACGTTTCGACCGCAGCGCCGGTCAGACGGCGGTCCTGAAGGAAGACCTCCATGTCTGGACCGAGGTTGCCGTCGGCGGCAGTCTGTGGATTCCGATCGAACCGACCCCGGGGTTCGAGCCTCCCCCCGAGAGCATGACATGGAGGCAGCGAATGATGCACGTCGCAAGGGCATTGATGATTTATGCGGCACGACATCGGCTCGCATTTCTGGCGGCCGGTCTGGCAATCGCCGCGATCGTCTGGCAGCGTCAGCGATCGAGCGATCTTGCGCTGTGGAGTTGCTGGTGGATCGTGTGCCGCGGGTCGCTGGAGCATCGCGTGATCTGGACGCTGCGTCTGCTGGAATGGCGAGCCCGGCTCGCGGGGCGAGCGCGGCCGGCTCACATCACGCTGGAGCGATGGTACGCTCCCCTGATAGCGGCGGAGATCGGGGCAGGACGGAGTGCAGTCCGGGATTTCTTCGACTTCGTGGCGCAGACACTGTATTCGCCTCGCGGGGTGCGCCATTCCTGTTCGCCGACCGACGACCGGTCCGTCCCGCGGGCCTGTCGCACCGTTGCCGACTGCTGCAGCGCGGCCCGACTTCGAAATACTCTCCGAGATCACGCCGCCTCGAGTCCTCCCTCGCTCGTGCAGTCGTTGAACTGCAGGCCTTCGATGGAAAGCAAATTCAATCTCGTTCAGGGCAACGCAATATGACCCAAACTTCCGGACAACCGTCGGATATCCTGCATCTCTCTCACGGACCCGAAGCGGTGTGTGAATTCCAGGCGACGCTGGACAGCCTGCGTGCCGCCTTGAATAGCGCGCTGGTCGGAAAGTCCGAAGTTGTCGAATTGGTGCTGGCCTGCATTCTGGCCCGAGGCCACCTGCTGTTCGACGACTTGCCCGGATTGGGAAAGACGACGCTCGCCAAGGCACTCGCCCGCGCGGTGGGCGGAGTATTCGCGCGCGTTCAATGCACGCCTGACCTGCTGCCAACCGACATTACAGGTTTCAATGTCTTTAACCAGAAGACGCGGGAGTTCGAGTTCCACGAAGGTCCCGTCTTCTCCGACGTGCTGCTGGCCGACGAAATCAATCGGGCGACACCCCGCACACAGAGCGCGCTGTTCGAGGCGATGGCCGAACGCCAGGTCACCATTGATAACCGTTGTCACACCCTGAGTGACTCGTTCTTTGTGATCGCCACCCAGAATCCCGTGGAGAGCCACGGCGCCTATCCGCTGCCGGAAGCGCAGCTTGACCGCTTCTCGATGAAGCTGCGGATCGGATATCCGGACCGCAGCAGCGAACTGACCATGCTGGCGGACAGATCGGGCCATGGAGCAAATCGCCGGGAAACCGCGGATGCCGTCATCAGTCCCGCACAACTGCAACGGCTGCAGGACCACATTGCCCGCGTCGCAGTCAGTCGCGCCGTGCAGGAATATCTGGTTGATCTGGCGCGCGCGACCCGCGACCACCGTGAGATCACACTGGGAGTAAGCCCGCGGGGACTCCTGATCTGGCAGCGAGTTGCACAAGCCCGCGCTCACCTCCGCGGACGCGGCTTCGTAACCCCCGACGATGTGCAGGAAGTGGCTCTGCCGGTGCTCGAAGTCCGCTTGGGGGGAGAATTTGACTCGGCCGCGCGGATCGTAGGGGAGATCATCCGGTCGGTTCCCGTGCCCGACCGCCGACAGCGGGGCACGACCCTGTAATCAGCATTTCACAGAGCAACCTCCCATGCTGCTGCTCGAAGGGGTGCGCGCCGAACAGAAAACGCAACACACCTTAAACCATGGGAGCAAAACAACGAGCAACGACACGACACAGTCCCTGCCGTTGATGCTTGGTCTTAATCGCTCGCAAGTCTCTCGGCAGCGGCAATCGGTTCGATACCTGGTCGCGGATATCACGGTGTCAGTCGCATGCATGTTTGGTGGATCCCGCGCACAACAACCCGAGGGTGCGGTTTTCGCTGGAGGGCCAGGGCGGCAATGACGAACTGCATGGCTCCAATCAGGCCGATCTGCTGGATGGCGGCACCGGGACAAACTCCATGGACGCCGGCGACGATGGTATCCGCGAACGCATGGTCGCCTCCGGAACCATGCAGCCCGTAAACAATTGCCGCAGGCCGCTTACTGGATGTGGCCTGTTTCGCCGCGGGTCTTCCGAACGCGTCTGCGTCGCACACTTTCCGAGAGTGTCTGGTGCTCCGAACCGGAGCGTGCCGCTGCTGACCGACTGAGACCACAAACGGGTCCTTGATCGACTGGCAGCAGCAACCCACGGCCCGATTTTGCGGGATCTCCTCCGCCGGTCAGAAGTCATTTGGCGGGAAACAGACCTACGGGCGCCTCGCATAGGGGACCCCGATCCCGATTGCTCGACGTGCTCCGGACGGCAGAGAGTCCTGACCCGTCTTCCATCCCCGCTTGCACTCGTCGTACACCGCCTGCGCAATTTCGGCGTGTCCTTGATCGGTCAGATGGATGCAGTCGCTGCGAAAACGGAACGCATTTTCTTCCGGCTTCCAGCGGGCAGCCACATCAACGACCATCTTGGATTGCTGCTCCGCCACCTGCCGCACGATCTGGTTGTACTGCTCGTGCGTACGCGGAATCGCGGCGATCTCTGCGGATGTCATCTCGTAATTCTCGTGGAAAAACGGGTAGACCCAGGCAGGCAGTCGTTGCTGCTGGAAAGCCGTTGGTGCCGTCAGGAGAACAGTTCGACACTGATGCAGATCTGCCTCCGCGATGATGCGGCACAGATTCTCGCGGTACTCGTTCGGCGGAACCCGCAGCGTTCTCGCAGAATCAACACGGCGGCTGGAGTGCGCAGGCGGAATGAGACGGCTCAGGAACCAGTACGTATGCCAGTGGCGGAACTGCCGGACAGGTCCCGTGATGAGCGGACGCGAAGCCAGCTGCGAATCCGTGCATCCGTTCAACGAATTCCAATGATCGTTCCAGCCGAAGTAGACGAGCAAAAGGTCCGGCTGCCACTTCCAGACATCTTCCAGGCGTCGCAGGCCTTGGAATGTTGTATAGCCGGGGCAACTGGCATTCACGACTTCGACTCGTTGAGGGATATCGCTTTCCAACAGTCGGGCGAGTTTCTCCGGGTAGAGTTCCTGACCGAGAAAGCTGCACGAGTCTCCAATTACCGCGATGCGATATACCCCGTTCGGTTTGGCACGATGTGCCGGCAGCGGCAATCTCAATCCGTCCGCACCGGTGAAATCCGTATTGGCGATCGGCTTCCAAAACAGCAGCGGATCGGCTGCAAACAACGGATAATCCGCAAACGGTTGCCCTTCCGTTTCAATTCCGTCCGAGTCGAAAACGGGGATCCCCGTGTCGTAGCCGAAACGCAATCTGCCGACAATCGGCGGTGATCCTGCATCAGTCAGACGCAATCCGACTTCGAGCAACAGGACGAAGGCAAGCAGACTGATACCTGCGAACAGGAACTTCTTGCCCTTGCCCAGAGCATTTCGGTCAGGATGATTCCCCCGCATACCGAACTCGCTCTATTAGCGACGTCCGCCTCAGCGGTGCCCACACCGCAAAGCGGCGTTCGACCGGACGTTTGCGATAATCCTGTGGACTAATGCGACAAGACCCTGAATGTATGGCGAGTCGTGCCGCGCGTCAACTCAGTTGAAAGGCAACCGGATTCGGCGAGATGTTAAGACGTCAACTGCATCAAAGGCCGGTGCATTGCGGCGACATCGTCTCCCGAAACTCTCGACCAAATGACGGCATGCGTATTCGGCCTGCCCGTCTTGGAAAAGACGCTGATAGAAGATCCCGGCGATCTCCCCGCCGCGGTGACGGTTCGACGTCGGCACCTCCAGTTGGAGCGATTGAATCTGGAGGCAACTCGATGACCTGAGCTGAGGGCATGCCTAAAACCCGACTTTCCGTATTACCTTTATGGCGTTGTCATAACCGGACTTTTGCGGGCGAGCTGATAGCTCATGCGACATGCGGGCCGATGTATCCCGTGAAAGCACACGGTTCATAACGAACGCTTCTTTTTGCTCTGGAAGGCCGGTCACGTTGGCAACGCGTGGTCGGCCTTTTCTCGTTGCCAGCCGGTATAGCTCAGGTAGGTAATCCGCTTCTCGTTCGCCGGTTATTGCGCGGAGCCGTGGCTTGCAGCGACGGTCCGTAGCAGGAGCAGGCATGCGGTTGCAGTCGCTCGCATCCGGACTTCCCTTTCTTCACAGATTCGACCTGCGCGTTCCGAGACGCTTGACGTTCAACCAATGTAAGCCTGTTTGCAGATTGCCGGCAACGTCGAGGACTCACAGCTGCCGGTGCGCCGCACCATGTCGAATGGTGCACTCCAGGGTGCTCGGGTGTCTCCCGCGGAGCAATGCGGTTCTCCGTATCTCGCCTCGCCGTTCTCCGTCAGAGGTTCGGGGCGTATAATTCGCAGCTTCGTATGCGAGGAGAATGATGACCAGCGATTCTGAAGATGCTCGGGGGGCTGAAAGCGGAGGCAAGACCGACGAATCCGCACCGGCGCGACGCCACTTCCCGGACCGCAGGCAGGCGATCGACGAGTTCCTGCAACGGTGGGCGCCGGGGCCTGACAGCGACCTGCTCGGGGAGATGCTCGAGACGGTATGCCGGCTCGCCCGCGACCGAACCGGCCGCGGCGAGTTGAAGATGATCAACAAGGCGATCAAGGAACTTCGCCGCGCCTTCAAGACGTTCGCCCCGTACCAGCATGTCCGCAAGGTGAGCATCTTCGGATCCAGCCGCACGCCCGAGAGTCATCCCGAGTACAAAGCCGCCGTCTCCTTCGCCAGCCGCATGCGGGAGGAGAAATGGATGGTCATCACGGGGGCCGGCGACGGGATTATGCGCGCCGGGCACGACGGCGCGGGACGCGAGGCGAGCTTCGGCGTCGCGATCCGCCTGCCACTGGAGCAAGCGGCGAACCCGTTCATCGTCGACGACCCGAAACTCGTGAATTTCAAGTACTTCTTCACGCGAAAACTGGTGTTTGTAAAGGAGGCATCGGCGATCGTGCTGTTTCCGGGCGGTTTCGGCACGCAGGACGAGGGATTCGAGGCGCTCACGCTGATTCAGACCGGCAAAGCGCCGATCATGCCCGTCGTGCTGGTCGACGCTCCGGGCGGCATCTATTGGCAGCACTGGCGGACGTACGTCGTGGCCGAACTGCTCCGCACAGGGATGATCAGCCCCGAGGACATGCATCTGGTCCGCATCACGGATGACATCGAGGCCGCCGTACAGGAGATCCTCCGGTTCTACTCACGCTACCACTCGATGCGGTTCGTAAAAGACGTGCTGGTCCTTCGGCTGAACTCGCCGATCAGCGATGAGACGCTGGCGGGACTGAATGACAGGTTCGCGGATCTGCTGAGATCCGGACGAATCGAGCGGAGTTCGGGTGCCTTGCCGGGAGAGCACGGCGAGTTCCCGGACAAGCCGCGGATCGTGCTGGAGTTCAACCGGAAGAGTTACGGGCGGCTTCGGCTGCTGATCAACGCGATCAACGCGGCATGAAGTACTTTGCCGGACGGACGACACCCGGCGTCCCCAATCCATGGCAAAGCCCGTCCGCCCCGGCCCCGACTCGACCCTGACAGACGCGACTCACCGCTCCGCCCCTGATGACGCTAAGGCAGAGCGAAAGAATAAGTTGACGAATTTGTTTGTGTGGCACTGGCTGTGCCAGTGGAAACGGTCCTTGCCAACGACCTCCAATATCCGGACCTGAGAGGGTCCGCAACGAAGAGCAAAGTCTGAAGGACGAAGAGGTAATGCCGGCAGGACTCTCGAATAATGCAACATCTGCTGAATAAGTCAGCACACGGGATATCCGGCTCCGGTGACTGGACCGGTGGTTGGATAGAGATGACCAAATTCAGGCCGTTTTGGTCAGGCAAGCCGTGAGTGTTCGATGGCATGACCGCTTACACTGGCACAGCCAGTGGCATGCAAAACAGCAG
>CAIPEB010000608.1 GCA_903863885.1 uncultured Planctomycetaceae bacterium | reverse complement strand
CGGGACTCGAATGTCTGGCGATCAACGAAGATACCCGGCTGTCCGAGTTCAAGAACCAACTCCGGTGGAACCAGGCCGCTTACGGCCGGCGTTGATATAGATCCGTCAGTGACTCTAATGGCGGCACTAATACCGACCTTAACTGTCCTTCCTTCTGTCCCTCCTGGGTAGATAGAGCCATGATGAACTCTGCTTTCTCACTCCTAGCGGCGGTATCCGAAACCGGCGCGACGACGAATACCTCGTTGTCGCCCCTCGACTGGCTGGCGATCGCACTCTACTTCATTGTGTTGCTCGGCGTGGCCTGGTGGGTTGTAAGCCGGAGCAAGGACACGGCCGACGACTACTTCCTGGCCGGTCGAAACCTGAGCTGGTGGGTTGTCGGCGCGTCGATCTTCGCGTCCAACATCGGCTCGGAACACATCGTCGGGCTGGCCGGCTCCGGCGCGAAGGACGGCGTGGCGATGGCGCACTACGAATTGCATGCGTGGTGCCTGCTCGTGCTCGCCTGGGTATTCGTACCCTTCTACGCCCGATCGATGGTCTTCACGATGCCCGAGTTTCTCGAGAAGCGGTTTTCCGTCGGCTCGCGATACGTGCTGTCCATCGTTTCGCTGATCACGTTTGTCGTCTCCAAGATCGCGGTGGGCATTTTTGCCGGCGGCGTGGTTTTCGGGGCCCTTCTGCCGGAAGTACAACTCAAGATCGGCAGCGTCGTGATTGACAGTTTCTGGATCGGTTCGGTTCTCGTCATCGTGCTGACCGGGCTCTACACCGTGCTTGGCGGCATGCGTGCGGTCGCCTACAACGACGCCGTCCAGACGCTGGTGCTGATCGTCGGCTCGGCGACGCTGACCGTCTACGGCCTCTGGACGCTCGGCGATGGACACATCGGCGCGGGCTGGGCTCAATTGCGTCAACTGTGCCCGTCCGACATGTTCAACCTCTGGAAACCGCTGATCCCGGCGGGAGTGGAAGGGACGTGGGAACCGGTCAAGGAAAGCGGCCGCATGGCCTGGTACTTCAACGACCACTTCCCGTGGCTCGGAATGGCGATCTGCGCTCCGGTGATCGGCCTCTGGTACTGGTGCACCGACCAGTACATCGTGCAGCGTGCGCTGGGCGCTCCGAACGAGTGCGTTGCGCGTCGGGGCAGCATTTTTGCCGCCGTCCTGAAACTGTTCCCCGTGTACCTCTTTATTATTCCGGGCCTCATCTGCTTCGCGCTGGCGGCCAGCAATAAGGTCCCCGGCCTGGCTCCGATTGTTAAGGACGGCAAGGCCGTGGCCCACGAGGCGCAGGCCGCCTTCCCGATGCTCGTCAAACATCTGTTGCCGCCGGGGCTTCGCGGACTTGTCGTCGCCGGCCTGCTCTCCGCTCTCATGGGTTCGCTGGCCGGTGTCTTCAACGCCTGCTCGACACTCTTCACCGTCGACCTGTACGAGAAGTGGAATCCGAAGGCGACCCAGCATCAGATCGTGCGCATGGGCCGTATTGCCACCGCCGCCATGGTGGTGATTGCTCTGATCTGGATTCCCGTTGTGAAGAACGCCAGCAGCCTCTACGAATACCTGCAGGGCATTCAAGGCTACCTGGCCCCGCCGATCTTCGTGGTCTTCTTCTTCGGCGTCTTCTTCAAGCGGCTTAACGCCCAGGGTTGCCTCTGGGCGATGCTCGTCGGCTTCGTGCTGGGACTGTTCCGCATGTTGGTGGACACTCCGGTCACCCTGGGCCTGCCCGGCTTCGAACATGGATACGCCCAAGGATCGTTTCTCTGGATCGTCAATAACATTTACTTCCAGTACTTCAGCGTGCTGATCACGATCGTGTCGGTTGTGGTGATGTTCGTGGTGAGCTATCTCACGCCCGCCCCGAAAGAAGATCAGATCCGCAGCCTTACCTTCGGCACGGCGACCCCCGAGGATCGCCGGAAGACCCGGGAGAGCTGGGATTGGCACGACGTCCTTTCTTCCGCTTTCGTCCTGGCGTGCATCATCGGCGCTTACCTCTACTTCCGAGGCTGAACGAGATGCCGTGGCAGCCGCCTTGTGTGGCGATGCCGTTTGGTCCGTTTAACACGCCCTGAATTCGGGCTTCGATGAGAAGGAGTTGGAAAATGCGCTTATTCGCGATTGTTGGTTCCGCAGTGTTGATCCTTGCCGGGCTTGCGGCTTCCGCGCCGGCCCGGGCCGAAAACGCCTCGGTTTCGGTCCAAGTGGACAAGCCCGGGGTGCAGGTCAGCCCCTTGCTGTACGGAATTTTCTTCGAGGAAATCAACCGGGCCGGCGACGGGGGCCTGTATGCCGAGCTGGTGCAGAACCGCGGATTTGAGGACGCGTCCGTGCCCGTCGGCTGGCAGCTGCTCAAGAGGGACGGCGCCGAGGCGACAATGGCGCTCGACAAGAGTCAGCCGCTGAACGCCAACAACCCGACGAGCCTCCGCCTTTCGATTTCCAAGGCGGGCACCGGGGCTGGCGTGGCCAACGTCGGTTTTCGCGGCACCAACTATCCCAAGGGAGGGGACACCTCGAAGTGGTTCGCCCATTTCGAGGAGCGGGTCAAGGAAAGCAAGGAATGTGTCAACGGGATCGCCGTCGACAAAGGCAAGCAATACAAGCTGTCGCTTTACCTGCGCCGCGACGATGCGCTGAAGGGGCCGGTGGTGGTAGCCCTCGAGAAAGCCGACGGCACCTGCCTGGCCGAGCAGAAGATCGACGGTGTTGAAACAGGCTGGAAGAAATTCGAGTGCACGCTGACCGCTTCAGCAACCGAACCGGTCGCCCGGCTGGCCGTGGGTGCAACCAGCACCGGAACGCTCTGGCTCGACGTGGTCTCGCTCTTTCCGGCCGACACGTTCAAAGGCCACCCGTTCCGTCTCGACCTGGCGGAAAAACTCGCCGCGATGAAGCCGGCGTTCATCCGTTTTCCCGGCGGCTGTTATGTCGAGGGCAACGAGCTGGTCGATGCATTCCGCTGGAAAAAGACCATCGGCGACATCGCCGAGCGGCCCGGCCACTTCAACCTCTGGGGCTACTATTCCAACGACGGCCTGGGTTACCACGAATACCTGCAGTTGTGCGAGGACCTCGGCGCCGAACCGCTCTACGTGTTCAACTGCGGCATGAGCCACGCCGAGCAGAACAAACAGAATGAACTGCGCCGCGCAGTGGAGGTTCCGGACCTCGACGAATACCTGCAGGACGCTCTGGATGCGGTCGAGTATGCCAACGGCCCGGTTGACTCGAAGTGGGGATCGCTCCGCGCCAAAGCCGGACACCCGGCCCCGTTTAATCTGAAGTACCTGGAAATCGGCAACGAAAACAGCGGCCCGACCTATGAAAAGCACTACGCCATCTTTTACGACGCCCTTCACAAGCGTTATCCGGACCTGCGGCTGATCGTCAACTATAAACCGTCGGGCGATCGGACACCGGACATCGTGGATGAACATTACTACGACACGCCGGAGTTCTTCGCCCGCAACGCGACGAAGTACGACAAATACGACCGCAAGGCGCACAAAGTCTATGTCGGCGAATACGCGGTCACCGTGGGAGCCGGAAAGGCCGGGAATCTGGCCGCCGCCCTCGGCGAAGCGGCTTTCATGACAGGCATGGAACGCAACAGCGACGTGGTTGTCATGTGCAGCTACGCGCCTCTGTTCGTCAACCCCGACTGGCGTCACTGGAATCCCAACGCGATCGTGTTCGATTCGGCCCGCTCGTACGGCATTCCCAGCTATCACTGCCAGGCTATGTTCGGCCAGAATCGGGCCGACGCGGTGCTGCCGGTGAACGTCGATGCGCCGAAGGTCGAGTCCGCCACAGGCGGCATGATCGGCGTTGGGACGTGGGCCACGCAGTCCGAATACAAGGACATCCGGGTCACTCAGGGCGACAAGACGCTCTTCGACAGCAACTCGGTCAAGGAACTGAATCGCTGGAAGACTCAGCGGGGAGCGTGGGAACTGCACGACGGCGCAATTCGGCAGACCACCAGGGAGCTGGATTGCCGCGCCGTGATCGGCGATCGCAAATGGTCGGAGTACACGGTCTCGCTGAAGGCCCGCAAGATCGGCGGCGATGAAGGCTTCCTCGTCATGTTCAACGTTCCGGATATCAACAAGAAGTTCTGGTGGAACCTGGGCGGCTGGGGCAACCGCGAACACGCGATCGAGGGTGCGGGCGTCGATTGTCCGCATGTGCCCGGCAAGATCGAAACCGATCGCTGGTACGACATCCGCATCGAAATGCAGAAGGGGCGGATTCGCTGCTACCTGGACGACAAGCTGATTCACGACGTGTCCAATTCGGAGATCGCATCGCTTTACGCATGTGCGGGCATCGAGCAGAAGTCGGGCGATGTGATCCTCAAGGTCGTGAACATGCTCAATCGAGCGCAGGAGACGAACTTCACCCTGGAGGGGGCCGGAAAACTGGGCCCGGTGGCCCGGGCCATCGTACTCGCTTCGGCCAGTGCCGACGACGAAAACACGTTTGACACTCCGACCCGAGTCGCACCGCGAGAGGTGTCGGTTTCCGGAATTGGCCCGAAGTTCAGTCACACCCTGCCCGCCAATTCGATCACGGTGCTGCGAATACCTCGCGGCCAGTGATCGGCAAATAGCGGGGACTGACGCCACATGGTGAGCCGTTTGCGGCGTGTCCGGTTCGCTGCTTGCGAACCGGCACGCCTTTTTTGTTTGCACTGCGGACGTGGACGGCAAAACACGCAAACTGCCCCGCGACCCGCGGAATTCCGGCGTTGCGCACAGCCACTATCGAGCGCACAATCCGCAGCACCGGCTTCGTGGCAAAACAGTTGAACTTGCCGCAGTCGTCTCGAAGCGGCGCGCTTGACAATTCCTCGATGCAGGGGCATATAATGCGTAGCAGGGTATCGGCGCGAGTGAGGATTCGTCCCGCAAGTGGGCCAGCTTGCGTGCCGCGCTGCGTTGCCAGCCTCGGATTGAACGCATGACTTGGGTCTCGCACCAACGCCTGGCAGTCGTTGTATTCGTTTTCTTGGGATGCGTCGTTAGCCCCGAGTCGGGAATACGGTCACGAAACTCGGCCAGCGACCGTTGCGGGCCGGCTGTCGAATCGTCGCTGGCACACGAAGAACTGGTCGGTTTGCGGCTTGCCAGTGACGATTGGTTCGACGTCGGCAAAGCGGCCAACGTAAGAGGCACTTCTCTGCCGATCCACGCTGATGCGGGAGCGATGGAGTCATTGCAGGCGCACCACTGCGGCCGGGCACACGGTGATGGTGCTTTCACCCATCACAGGCCGCTGGCCCTATCGCTTCCAACGGTGCGATTGCAGATCTGATACACGCCGTCTCTCTACGTGTGTCTCCGCGAATCAGTGGGGTAGCCGATTTGCAGGACACGCGCAACACGGGCGAGGTCTCGATCACCCCCACAGAATTTGAGACCTTTTACGCAATAGGCCAACTGGAAATCCGCGCGTGTCTCGCTCAGTGCAGCAGACCGTTCCTTGTCAACGTCGCTGAAAGAAATCCTATGTACCGAACGATGTTTCTGGTCCTGATGCTTGGCCTGCCGATTTCCGCAACGGTTGCGGTGCCGAACAATGCGCGCGCGGAAGAGGCAGCGCAGGCGGCCCCGGCGGATCAACCGGCCCAAGCTCCCCAGGCTCCCGAACCGGCCGCGGAAAAGGCGGCGGAAAAAGCCCCCGAGAAGGCCGCGGACAAGGCAGCGACCCGCCAGGTTCCGCACGAGAATTTTCTGGTTTGGGTTGTGCGGGTATCCGGCTTGATCGGTGTGGTGATCCTGGGGCTATCGTTTTACTTTGTGGCCACCGTCGTCCGCCTGTTTCTGGAACTGCGACTTGAAAACGTCGTCCCGCCGGGGCTTGTGTCGCAGTACAACGAGTTGCTCGAGCAGCGTGACTATCGAGGGATATTCACGGTGGCTAAGGAAGACGGTTCCCCGCTCGGGGACGTACTGGCAACAGGGATCCGCGAACTCCCCAACGGGCTCAGCGAGGCGCGGGAGACGATGGAGCGGGCGGCGGATGCCGAAACTGTCTCGATGGAACGCAAGATCAGCATGCTGGCCGTGCTCGGCACGCTCGGACCGATGATCGGGCTGCTGGGCACACTGAAGGGCATGATCGCCAGCTTCAGCGTGATCGCCATGTCCGACGTCCAGATGAAGGCGAGCGAGGTGGCAGGGGGCATTTCCGAAGCGTTGCTGCTGACCTTCGAGGGAGTCGCGCTGTCGGTCCCCGCGATCTATTTCTTCGCGTTGTTTCGCAACAGGGTAGCTCACTTGTCGGTTCAGCTGCTGCTGACGGCCGACGAGCTGATCACCGAGCTTTCGCGCAGTTCCCGCCAGCCTCCGACGCCGGGTAGAGCGCCGGGCAACCCCTCGGCGTGAGTTGGCCGCTTCCCGGTGACCGATAAGGAGCCGTCCGTTGTCAGCCATACTTTCCAGCGACGCACGTGTTGAACCGAACCTGACACCGATCCTGGACATGGTGTTTCAGCTCATCACGTTCTTCATGCTGGTCGTCAGCTTCAAGTCGGCCGCCATCGATCAGCGGCTGCGATTGCCGGTCATCGGTTCGGCGCGTCCTGTGGACACGCGCGGCACCGACGACCTGCTGGTGCTCAACGTCGATGCGGACGGCAACCTGGTGATCTACGGAGAGGTCAAACGCGACATCCGGCGGTATATCCAGCAGGAAGCGCAGGCCAGCCTGCTTCTCGCGAAGCAATCGCGGCGTGAAGCCCAGGCGGGCGATGAACTGCCGACCACCGTCGTCATCCGCGCCGACTGCGACACCCCGTTCACGCTGCTCAATCGTGTGCTGGTGGTCTGCCAGGAAAACGGCTACCGCAAATTCGCACTGAAAGCCACCCCCAAACCAACAGGTTAGAGTGACATGCCGCGTCGGCGCCGACAGAGACGTCGCCTGCAGGGCGAGGTTGAATTGAATCTGGCTGCCATGCTCGACATGGCATTCCAGCTGCTCGCGTTTTTTATTTTGACCTTCAAGCCGTCGCCGATCGAGGGCCAGGTTAATCTGCGTCTGCCGCCGCCGCACCCCGTCACGGCAACCGCCGGTGAGCAGGCGGGCTCCGATACCAAGAACACCAATCCGCTTCAGGGAATGAGTTCCCTGGTCATCAGCGTCACGGCGGATGCGGGCGGGCGAATCAACTCGCTCGCCATCGGCGAGACTCCCGTCGCGAACATGGGATTGCTCGCCACGCAGGTTCAACAGATGTTCGCCGATCCCACGCTGGGATTCGACCAGGTCATCATCCAGGTCGGCTCGCGGGTCCGCTACGAGCAGCTCATGCAGGTGATCGATATCTGCACGCAGGCCAAGCTGCCCAGCGGGGAATTCCTGTCGCGATTGAGTTTCGTGGAACTGCCGATGTAGGCGCGGAACAAGAAGTCCATGGCGAGATTCAAGCGATCTGCGACAAACCGGCGCCAACAGGCGTTCTTTCTGCGCGACGAGTTGCCGCGGCTGGCAATGATGATCGTGTTTCTTGGCGTCCTCTGGCTCCTGATGATCAAGGCGCGCGATCCATCCATGTGGCGATGGCTGGCCTCCGACGAGCCCCGGCGGACTGCGGCCGGTGCCGATGCCCGGGCCGCCAGCAAGCCCGAGTCGAAAACACCGGGTGGAGAAGCGCAACAGCGCGCCAATCCGCCTATCGATGAGGACAGCGACGAGCAATCGGCGGCGGCCGAGGAATTCCAGGCGGTGAGCGACGGAACGACGGCTATCCAACCCGAAGAGATGTTTGCCTATCGGCGTCTGCTGTCGTGGGTCCGGCAACAGACGTTGCCGGATCTGCGCGCACGGGCTCCGGCTGAGCCGAGCTTCAACGAGCTGATGCAGCGGCCGGCCGAGCTTCGCGGGACGCTCGCACGCCTGTCACTGCACGTACGACGGGTTCTGAGTTATGAGAATCACGATCCGAAGATCGGCGAGAGTCGCCTTTATGAACTGTGGGGCTGGTCCGATCAGTCGCCCGCGTGGCTGTACGTGGTCGTAACCCCCGAGTTGCCCGCAGGAATGCCAATCGGAGCGCAGGTCGAGGAGGATGCCGAGGTGTTCGGCTATTTCTTCAAACTCCAGGGCTACCAGGAGGCAAGCGCTCCGCCTCGAGCCGAACCGCTCCGTGCTCCGCTGTTTGTCGGGCGACTCGACTGGCGCTCCGCAAAGAAAACGCCGGCACCGTTTGCAACGCCGAAGATGACGCCGAACGCGTGGTTCGGCATCATCGCAGTTGCCCTGATTGGTCTGTACCTCATCCGACTTGCGATCCGGTACGCACCGCAGCAGCGCAGCGCGGCGAGTTTCAACCGCGGAGAATTTGACGACGAAGACGTGGGACGCTGGCTGGCCGGCGACCCGAACGCCTGCACCGATCAAACGACGGACATCGGCGAATTCCTGCACTCGTCCGGCGATCCCGCCCGGGCCGCCGAAGTGCGGAATTCGACTGGAACGGAGAGGACGGACTCATGAGTGCACCCGAACAACCCGAACGGCTGCGCGGTGCGAGGAGAGCGCGCGCATGGCAAGGTGCGCCGGACTCCGCCGTATCGGCTTCGGTCGCCCCGGAGCAGGAGGCGGAAATCGCATTGAGCCTGGTCGAGCGGTTCAAGCAGTGGCTGCTTTTCGAGGGACCATGCTGGTCGGTAAGCATGATCGTGCACCTCGTGCTCTTCCTCGGGCTTGCGCTTTGCTTTGAGCGGATCGCGAGAAACAAGCTGTTCACCGATGCCAGGGCCTTCGACGCGGCTCAGGTCGAGCAGGCTGAGGCCGAGCCGGAAATCGAGCGGTTTGAACTGGGCGACCCGCAGGTTGATCCTTCGGAGCTCAGCACCGAGTCGCTGACGATGAACAAGTTCGATCCGGTTCCGCAGGAAGCTGAGTACAACGACGAGTCCCCGGATTTCGAGCACAAGGGCGGCGGCAAACCCAAGGTCGATCCCGAGGCTATGGACCTCGGCGGCGGCGGCATGAACATCCTGTCGACGGGGCTTGGTCCGGCCCTCCAGGGCGCGGGCGGAGTGGGCGAAGGCGTCGGAACGGGCGACAATCCCGGCATGGGCGGCAGCGGCATCGGCTTCGGCAGCCGCGGCGCGGGCAAACGCAACGCGATTATCGGCGGCGGCACCAAGCAGACCGAACGCGCAGTGGCCGCGGCGCTCAACTGGCTCGCACGGCATCAGCTTCCGGACGGAAGCTGGAGCCTCGTAATGGACAGCCGCCGGTGCAAGGACCGGACGTGCATCGGCGAGGGTCTCGAGGGAGTGCCCGCCGGAGCAACCGCGCTGGGACTGCTGCCCTTTCTCGCGGCCGGCCAGACACATCAGTCCAAGGGGCCCTACCAGCGCAATATCGACAAGGCGATTGCGTGGCTGATCAAGAACCAGAAGCAGACGGGCGATCTGTCGTCAAACGGCCGTCACCAGATGTACGAGCATGGCCTGGCGACCATCGCACTGTGCGAGGCCTACGGCATGACAGGCGATTCCCGCATCGGAATGGCGGCCCAGGCTGCGATCAAGTTCACGGAGACCGGCCAGAACGCCGATGGAGCGTGGCGATACACACACGGCACGCCCGACAGCGACACTTCGGTTACGGGCTGGCAAATCATGAGTCTGAAAAGCGGCCAGATGGCCGGGTTGCAGGTCGACAAGGCGATCATGCAGCGGACCCGCGCTTACCTGCGGCAGGTCAGCACCGGGAACTACAACGGAAAATACGGGTATCAGATCCAACGCCCCCCGACGCCGACGATGACGGCGGTCGGCCTGCTGTGCCAGATGTATCTTGGCGCACAGCGAGGCTCCCCGGAGATTCAGGAAGGGGTCGACTACCTGATGGAACCCGAAAACCTGCCCAAGAAGGAAGAGAGCAACATCTACTACTGGTATTACGCAACATTGATGCTGCACAACCTGCCCGGCGAAACGTGGGATCGCTGGAATCGCCAGCAGCGTCGAGTGCTGGTCGAGATGCAGCGACGAAGCGGCTGCGCGGAGGGGAGTTGGGACCCGAACGACGATCAATGGGGCCGGTACGGCGGGCGGCTGATGACGACTTCGCTGGCATGCCTCACGCTCGAGGTCTATTACCGCTATCTGCCCCTCTACAAACTCGACTCGAAGGAAGAGAAAGCGGAGAAGAAAGCCCCCATCTCCGACACTCCCGAACCGTCCAGCCCACCAGAGCCGTCCAGCGCACCAGAACCGTCCAAGGGCGAAAAGAGCGGAGAACCTTGACATGCTCCAGCGGTTCCTACGGATCGGGCAGTGGATGAGTTGCGGATTGGCGGCATCTTGCCTTGCAGCATCGGTCATTGTCGGCACGGCAATCGCGGAGGGCGACGCTTCGTCCATTCCGCTGCGGTTCATCGATGCGCTGCGCGACCGAGGATACGGCGACACGGCGGTGGAGTACCTGGATCAGCTGGAGGCCGCGAAGCAGCTTCCCGGCGAAATGGCCGACACGCTGGACCTCAAACGCAGCGAACTGCTGCAGGCGGCCGCGGAAAAAACGCCCGATGCCGAATCCCGAGAACGCCTGCTGGCCAAGTCGCGCGAATACCGGCAGAAATTCGTACAGTCGCATCCCAACCATCCTGCCGTGATCGCCGTGTCGCTGGAGGAAATTCAGCGAGCGGCCGACGATGCTCAGCGCGAACTGGCGCGAGCCCAGCGGGATACGACGGACAAGAAGAAGGAAATGCTGACGGCGGCCCGCGAGTCTCTCAAGGCGGCTCGCAGCCGGTTCGCGGCGGCCGAACTCGAATTCCGCGGCAAGGGCCCGAATGCCCCCTCCGGCGACAAACCCGAGGTCAATGCGAAACCCGCAACCAGCGAACCTCCCGCCGACGATTCGTCGCTCAGCGAGACCGCCAAAGCCGGCATCGGCGAATGCCAGCTGAATATAGCGGTCCTCACCTATCAGATCGCGTTGACTTATACCGATATTTCGGATCCGGAGAGGACCGAGGCATTCACCAGCGCCGCGGAACAACTCGACGGCCTTCGTCGCAGCTACGGCGGGGCCAGCGACATCGGCATCCGCGCGCAAGTCTGGTCGGGCAAGCTGGCCGAGGACCGGGGCAATCTGCAGGACGCCCTGGATATCTATGACGAAGCGCTGGTGTTGGAACCGGAGCCGAACGAGCTTTCAGCCCAGTCGTTTGATTTCTTTGCGCAGGTGTTCCTGTTCCGGCTCCGCCTGCAGGCCAAGCTGGAAAAAGAGCAGGAAGTGATCTTCGACGCCGGCGAATGGATGAAAACTCACGAACAGTGGCAGGACCGGGCCGCCTACGTTGCGGTGAAACTCGAGACTGCCAAAGTCATCCTGGCCCAGAAAGATAAAGTCCCGAGCACGTTTCGCACCCGCATGCAGCGTGAAGCGATGTCGATGCTGGTCGAGATTTCCAAGGTCGATTCTCCTTATCGAACCGAGGCCCTCGCACTGCGCCGCCAGTACCTGAACTCACAGGCCCCCAGTTCGGGTACTGAGTTGATGGCCACCGCGTCTTCCGCCGAGGAGAGCGGTCGCCTGCAGGAAGCGCTCGACGCGTACGAAAAGGCCCTGCAGTCGGCGGAGAACACGAAGGACACAAATGCGGCCAATGAAGCAAAGCAGGGGATGGACCGTGTTCGCTACGCCATGGCGGTCAAGGCGTACGAAGCCAAGGACATGGAGAAAGCCTACCTGCTCGCCGGCGAACTGGTCCAGAAATCCGCGAACGAACTGACCAAATCGCTGTCGGCCGGCGTGGCCCTGGCTGCTGCCCGGGCCCTCTACCAGCGTGCCGGCGAAGCGGACCGCCCGGCTCGACTGACCAAACTGGAAACGGTGGCCCGCTACATACTCGATCACTGGCCGGCCGCCAACGATGCCGACGAGGCGCGAGTGGTTCTCGCCCAGATTCAGCACACGCGGGGGGACGTGGCGGGCGCGGCGAAGCTCTACGCGGAAATCCGTCCCGAATCAAGACGCTACGCGGCCGCGATGCTGCTGGCCGGCAAGATGCATCTGGCCAGTTACGTCGAGACCCGGCCCAAGGACAGTAATCCTACGGCCGAAAATCGGGCGCAACTCGAGAAGGCCGTCCTGCTGTTGACGGCTTCGGCTCGTGCCTTTGACCGCCAGGCCAAAACGGACGCGGCTTCGTCCGCCCAGTGGCTGGATGTTCAAACCTGTCTCGGCCAGGCGATGATCGAAGCCAAGAAATTCCAGGAAGCCAGCGCATCGCTCAGCGCCGCGATGGACAAGATCGGCCAGTCGACGGACGCACAGAACAAAGCCGCGATCGAACAGCTGTGTGCTTTGTCGATCAAGGCGAGCACACTGGCCGGCAACCTGGCACAGGCCGGCAAGGCAGCGGAACTGCTCGCCAAGACGGGTGCCGACAACCAGGAAGTCAATTCTCAACTCTTGAGCTACTCCAGCGCACTCCAGAAAGAAATCCGCAGGCTCGCAGGTCCCGGCGGTGAAACGAATCCCGCCGGCGGCAGTCCCCTGCCGGCCAACCAGCCCGCAACCGAGTCTCTCCGAAAGGCGCAAACCGCGCTGCTGGAGCAGTTGAGCAAGAGAAAACAAATGAGCGCGGCCGGGATGGCCTTCGTGGGGAATGCGTGCGCGGAACTGAACCTGAACCCGCAGGCCCGGGCCGTCTACGAGCGGATCCTGAACCGTGCGGTCGCCGAGCCCGAGTTCCGCGAATCCGATCAGAAGCTCATCAACTCCGTGCGACTGCGGTTCGTGGACATCCTGCGATCGGAAGGCAAGTTCGCTGAAGCCGCCAAGGAGGCCGAGCGGCTGATCGAGGACAACCCCAAAGCACTGGAACCCCGACTGCTCAAGGCCCGCACGCTCCAGGCATGGGCGATCAAGGAACCGGCCCATTACGACGAGGCCATCGCCGCGTGGACCAGCGTGCGCCTGCTGCTGGGCCGTATCCAGAAGAAGCCGCCTGAGTACTTTGATGCAACGTACAACGCCGCGCTGTGCCTGGTTTACCAGGCAGGCGTCAGCAAAGACGCATCGAAAGCCCAGCAGGCCGAGCAGTTGCTCAACACGGCGATGACTTTGGCGCCGAACCTGAACGGACCGGAAACCGTCCAACGTTACAAGGCGCTCCTGCAACGCGCGTCGGAAGAGAAGAAGAAGCTCGCCGCCAGACCGAAGTAGCCTTCCTGCATCGCCCCGCGCGTGATGAGTTCGCTCGTGCGGCGATCGTCCGCAACAGGCGGCCACTCATTCAAAGGAAATAGACCGTCGGCATTGCGGACAGTCGGCCACACGCTCGGGCAGTTCCACCAGCCCGTGAGTGCTTTTGACGTCCCGCGTCCTTACCTCCACGGGACAGAGCGTCTGACAAGTCGGACAGGGTACTTCCGAGCTGCAGTTCGCAGCGACCCCACGGGCCGCTCGTTCCTGGGCCTGGCAGCTCAATTCCCGTCCCAGATGCACCGCCGCCAGCTCAATGACGCTGCAGTGCGGCGTTCCCAAAAACAAACCCTCGGCCACCTGCTCCTCTATCATGAGCTCCGCCAATTCGGTCAAAAGCTTCTTCTTCCTGTCCAGGCGAGCTTGTTGTGCGGCATCCATGCTCAGGTTCCTTGTCCGAGTCTCGTTCACAGATCCCATCCAGTCGCCGCAGCTTAACAACAAAACCCCCGATTCTCCTATTGACGTTTTTCCTTCAGCTTTTGCCATGCAAAAGCTGAACTGGGCCCCCGTTTGCCGGGCCCGCAACTTCGATCTTGACGCGTTCTGACAGCATTACTATTGTCCCCCCCCGCGGAGACACGAATCAGCTCGCGGTTCTTTACCGAATCAGGCTTTGTCCTGGAGCAAGCACGGCACGCTCCCCTGGGTGGCGTGAAAACCCATGATGCACGAACTACTCCAGCGGCTGGCTCATTTCGGCGGAGAATGTGCCCTGGTGATCCTGTTCATCTTGAGCGTGGTGAACGTCGCCGCCATCGGCGAGAGGCTCTGGCACTTCTGGAAACGCCGCCTCAACGTCGATGACTTTGCGATTCAGCTCGCGACTTTGGTGAGAGCGGGCGAAACGGCCCGGGCCAGAACCCTCGCCCAGCAGTCAGAAAACAGCGTGTGCGTGGTTGTGCAGGCGGCGTTAACGCAGTCCGGAAACGGCTTGAAAGCCGTGCGTCGCGCTTTGTCCGTGGCCATGTCCAAGGAACAAGCCCGACTGAGAAGCAGACTGGCCATATTCCGGGATCTGGGCCGATGCGCGCTCCTGACGGGCTTCGCCGGGACGCTGTTCGACTTGTTGGCAATTAACCTGTCGGCGATACCGGACGGAGCAGGATCCGAGAGCGTCGGTTATCGGGTGCTTCAGCTGGCCATCGCGGCACTCGCTCCGTCGGCGGCCGGTTTGGCTGTTGCGGTTCCGGCGTTCATTGCCTCGGCACTGGCGAAAACGCACGTAGAGCGTCTGCTGCTTGCGTGCGACTTTGCAGCTCAGATGCTCGTCTCGCATTTGCCGGCCTCGACGCCGTATCGAAAGCACGGCGACCCACACTCGAAAGCCGCGTGACGAATGCACAGCAACCCCATGACTCCCGCTCCGGCATCGTGCGAAGGCGACACATTCGAGTGGCCTCCCGTCACTTCGTCTGGCGACGGATCGACCCGGAACTGGCGCCGCCACATTTTCTACCTGCTCAGCATCATCGTGCACGTCGCGGCAGTGGCCGCGCTGATGACTTCGTGGACGAGAAGCGAACGGAAAGCGGAGCAGACGGCAGTCGTTGAGCCGCCGAAGGCAGAGGCCCCGCAGGTTGCGAGACTGGCGATTGAACTTGCTCCCGTGAAGACCTGCGACATGAATATCGACAGTCTGGTCAGAGAAATTCCGCCGAAGAAGGTCGCGCGAAACCAGTTCGCGCCGCTCGGAATGAAGAAGTAGCACTCGCGGTACAAACACACGCGGGGGGCATTCAACGGAAAAGGGCCCGGCGCCGCCTGTGCGGCAATTCGCTGAAAACCATCAGGCAACGGTTCATGCGTATAGGAGCGTGACCAAATGAAGTGGCTTCACCGATCGACGAACCAGTTACTTTCCTCGCCGATTCTGTGGGGAGTTGTATCGTCGACTGCGTTTCAGGTCCTTCTTCGCAGGTTCGACACGGCCATTGTCCCGTCGCTGCGGAAATACCTGACCGGCCAATGGGACAGTTATGTCTGCACGACGATGTTCTTCATTGCCATTGCGTTCTTCATCAAGCGGGCCGTGTATCTCGGGATTCAATGGGCCGCTGTTCAACGATGCGTCAGCGAAGCAACCGGCGAAGCAGAAGCAGCGGGAAATGCGGAGGCAGGCGACGAGGCGGCAGCGCGGATGATGGATGCGATGGAGCAGCACGCCTGGGCGACAAAATCCCTCCTGTACCGACGCCTCCATGATGCGCGGCAGTTCCGTCAACAGTCCGGCGACAAGCTCTCGGCACGACTCCAGGAACTGTCCGACGCGGACGCCGAGGGATCGCACATGAGCTACGGCCTGCTGCGTCTGCTGATTTGGGCGATCCCCAGTTGCGGGTGCCTGGCGACGATCATGGCCATTGCCAAGTCGCTCGAGCAGATCACACCCGGAAATCCCTCGACCGTCCTCTCCGCCGGGACCGCAAGTCTGTCGGAGGCCTTCACAACTTTCGCGTTCTTCGTCGGCCTGGCAATTCTCCTGGTTGTGTGCAAGTTCGTGTTCGAACAAGCCGAGCAGCAACTGCTGAGAGCCGTCGACCACCAGACGTCATTCGCTTTCGCAGCGGCCCGAGGCAATTCTTCGCCCGGTTCGGATTCCCAGATCGAGCAGTTCCAGCAACTGACCGAAACGTTGAAGGCAATCGCAGGCTCGCTTTCGCAGCAGGTCGTGCATCCGCATCGGAGTGCGGCCGAACCGGTCAACCATCGCACCGCCCCGGGAGTCAGCCCTCAGGAAATGGAACAGTCCATGCAAAGGGCGATCGCGGCCGCGTTGCAGGGCCACACGGCCTCCGGCAGCACTGCTTCGTTCGGTCCGGCCGACGGCTCCGGATGGAAGGCGCTTCAGCAAGTCCTCCAGAAACTCGCGGCAGTTCTCGAACAGCAGAACGCGAAGCTCGATGCCGAGGGCCGTGTAATCAAACACCTCTCGGCCATCATCGGCGAGGAAACGGAGGAAACACAAGTTCCCATTCGGGTCAGTCGTGAAAGCCGCCACGAGGGAGATCTCTTGACGGTTCTGGGCGGCTAGACCTTTCAGGAATCATGCAATGAGCATTCCCATGAAATCGTTGACACTGACTGTTGCTCTTTTCGTCCCGATGCTGCTCGCATTCTGCGTGACTTCGGCGGCCGGCCAGGATGCGCGAACCGCCTCCGCGACGCCAACCGTCGCGCCGGCGCCAACGGCCGCAGCAACGCCCGACCAGGGAGACCACGCAACGGACATTCAGTCCTATGTCGGCTGGTTCCTCCGATCGTCGGGGATCATCGGGCTGTTCATTCTGGTCCTTACGGTCTATTTCCTTGTCACCGTGATCCGGCTGAATTCCTCGCTCCGCCGCGAAGTGGCGGCGCCTCCCGAACAACTCGAACACCTTCAGGACCTGTTGAGGGACCGCGATCACCGAGGCGTGGTAGCCTACGCAAGGGCCAACGACTCGTACCTGTGCCGCGTCCTGACGCTGGGCGTGCTTGAACTCCCCAACGGACTGCCCCAGGCCCAGGACGCCATGGAACGTCATGGAGAAGTCGAGGCCGTTGAAATGGAGAACCGCATCAGCATGCTGGCCGTGCTCGGAACTCTGGGACCGATGATCGGCCTGATTGGAACCTTGAAGGGAATGATCGCCAGTTTCAGCGTGATTGCGACTTCCGGGGTCCAACTGCGCACCAGCGAAGTCGCGGGCGGGATCTCCGAGGCGCTCCTGCTCACTTTCGAGGGCGTCGCACTCTCGGTGCCGGCCATCTACTTCTTTGCCGTGTTTCGCAACCGCGTATCGTCGATTTCCGTCTGGACGATGCTCCACGCGGACACGCTGCTGCGCCAGTTTTCCTCGTCGCTGAGACAGAAGTCGAACGCGGCGCCGGCATCCGGCCCGACTTCCGCAGCGGCCTGAACGCTTCAGACAGGAAGGAAAGGTGACGCATGGCATCGAACGGGCGGAGGATTCGCGCATCGGCGGAGCCCAACCTGACACCCATTCTGGATATGGTGTTCCAGCTGATCACGTTTTTCATGCTCGTCGTCAGTTTCAAGACGGCGTCGATGGATCCCAGCATCCGGTTGCCGGTGCTCGGTTCCGCGCGTCCCACTGCACAAGAGTCAGAGTCGTCGTTCGTGGTATTGAACATAGATGTTGCCGGCGAATTGCGAGTGTACGGCCAAGTCTGCGACCTCGAGGAGTACCTCGTGAGAGAAGCGGACAGCCTGCGGAAGCAGACTGCGGACGAGGGCGAGCCTCATTCCGATGATGATCAGCGGACGGCGGCAATCATCCGGGCTGACAAATGCACGCCGTTCACCAAGCTGCATCGCGTCATGTCGGTCTGCAAGAAACTCGGATTCAACAACATCACGCTCAAGGTGCTCGACGCCCCGTCGACTGCCGGGGATCGAGGCTTGCCGATGTAGCGGTCCGGACATCGGATCGCGCACAGCGACGCGTCGGAACCCGCATCACGAAATCGCATCAATTGTGCCAGAGTTACCGGAATGGCAAGAAGAAGACAACGACGATGGGCGCTTGACGGAACCGAGCTGAACCTCGCGGCCATGCTCGACATGGCCTTCCAGCTGCTGATGTTCTTCGTCCTCACCTTCAGCCCGGCGCCGATCGAATCTCAGATTCGCATGCTGATGCCTTCGCCGCATCCAGTCACCGGGATCGGATCGGTTTCCAAGTGGCCGTCTGCGAGTGAATCAGGTGCTGATACCCCCGCCGCTGACAGCCCCGACGACCGGTCCATCACGATCACCGTATTGGGTACTCCCGACGGCCGAGTGCGAGATCTTGCGGTGGACCGGGACATCGTTGCCGATCTTCCGTCGCTCGGCACACAGTTCCGCAAAGCGATGTCCGAGGCCGGCAGTCCCTGCAAGGTGGTGCTGCAGGTCGATGCCAATCTCCAGTACCAGGATCTGCTGAACGTGATCGAGATATGCACTCCCGGCCGCGCCGAGGGTGAACTGCCCGTCGAGAAACTGACTTTCGTCGAATTGCGGGATAACAAGAAGCTGCGATGAGAATGCCCGATGCGGTTTATCAACTTTGCCATGCGGACCAGGTCGTTCGTTTACGTTGTCGCACCTCTGCTGGTCCTGTATGCCGGCTGGGGCGGCCCTCCGCGGGACACGCCCGGTCATTCCCGGAAAGCGGAAGACTCGCAGCGACTTCGGCCGGTGTCGTTTGTCCCTTCCAACGAATGGGAACCGGCGGTCCAAGAGTTCCAGGCCCTCACTGACTCCACTCTCGAATGCGGCCGCGAGGAAATGCCTGCCTATTGGCGGCTCTTGAAATGGTCGGTCGGGAACCCGCAGAGTCGCGCCGCCGAATTTCCGCGAATCTCGTACGGTGAATTGGTCAACTCGCCGGGCAAATGCCGCGGCCAGGCGATGCGTGTCGAACTCTGCGCATGCAGAATTCTCAGTTACGAAGCGCCTCGCAATTCGCTCGGAATCAACCGGCTCTACGAAATCTGGGGCTGGAGCGAAGACTCGCGAGGGTCTTTGTATGTGGTCGTCAGCCCGGAATTGCCGCCGGGGATCGCGCCGGGCGAAACCGTTTCCGAGCGGCTCGAAGTCAGAGGCTATTTCTGTAAGATCCAGGGGTACGTGGCCGTCGGTTCCGCTGCGCAATCGACGCCGTCGGCCGCGCCGCTGATTATCGGGCGACTTGCAAAATACCAGCCGTTGGCCACGCCGCTCGTCACAGGGCGCGAATTATGGCACGGCGCAGCTGCCCTCCTGCTGATGGCTTCGTTCATCGGGACGCTGTCCCGCAAGCCGCTGTTCCCGAAACGGAACAGCGACTTGCTCAGCGGGCGCAGAGCTCAAACCGCAGATCTCGATACGTGGCTCGATCGGGAAGCAGGTCTCGCGGACTCTCCATCAACTGATGCTCCGAACCCGCCCGGCCGCGTGCTGGACGTGTCGTGACGGCGCAGCGTGCTCCAGCGGAAAGTGAGGTCCGGCAAGCGGCGCAAATCCGGTATTGTCCGGTTGCTGCCCGGAGTCGTCGTCGGCTGCGGCTTCTTTGACCGCGGGGTCTTTCTTGTTGCCCTTGCGCCGGGGCTTGAATGCAAACCCGAGCGGTCCGGCCAGCAGGGCGGGCGTCATGAACAGTTCCGCAACCACGCCCGCAACCAGAATCACCAGCATCAGCCATCCAAACTTCTTCGTCGGCATGAAGGTGCTTGTGGCGAATACGGAAAGACCGAGTCCGTTCACCAAAGCGGCCTGAGTCGTGGGCGTGGCGCACCGCCTGAATGCCGCCAGGATTGCCGATCTGCGATCGCCCGTGCGGTCAAGGTCGTCGCGGAACCACGTCATGAAGTGAATCGTATCGTCCACGGCAACGCCCAGGGCGATGCTGGCCGACATCATGGCGCCGATGTCCACGGTGAAATTGAACCAGCCCATCCCGCCGAACACGACCAGAATGGGCAGGATGTTCGGGAGCATCGCAACCGATCCCGCCCAAATGCTGCGGGACACGAACCACATGAGCGGCGTGATCGTAATGAAGGACGAGAAACTGCTGGAAATCAGGCTGTCGAGAAGTGCCCGCTGTGCCTTGTAAACGATCGGCACGACTCCCGTGTAGACGGCGGCAATTCCCGCTGCGGCAGGCCGCATGCCGCCGGCATCCCGAACGTGCAGTGTGTCCATCTGCCGGGACAGAATGCCTCTGGCGTCCAGGACGTTGCCGCCCAGTCGCCCGATCATGTGCACATCAGCGTCCGAGAACTCGCCGACGAGCACGACGCAGTCATACTGGCGCAGCCGGTTTAATTGCGTTACGGGGACAGTTGCGGGATCGGCCGTGTTGCTTTGCACCCGCAGCCGCGAACGGCACAGCAGCGTGTTGAGCGAGTCGGCGAAGGTCTTTTCTTTTTGGGGGGCGAATTGGCCGTCCTGCCCCGCTGCCGGGTCATCGCTGCGGTTCCAGATGAAGACGTTCGCGCCCGCATATCGTTCGCTCCGCCTTTTTTCCGTGACCTTGGCAAGCACCTGCGCGCGAGCCTCGTGCGCGGCAACCACAGGTTCGACGGTCTGCTGGATATCCTTGACGAATGCGCCGTAGTCCACGTTCTGGAAGGCAGCCACGCGCAGGCTGATCCGCCACAACTCTTCGTGGCCCGCCGTGTCGATGCGGAAGAAGCCGGTTTGCTCGAACTCCTGCCGACTTGCTTCGAGCCGCGAATTCAGGCCGCTTCGCCGCGCGAACTGGGACAGACTTTCGCCTTCGGACACGATCGACGGTGCAAAGGTGACGGCCGACATGCTGCGTCCGACGACGTTTGCCCCTTTCTCGCCGAACTGCTGTTCGATCGCATTCTGCACCAGGTTGACGGACTCCATGCGTTCCAGGAACGTCAGTTTCTGAAAGCGATCGGCTGCCTCCTTGCCACCGGATTCCTTAGCGTCGTGTTCTGCCGCCGAGGATTGAGCCCCGGGTGTAAATCGGAGAACCACCTCCATCGGAACGAGCTTCCCCAGACGGGATTCAAGCGACATGTAATCCTTGAGAATGCGGGCCTCCGGATGGAAGAGCTTCATCAGATCGATGCTCGTTCGCATGCGGGCCAGTCCAAACCCGACAAACACGGTCAGGAGGATGCAGCTGACTCCGACTGCGTAGTGGTTTCTGATCACCCAACCGCCGAATTGCTCCCAGAACCGGTTTGCCCATTCCTCAAAGCCGCCCGGGTGATGCTCGGTTTCCTCGTTCTTTTTTTGCTGGCGTTTGATCGGCCAATAGTGCAGGGCGGCCGGCATGAAGAAGAACAGGATCATCAGCATCGCCATGACGCCCCAGGCCGAATAGACGCCGAACTTGCGAATCGGCACGATCTCCGCCGAATAGAGGGAAGCAAGGCCGATGCCCGTAGTGACGTTGCAGAAGAGCGTCGGCTTCCAACCGTGCTGAATAGCCCGCCCCTCGGCGCCTTCGACGCCTCGTTCGTTGACCTCGTCCCGGTAGTAATTGATCAGGTGAATCGCGCCCGAAATCGCGAGAATGTACAGAAGTGACGGCATCGAGAGAACGACCGCGTCGGTCTTGTCGCCGCAGATGTGAATGATCGCCAAGCCCGTCACAGCGCTGAGCATGCCGCAGGCCAGGACGATGAGTGTCAAGCGTATGCTGCGCAGCGAGAACCAGGCCAAACCCAGACCAAAACTGAACGCGAGCACAACCATGCGAGCCATCGTGCGGTCGCCTTCCTCGTCGATCGACACGTTGTCGATCGGAGGCCCGCCCGCGCGAACCTCGTCCTGATGGATGCCGCATTCCTCCAGTGCGTCAAACAACGCGCCCTGCGGATGGTTGCGGCCGAGAAAACCGTTCACCCCGCGTCCGATCGCAGTGCGAAAATCATCGAGTGTCGAGTCCGTCAGATTTACGACGACGGCCGTGCTGTGCCCGTCGGGACCGATCAGTGCTCCCTTGAGCCGTTCCACGGCTTGAGCATACGGTACGCTCGAGGGCGGCGACGTGATGCGTGTGAGCACCCGCCGGGCGGTATTCACACTCTTGAAGTACTTTCCATACTTCGCCGCATTGGGGGACTTCGGATCGGATGGAACCAGCGTCTCCGCGAGCCGCTCAATGCGAGGGTCATCGGGCTTGCTGCCTTCCCGCGATGGGTCGCCCCCGAGGTCGCAACCCTCCCACGTGAGAACGACGAACTGGTCGCCCACGAAGTGCTTGCGGAACCATGCCAGTTCTCCCGTCTCCGTGAACGTGGACGGTATCCAGTCGCCCACCTTGTTCGTGTTGCTGTCCACGGCCAGTTTGGCGTTGTAAATCAGAAATGGCGTCGAAACAGCCACGAACGCGAGAATCATCCACGAGTATCGTGCGAAGAACGTCTTTTTCATTCCAGCTTCCCTGCCTTGGATCGAACTTCCCTGCGGGCTTACCCGGGGCGCCCCCCGCTCCGGCCACAAGCGTAACCGGAACTGACATCTCGCAACGGAAAACGAAATCGCGCCGTTTGCGATGTTCGGAGAGCACCTCAAGACCTGTCGCAGGGGGGCATCCCGCGACGCAGAAGTGCGATTCAGCTATAGCAGCAGTTCAGCGCCGCAACCGTGAAGATGACTGCGGCTTCCCTGCAGGCCCTCCGAAACGCAGACCTGCCCCTGTGCAAGGCTGCGCGGTGCCGATTCGTCAGGCTGGAAGTTGACCCGGTCGAGACGCTGGGGCGTCCGGGATTCCGTCCAGTCGCGAGATGCCGTTGAGACAAGGGATTCGATCCCCGGGTCGGCTTCATCCGCAACAAGCTTCGCGTGTTCCTTCTGAGCCTGCACTTGCGGAATGTACAAATGCACGTCCAGGCAAACGGTTGTCAGCAGCAACAGCCAAGTGCTCAGGCAGCGCCAATTTTTCCAGCACCGGCGAATCATTCCGCTACCGCTCGTTCCGTCAAGACATACGCGAAGACGCATCAAGATCAACTCTCGTCCTGTTATCGTCCTCCGTTCCGGAGTTCCATTAAGCGGGCACTGCGGGATGAATGCCAAAGAGCCGTCCGGCCCCGGGGCGATCCAGCACAACGGGCCGCGAATCACCCGCACACTTTAGCCATACCTCCCATCCCGCCTCCGATCGAAGTGCGACGGAGCACTCCGCCGACGTATCTCTGCGCTGCGAAGGTACGGACGGCACCTCGGTGTGAATTGGCCGTTCCTGATGTGGCACGCAGCCGATGCGGTGAGGTCTCGCGGTTGACGGGCCTTGGAGTGAATCGGCGCGGCCGACGGGCCGGCAGCGAGCGACGCAACTTTCCGGGAATTGCCGCGGCGGCCGACGGTTTCTCAAGTCAACTGGCGAGGGCCTTGATCACGACGATCGTGACGTCATCCTGCGGCCCCTCGTCGGCGAATTGCAGGACGTCTTCATAGACTGCCTTGGTAATCTGCTTGGCGTTCTTGTCCCGATGGCGGCGAACGCTCTCGATCAGTCGACTTGTGCCGTATTGGACTTCACCGCAGGCGGCCTCGGTCAATCCGTCGGAGTAGAGGACCAGCAGATCGCCCGGCACCAGGGCGAATGGCGAGCCGATCCGGAATGTCGCCCCGGAATCGATACCCAGCGGCTGGGCGGTAGCAGAGAGTTCGAGCTTCAATTCGCCTGCGGATCCGAACACCAGTCCGGGCGGATGGCCCGCATTCACGAAGTCCGCCGTGCCTGAACGAGGATCCAGCCGAACCAGGAGTGTGGTTACGAACACGTCGCCTGACGTCTGATCCGCCAGGAAGCGGTTGACACGGGCGACGATTTCGTCGAGTTGTGCGTTGCCGTCGCTCGCCGAATGAAGGTGCGATTTAGTGGCGGCCATGAGCAGGGCGGCGCCGATCCCGTGTCCCACGACATCGCTCACGACGAAACAGGTTTTGCCTTGCGGCAGGGACATATAATCGAAGTGGTCCCCGCCCGCATACTGGGCCGGATGGCAGACTCCGTAAATGTCGTAACTGTCGATTGCCGGCGGCTTGGACGGCAGAAGTCCCTTCTGCACGGTCTGGGCCGCAATCAGTTGGGCCTGCTGGTTGCGGATCTGTTCTTCCGCGCGTTTCCGTTCCGTGATATCGCGAATTGCGCTTACCACGAGAATCCCCTGCGGAGTCTGCAGCGGACCGAGACTGATCTCCGCCGGGAACACCCGGCCATTCCTGCATAGTCCGCACAGTTCGCGTCCTGCACCCATGGCGCGCGGACGCGGATCCGCCATGTATCTTTGCAGAAGAAAGCCGTGTTGCCCCCGCATCGCCTTGGGAAGCAGCATTTCCAGGGGTTGTCCCAGCATTTCCTCGCGAGAGTGGCCGAACAGTTGCTCTGCGAGCGCATTGACCAGTACGATCCGCGCCGCACCGTTGACGATCACCATCGCGTCCGGCGAGAACTCCAGCAGTCTGCGAAACAGAGGTTCGGTCCGAAATCCCGAGGTGACGTCCATCGCCGCGGCGAACACGAGCCCCCGTTCGGAATCCAAAACGGCAGTTGAAGAGAAAATGCGGTAGTCGCCGTCCTTCCCGCGGAACCTGCTTTCGATAGTCACTGTCGGGACACCGTTCCGCAGCTTGCGGATTTCGGCCCCGGCTCGGCTCTGATCGTCCGGATGCACGAAGTCCAGAAACGGGCGAGATCTCAACTCGTCATGGGTATAACCCAAAGCTCCCTCAAACGACGGACTGACCCGCTCGAAGTTCCCGTGGACGTCAGTTACATATAACAACTGCGGCGACAGCTCTAACAACAGCGGGTGTTTCTTTTCTGCCGCTATAAGGCCGATGCCTGAATATGAAATCGGGTCCATGTACAGAAACTCAGCGGCCTAGGGAGGAGAACCGCGCGGAGAGGCACTGCTCGCAGCAGGAGACGGCGGGGTCTAATCGGGGCGCGACGAAACCAATGATCACAGGATACCGTGAACCCTACGATGCCATCAAGCCTTTGTTTCGCCGACATTCACTGCCAGTCTGATGGCAGCCAGTTATTAAGTGCTTCAACAAGATCGTAAGGCGATACGGGCTTGCTGATGTAGCCGTTCATTCCCGCTTCCAGACATCGCTCTCGATCACCCTCCATGGCAGCTGCCGTCATTGCGATAATCGGGACCTGATGGTTGCGGACGTCCGAATTCGGATCGCGGATGATGCGAGTGGCCTCGAGCCCGTCCAATTCCGGCATCTCGACGTCCATCAAAACCAGATCGTAAGGATCCGTTTTCAGTGACTCGATCGCTTTGATACCGTCGTCCACGGCGTCGGCGTGCAGTCCCAGCTTCCGCAGCAAGCCGAGCGCCACTTCCTGATTAACGATGTTATCCTCGGCTACCAGAATCCGAGTATGGATGCGGCGCACCAGAAGCGCATCGGCGGCGACGTGCATCGGCGGCTGCGTGTGGGCCAACGCGGCCAGGCAGTCAAACAGTTCCGACTGCCTGATCGGTTTCGCCAATTGAGCGGTTTCGTCACGGTATTCATCGGGTTCGGAAAGCACTCGGCGTCCGAACGAGGTCAGCAGCACGAGGCGAGTCTCCCGCAGTTTCTTGTTTGCGTGAATCGCGTGAGCCAGTTCCGATCCATCCATGTCCGGCAACTGGGAATCGAAAATAGCGGCGTGAAACGGATCGCCCTTCTCGCAGGCATGAGCAAACGCCTGAATCGCCGCCAAACCGTCCGCCACGGCCTCGGCTCGCATGTCCCACGCCGCCAGTTGATTCAGCAGATTCTCTCGTGTTTCCGCGTTCTCGTGGACTACCAGAATGTGCGTTCCTCGCATGTCCGGCGTGGGAACCATGGATGGCGACAACTCTGCAGGTCTGCCCAGTCTCACTGTGAACCAGAATTCGGTCCCGGCTCCGAATTGGCTCGTCACTCCCATCTCCCCGCCCATCGATTCGGCCAGCCCTTTTGCGATTCCCATCCCCAATCCGCTGAAGCGATGGTTTCGAGTCGCGCTGGCATCCGAGGCCGCGACAGGAGCAAACTTCGTAAACAACAGCTTCTGCTGCTCCGGCGAAATAACGATCCCGGTATCGCGAACGGAGAACCGGATCAGCACTTCGGACTCGGTGGCCTCCAGCAGTCCGGCTCGCACGGTAACGTCTCCGCGCGTCGTCGACTTCAGCGCGTTACCGGCCAGGTTCGTCAGGATCTGCCGCAATCGTACCGTGTCGCCGACAAGGCGGTCCGGCAGATCAGGAGCCGCCGTGCAGGCAAAGTTGATCTTCTTTTCCTCAGCCAGCAACAGCATGGATGCGGCGAAGTCGTCGAGCATGACGCGCAGGTCGAACGGCGCGACCTCGAGTTTCAGTTTGCCCGTGTCCAGCATCGTGGCGTCGAGGATATCCGTCAGCAGGCCCAGCAGCGATTCGCCGCTGGCATAAATCGCCTCTGCATGCCGTCGCTGCTCCAGCCCTAAGTCGGTCTCCAGCAGGAAGCCGGTCAGGCCGATTACGCTGTTCATCTGGGTTCGAATTTCGTGGCTGATGTCGGCCAGGAATTCCGCTTTGGCCGCATTGGCGAGTTCGGCGATCCGATGCTCGGCACGAAGGGACTCCTCAAGTTCGCACTGCTTGGTCACATCGCGATTGATACCGAGCATGCGTACGGGCCTGCCTCGCGAGTCACTGTGGAAAACCCAGGACGAGTGGATATGACGCACCGAACCATCAGGGAGCAGAATTCGAAATGAACTGCTCCCGGCGGCCTGATTGTCAATGGCCTCACGCAGAGCCGCATCGGCGGCCTGGCGGTCGTCCGGAAGTATGCGGGACCGCCAGTACTCGAAATGGTCTCCACCCCGCAACACCTCGTCAGGCACGCCGCCATACCAGGCCCGCACGCGATCGTCCAATTCCAGCGTGTTGTCGGCGATGTTCCAACTCCATATCCCGAGTTCGGCAATTTCTTTTGCCAACTCGAATCGTTCCGTCAGTTCCCTGAGCTGCAGTTCAGTCCGCTTTCTCTCAGAAATATCGCGGGAGCTGATCAGTATTCCCTCGAATTCCCCCGCGCTGTTTCGTATCGCGGAAATCGTCACATCGGTCCAGATCATGGAACCGTCTTTGCAGAGCTGCCTCAAGTCCCGCCGAAACTCCGGAACCGCCGATCCGGACTTCACAGCGGCCTGGATCTCTATCAAATCAACTCGCAGTGTCTCAGCGTCCTCCGAAGCCACGATGTCTTCCAGCGACTGCAGCTTGGCCTCGGCGATGGTGAACCCACGCAGTTTCTTCACCGACGAACTGACGTAAGAAATGCGACCGTCTGTACCCATCACAATGATACAGTCCGCAGAGTGGCCTGCGAGCGATCGAAGGTCCTCCACGCGATGGCGTGCTTGATCGTCGGCGGCGCGACGACGCAGTTCCGCAAGTTCTTCAATCAGTTGCTCCCTGGACTTGTCCAGATCGTTCATGACGGACCTGCCCTCTCGATTTGTCCGGGTGTTCGGTCGTCTCAACTGACAAGCGAGTGCCTCTGACAACGGCGGGCTGCCGGAGTTGACTGCGGTGGCCGCGAACAGCGACACGACGGAACGACTCGGCTTCGCTGTACAGCGTGCGATTCGCCCCGAACATCGCTTCCAATCAATCCCGTTTCTCTTGCGAAATAGTCCACCGCTGTCGCCCGGCCCACCCCTCCGCCACTGCCGGATGACCTATTCCTATTGGACACCAGCAATCCTTGAGAATCAATCGAGGAGTCCCTCGGTTTCCGGCTCTTGATTAACCGTCCCGGCCGGACTGCGGGCAGTTCGCCAACCATGTCCGGCGTCTCGAAGTGCCAACTGACGCAGAAAAAGCGACGTGCGGATCGAAGCCGGTGATCGGGAGTATGTCCTGCCAACCGACCGGACATGGGGGATCCCCTGAGGCGATCGCGACGAGACCTCTGGATGCCATCCGCCGGCGAACGGCAGACCGGCGGGAATTCGCTCCGACTCGCGACTGCCGCCTTCCGCCGAAATGTATACGCCTTGACTTCCGAACCCGTTCGGCGTTCCGATGGTGGCTGGCAGTCCGTCAGGCCGCTCGACTCACGACGGCGCGGCAATCACACCCGCAAAGATAAGAGTCGGGACTGGAATTCGGCCCGTTTGGGAAACCGTACTGCAAAGGGAGATGATTGATGAGCAGCGATGGGCTACTGCTTCACGGGGCAATTAACAGCGGATCGGAAGTTCAACCATCCTCCGCTCCAACCCGTTATTTTGCGCTCGACAGCGTTCGGGCGACGGCGATGCTCCTTGGCGTCTTCTATCACTTGCCGATCGCATTTATGGGCATGGGATTCGGCATGGGTTTCGGTTTCGGAGCCAGCCCGAAGACGTCGATCGACAACTGGCTGCACAGTTTCCGAATGCCGCTGTTCTTTCTCATCTCCGGTTTCTTCGCGAACATGATGCTCGGCAAGTACGGTGCAAGACACTATCTTCTGCGACGCTGGTGGCGCATCGGCGCGCCGCTGGTCATTGCGATGATCGTGCTTGTCGGCGTGCGAATCTCGACCAGTGTGCTTCGCTCATCGCAACCGTCCGCCTTTGGTCCAACTGCACCCGGATTTGGCGGATTCGGACTGCCGGCAACCGGTTTTGGCGCGCCCGGCCAGCCCCCGGCAGGTGGTTTCGGCGGGGCCAATGGAGTTGCGCGGCCCTCGCCGTTTGGCAGCCCGGTTGCCGGTTTCGGCGCACCGGGTCAGGCTCCGCAGGCAGGCGCAAACGGCGGTGGTCCCGGGCCATTCCCGTTTGGCGGTTTCGGTGGAGCCACCCCCGCTGCCGGCCCTGCAGCCGGTTTCGGCCCTCCTGGCAACTCACCGTTCGGCGGACCCGGTGTGCCCGCCGCAGCGTCCCCCTTCAGCATGCCGACGTTTCCCTCGCACCCGTGGGCCGACAAACTGTTTGGAAAGTACTCTCAATTCGTCAACCTCGAACATCTCTGGTTTCTCTGGTATCTGCTCGTCTTCGTCACGGTCGGTCCGCTGGTCGCGCACCTGGTCGCTCTTTTGTTTCTGCGATCATCGTCCGGCCGCATTGACCGCATCGGTCGCGGCTTGCTTCGCTGGAACTGCCTGGCGATCGTGTTCGGCCTCATCAGCGTGCCTGCTCTGATCCATGCCCACGGCTTCACGGGCTGGTCGCTCGCCAATCCCATCGGATTTATGGGTGCGTTCCCGGACTTCCTGTTCCAGTATTATGCCGACGTGCCGTTCTACTTCTTCTATTTCCTTTCGGGATGGTGGCTCTTCCGTTTGCGGGACGGTCTGGATGATCTGGCTCGCACGTGGCTTTGGAACCTGGTGCTTGGCATTGCCGGATTTGCCGCATCGCAGGCGCTGTCCGACACCTATTCCATGCAGACCAATCTGTCGCACTACAACTGGATCCGACTGGGCAGTTTCGCGCTTTATGCTCTGGGCACAGCGTTATCTGCCGTCGGGTTCCTGGGCTTTTTCCAGCGGTTTTTGAACCGGCCCACTCGACTCAGCCGTTACTTTGCCGACACGGCACTCTGGATCTACCTCGTCCATCTTCCACTCATCCCTTATTTGATGTGGTGGATCGAACCAAGCCGCGCGGCCTGGTGGGGCAGTAGTCTGGCGGGGATGATCCTCGTGACCGGAGTCTGCCTGGTTCTGTTTGAACTCTGCGTGCGTCCGACGATTCTTATGCATGTGTTCGGGCCGCCAATCGCACGGCGGCCCGCTGCCGACAGGTCGGCCGCGATAGACTCGCTCGCAACCGGTTCGGCAGCTGCCCAGTAGATCAGACGAATTTCTTCAATGACTCTCGCACGGATAAGACGGGAGTCCGGAGGCAATCGGGTTTCCATTCTGCCGGATGCCCTGACCATGAAAAGCGGCGAGAAAGTCACGACGCCCCGGCATTAGCGTTCCAAGTGGTTCATATACGGCACAGCACGCGCACGTGTCTCCACCAATCCGATTACCGCACATCGGCATCAGAGACTACCTGCAGGCACTCCACGTTTCAAGAGAAGGCACCCATGACGCTTACCGTCACAAAGTTTGTTCTCAGCGCAAAGTCCCGCGACCAACAGAAGCGGGTAATTCGCCCCGTTTGGCAGCGCCGATTTGGCTGGTGGCCCTGCCTTTCAGCGTTATACCGATCGATCGCACCTCTGCTGTTGGCGGCATTGGTGGCAGTTGGCGGATCGACTGCGGGCGAGTCCCGCCCGGTCGACGAGCGACGCGCTGAGGAACGTCTGAGCTTCCAGACCGCAGGGCCCTGGTCGCCTCGCACGCATCTCGACGCCGACGTGGCGATGGTTTATGGAATCGGTCAGGGACTGCCGGCAACGATCGACACCTGGCGGGCGCGGGGATACGTCATCCACGTCATGACGGGCGTCGCCTGGGGCAACTACGAAGACTACCTCGGCGGCCAGTTCGACGGCCAGAATCACTGGGATCAGGCACAGACCGATCGCAATGGAAAACGGATCCTGCACGGCGGCGATGCGAACATTCCCTACATGTCGCCCGGCGAGAATTACGGCAGGTATCTCACGGTCGGCGTCAAACGAGCCCTGGATGCCGGCGCCGAGGCGGTTCATCTCGAGGAACCCGAGTTCTGGGCCCAGGGCGGCTGGGAAGAGAACTTCAAACGCGAATGGAAATCCTATTATCACGAGGACTGGCAGGCGCCCGACTCGTCCCCTGACGCTCAGTACCGCGCATCGAAACTGAAATACTACCTGTATCGCCGCGCCTTGTCGCAGGTCTTCGACTTTGTCCGCGAATACGGAAAATCGCACGGCCGCACAATCCGCTGTTACGTGCCGACCCATTCGCTGATCAATTATGCCCACTGGCGGATCGTGAGCCCCGAGTCGTCGCTGATCGACGTCGGCGCGGACGGCTATATCGCTCAGGTGTGGACCGGCACCGCGCGCACGCCGAATCTCTATGAAGGCCGCGCCAAGGAGCGCACCTTCGAGACCGCTTTCCTTGAATACGGTGCGATGCAGAACCTCGTGCGAGCGTCCGGGCGGCGCGTGTGGTACCTGAACGACCCCGTCGAGGACAACCCGAACCACGACTGGGATGATTACCGCACGAACTGGGAAAACACGTTGACGGCGTCGCTCATGCAGCCCGAAGTGTGGCACTACGAAATCATGCCCTGGCCGGACCGGATATTCGTCCACGGACGGGCGCCGCTGCACGCGGCAGCGCGCGGCACGGGCGGGCCCAAGCCGCAACGGGTACCCATTCCGCGCGAATACGAGACCGAACTGCAAGCCGTCATCCGCGCCCTGGGCCAGATGAAGCAGCCTGCCGATCAAGTGCAGTGGCTGCGCAGCGGCACGCAGGGCATCGGCGTGTTGATCTCGGACACCATGATGTTCCAGCGAGCCCAACCCGATCCGTCCGATCCGCATCTGGGCTCTTTCTACGGACTCGCCCTGCCGCTGCTGAAGCGAGGCATCCCTGTGGAACCGGTGCAGATCGAGAGCGCCACGACTGCGGGCTTCCTGAATCGGTACCGCGTGCTGCTGCTTACTTACGAAGGCCAGAAGCCGCCCGCTCCGGAATTTCACGAGGCGTTGGCAAAGTGGGTGCGCGACGGCGGTGCCCTGGTCGTCGTCGATGACGACCGTGATCCGTACAACGCGGTCCGTGAATGGTGGAATACGGCGCCGCGAGGCTATGCCGCGCCGAGACAGCATCTCTTCGAGACCCTGGGCATCGACAAGGACGCGACGGGGGCAACTCCTGTGGGCAAGGGACTGGTCGTCCGCGAGGCACAGTCTCCGGCCGCGTTGACGCGCAAAGCAACCGGCGCCGAGACGGTTCGCGGACTGGTCCAGCGGGCCTGCTCCGGCATTGCTCTGCCGTGGTCCGAGACCGATTCGCTGGTGCTGCGCCGAGGACCTTACGTGATCGGGGCAGGGCTCGACGAATCTGTGCCCGATGCTTCGCCATGGTTGCTGAACGGCAAGTTCGTTGATCTGTTCGACTCGCAATTGCCGGTGCTTTCCTCTGTGACCCTGACGCCGGGCAAACGAGTGCTCCTGTTCGATCTGACAACGGTCGCCGGCGACGTGCCCAGGATCGCGGCGGCCGCGTGCCGCGTGCGGGATGAAGTGTCCGATGCGAAGAAACTGGGCTTCCGCGCCGAAGGCATCGCCGATACCCAGGCCGTCGTATGCATCGTCGCGAAATCTGCTCCGTCCGCCGTGAAGCTCAATGGTCAGGCACTTCCCGCGCAAGACTGCAACTATGCCGACGGCACGCTGCGCGTGAAATTCCCCAACTCAGTTGACGGCGTCCAGGTCGAAGTGCAGTTCCCATAGTGATCGAGGGCAGGGAAGAGGCCACGGATGGACACTGATTGACGCGGATGAAAAACGTCCCCTCCATTCACCACCGAACCGCAGTTATCACGCGTACCGCGGGCAACACACCCGCAGGGTGTGTCAGGTTCGCCGAGAGTTCGAATCGATCAGAACGCCGTCCGGAAGACTGCGGGATGTCGAACCACGTAGCCGCGTCTCTCCGAGACGCGTGTACTTGGCCTCTTCGATGCGGGTACTTGGCGTCTCTTCGATGCGGGCACTTCGCGTCTCGGAGAGACGCGGCTACGTGGGCCAACCAGAAAACAATCGCGGAAATCTGTTTGCCGCTGAAGGGGAGAAACAGTTGTCACCGAACAGGGCCTTTCGTTTATAGATCCTGACCTCGGATGAAAGCGACCGGCAAGCCAGGCCAGAGCTTCGGGACGTCATGCGTCTGGAACTTATCCGTATGCATCCGTGGCCCCTTGCCGGGGCCGGCCGCATTGCGGTGTGCCCACGCTCGCCGAAAATACTCTGCGAATCGAAGAGCGTTCTTCGGCGAGCTGATCACACCCGACGCGCGTTTCGCACTTCGCAAAGTGAACAGGGCGAAATCAGCGAGTGGAAAGTGACTCACTTCTTCTGATAAGATCTCAATTGAGATGAGGGAACGCTCGGGAGACCCGCCGTGTTCACGATGACCAGAACATTCCGATTGGTGGCGATTTGCGGTGTTCTGTTGTCCGGCGTCAGCCGAATTGCGGCCGAGAATGTCGCCAGCGACGCGATGAAGAATTCCAGCGGCGGATCGGGGCGATTTTACGACTCCAAGGGCGCGTACGCGGGACGTGCGGACGCCAGCGGATCGACGACTCGGCTGTACGACGCGAGGGGTTCGTACACCGGGCGGGTGGACCGCTCCAAGGACTCTTCACGCCTGTACGATGGACGCGGCGCGTTTTCGGGGCGGGCACAGACCAGCGGCGACTCGACGCGGTGGTACGATTCAAAAGGCACGTACAGCGGACGCAGCACGACGACGGGTGACGTTACTCGATTCTACGACGCCAAGGGTGCCTACGCGGGACGTGCGGAAAAGTCCAAAGGAACAACCCGATACTACGACGCCAAGGGTGCGTACACGGGCAGCAAACGCAAGTAAAGCGGCGGATCACCCCCGCGGGCCGGTTGGCCTATCTCGCGCCGGTGCTCATTTTTCCATTTGCCGGTTCTTCATTCGCTGGGCGGCGTCGGCTCGGCCTTGTCGGCTGACCGGGCTTCGATGATCCGCCGGGCGCGGTCCGCATCCCAGGCCCGCACGAGGAGTTTGGTTTCCACCAGTTCGGTGAAACCGCCCTGGGACATGCCGTCCAATTCGCACTTGATGCCGGCGCCGTGCAACTCGTTGCGCAGGATCTCGGCCTCGTAGACGTCGTTAGTGATGTAGACCACTTCGACTTCGTTGGCGTCGTTATTCATCGCTTGCCTCCCATGGATTCTGCATCGACTCGGAAGCCGGGGGGATTCGGATCATTCGGCGTCTCACTGCCGTCTTGCCACATCTTGCCCGCCGACGGCCCGCAACATCAACCCGTCAGTATTATCCACCATCGAACCGCGTGTGTCACATTCGTTATTCGTAATCCACGGCATCCGAAAAACCGAACGCCGGGGCCTGGTTCGGAATGTGACGGCCCGAATTGCCGCGGAACAGCGAATTCGGACAGCCCACTGATTGACACGGCCCCGTCGGATGTAAGAGGATTCGGTTTCCGTTTCCGCCCGACTCCGCTTCGCAGGAGTAATTCCGCGGAGCGCTCGTGAGGGGCATTGGCGAATCGCTCGAGAAGCGACCGATCCCCGCGAGACCAGCCACACCATGGGAGAACCTCCATGCCCGACAAGTCGTCCTTCTCACGTCGGAGATTTCTCAAATCAGCGGCCGGAGCAGGCGCTCTGGTAGCTGCGCCGCAGATTATACCTTCGACCGTGCTCGGCAAAGACGGTGCCGTTGCCCCCAGCGACCGGATTGTCGTGGGCGGTATCGGCATCCAGGGCCGCGGCATGCACGACCTGCAGTGGATCATGTCCAAACCGGGAGTCCAGTTCGTAGCGATCTGCGATCTGCAGAAGAAGCAGCGGCTTGCGGTCAAAGCGTTCGTCGACCAGAAGAACGGCAATCAAGACTGCGCCATGTATCCCGAGATCAACGAGTTTCTCGCGGCGCGGCCCGACATCGACGCGGTACTGATCGCGACGGGCGACCGATGGCACGCACTGGCCTCGATTCTCTCGATGAGGGCCAAGAAGGACGTTTATACCGAAAAGCCCTCGTGCATGACGATCGCCGAGGGGCGCGCCGTGGTGGAGACGGCTCGCCGCTACGGCCGCGTCTACCAGACGGGCACGCAACGGCTGAGCGAGCCGAATCACGTCTTCTGCATCGAGATGGCCCGCACCGGCCGCCTCGGAAAGATCCATACCGCTTACGCGCACATTGCCCCGTGGGATGCGGCCGAGATGCGTCACGACTGGTTGCCTGCGGTCCCCGAACCACCCAAGGAAGAAGTCGACTGGAACGCATGGCTCGGCTCGTGTCCGTGGCGCCCGTACAATCCCAGCTACGTCGCCGGCGGCTGGCGCGGCTTCTACGACTTCCACACCAGCTGCATCGGCGAATGGGGAGCCCATACCTTTGCCCAGGCGCAGGCCGGTCTGGATTGCGGCGAGTCGTCGCCCATCGAGTACGAATACGTTGCCAACGACAGCGGCGACGGGATGGTCACGCATTTCGCCAACGGCGTGAAGATGGTCCTGTCGCGCGGCAACAAGTACTGGAGCGGTTCCTGCGGCGAACGGTTCGACGGCACCGACGGGTGGGCCGCCGCGGCGGACGGCTATGACCAGCCGGCGGTATCCTCGCCTTCGCTGTTGAACGAGTTCAAGCAGGTCATCGGCGAATATGTCGCCCGCACCGGCCGGTCGCTCGACCACATGCAAAACTTCCTGGACTGCGTCCGCACCCGCGAGCGGACCGTTGCCAATCCCGAGGTGATGCACCACTCGATGACCACGGTCCATGCGGCCAACATCTGCATGTGGCTCAAGCGAAGCCTCAAGTTCGACCCGGTCAAGGAAGAGTTCGTGAACGACGACGAAGCGAATCGTCTCCGTTCGCGGGCCATGCGCGAGCCGTACGTCTATTGAACAACGATGAATCTGCTGAGTCTCTGATTGCTCAACGCCAAGGAGAAATCCCAACCATGTGGGAAACCCATAAATCTTTCGTTCTGGCGGCGACCCTGGTGGCATTGTTAGCCGGTCGAACGCCTGCCCAGGAAGCCGAATTGCTCGCCGTGCTGAAGTCCGACGCCGGCGTTCAGGAAAAATCGGACGCGTGCCGTAAACTGGCGCGTGTCGCGACCAAGGATTCCGTCCCCGCGCTTGCGGCATTGCTGGCCGACGAGAAGCTCTCGCACATGGCCCGCTACGCGCTCGAATCGGTGCGCGACCCATCGGTGGATGAAGCGTTGCGCGACGCCCTGGGCAAGGTTCAGGGGTCGCCTCGACTGGGCGTCATCGGAAGTCTCGGCGCAAGACGAGACGGCAAAGCCGTGGAACCGCTCGGAGCCGTAGTCAAGGGAAGCGACGCCGCTGCCGCTCAGGCCGCAGCAAGAGCTCTCGGTTGCATCGGGACAGCTCCCGCCGCGCAGGCACTGCAGGACGCGCTGGCAGGGGCTGCCGGAGCAACTCAACTCGCCGTATGCGAGGGTCTTTTCCGCTGTGCGGAGACGATGAGCGCGGCCGATCAAGTGGACGCGGCGCGAGCGATCTATGACCGGCTGCGTGGACAGGCCGACATGCCGCCGCAGGTCAAGTCCGCCGCGCTTCGCGGCGCGATCCTCAGCCGCAAAGCCGATGGCATTCCGCTCCTGCTCGAGGCCATCCGAGGCTCCGACCACGATCTGGCCAATGCCGCTGTGCGGACCGCGATGGAATTGTCCGGCAAGGAAGTCACCGATGCTCTGGTGGCCGAGTTGCCCAAGGTGTCTCCCGAGCGGCAGGGCCTGCTGATCACGGCATTGGCGATTCACGGCCAGTCGCAGGTATTGCCCGCCGTGTTGAAGGCAGCACAGAGTTCCGACCCGCAGCTTCGCGTTCTGGCCATCCGCACGCTGAAACGCGTGGGTGACGCATCCTGCGTGCCGGCACTGCTCGACGCGGCCGCGGAAGGAAACAGCGAGATCTCGCCCGCCGCACTGGAATCGCTGGAGAACCTGCAAGGCAAGGCGGTTGATGATCAGGTTGTTGAGCGACTCTCGAAAGCCGAAGGCAAAGTGCGGCTGCTGTTGATCGGTTTGGCTGCCAAGCGACGCATTGCCGCAGCGGTTCCGGTACTCTGGGCGGCCGCGGATGACAAGGACCCCGCCGTTCGCGTTGCTGCCGTGGCCGGTCTCGGCGCTGTGCTCGATACGGCCCAACTGCCGAAGCTGCTGGCGCGACTCGCTGCGACAAACGATAAGCAAGAGGCCGCGGCCTTGGATCAGGCGATCCGTGATATCGGCCAGCGCGCCGCTGATCGGGAAGCCGTCGCCGCACAGATCGCAGCAGCACTGTCCGGTGCGGACGGCGCCGTGAAGGCCCGCATCCTCGACGCGCTTGCGGCAATCGGCGGAGCGAAAGCGTTGGAAACCGTAGCGGCTGCCGCTCGCTCCGACAACGAGGAATTCCGCGACGCGGCCTATCAGGAACTGGGCCAGTGGACTTCCGCCGATGCTGCGCCGGTCCTGCTCGATCTGCACAAAGCCGCGACTGACCAGAAGCTCAAGACGCGCGCCATCCGCGCGTACATCCGCATCGCCCGCCAATTCGACATGCCGGCGGACCAGCGAGCCGCGATGTGCCGCACGGCCCTGGATGCCGCCGAGCGAGATACCGACAAGCGGCTCGTGCTCGAAGTTCTGCTTCGGTACCCGAGCGATGAGATGCAGGCGATTGCCCTGGACGCGGCCAAGAATCCCGCCCTGAAGGACGAGGCAATGCTCGTGGTTATGGGGCTGGCAAGCAAGGGAATCAACCGGGCCGAACTCGGCAAAGCTCTCGCACAGGCCGGCCACCAGCAGGTCAAGCTTGAGATCGTCAAGGCGGAATACGGAGCCGGCAACAAGATCAAGGACGTTACGGACATCCTCCGCAAGTTCGCCAAGAACTACCGCGTCATTTTCCTGCCGGGAGCGAATTACAACGATACGCTCGGCGACCCGGCCGATGGCGTCGTGAAACAACTGAAGATCAAGTACAAGATCGACGGCAAGGACGGCGAAGTCACATTCGCTGAAAACGCTATGATCGTGCTGCCGATGCCGAAGTAGGGCGACGCAGCACAGCGAGTACTTTTGGAAATGACCTGACGAATTGAATGTCCGGCCCGGCGTCCCGCCACGTTCGCGGCGGCATGAGAATCAGCTCGCGTATTGGTGCCCGGCCTCTGGTTCCGGGCACCAATACGTGGAGATTCTCCATGCAATGGACGAGACGCAACTCGGCGGCAATCTCGACTTCCGCGGCAATCATTGGCCTGATACTCATCCGCAATACATTCGCGAATGAGTATGAGATGGAAGTTGCCAAAGACCATCCCGTCGCATGGTGGCGGTTCCAGCAGTCGACCAGCGAAGAAAATACGACGGTTGCGGATTCTCGCGAAAAACACGCGGGAACAATTCACGGACGAGTGGCCATCGAATCGGGCCCGCCGGCCATCGGCGGCAAGTCAGCCCGATTCGATGGATCATCCGCCTTCGTCGAAATACCCGGCCATGCCGACTTCGAACTGGCAGGAATCTCTGTCGAGCTGTGGTTCAACTCGACTCAGCCCTGGCTTCACACGCAATGGCCGGGCAGTGCAACGCTGATCACAAAGGCCACCGAGAACGGCTCGTCCGGCGACTGGACCGTCAACGGCGCTTCGACGCGAGCCGGAGAAAATGAAGGCCGTGTCGTTGTCAGTTGCGGCCCCACAGGCGGAAGCTCGGATACGAATACCGTCACACGTGCCGGTCTGAATGACGGGCGCTGGCATCACCTGGTCTGGACTCGTTCGGAAGACGGAATCAACCAGTTGTTCGTTGACGGCCAGATGGTTGACGAGAACGAGGACGCAGGCGGCTCTATCGTCAACCATCGTACGATCCAGATAGGAGGCGATCCTCACCAGAAAGGTCGCTTCTTCAACGGTCTGATCGCTGAAGCGGCTATCTACGACACACCCCTATCGCCCGATCGAGTGATCGCTCACGCACGCGCCGGCGGAATTGATGTGTCAGCAGGAACGGCGGAAATCCCGCCGGTCAAGCAACTCGAGTCCATGAAGCTGACCGCCGGCTCGGAAATCGATTGGGAACTTATGCGTACCGACACGGGTTGGACGTTGGGCTCGATAATCTTTCGAGGCAAGCCTCTGGAAACGCCTGCTAATGCGGGAGTTCTTTGCCTGCGCGGTGCGAAGAACGGGCAGGTTCGCTGGCTTGCGGCCGACAAGGCCGAACGCATCGACGCATCCACAGCACGACTCTCCGGCAAGGCGGATATCGATGGCGCTATTCTGCAGTTCACCTCCGAAATCGCCTTGAAAGAAGGAATGCCCGCCGCGCAGTGGACGACGGACTTTTCCGTGGATCGCGAATTGAAAGACTGGGAAGTGTGCCTGGCTCCGTGGGGTCGATCGGCGACAGACTGGCGATGCTGGTGCTATCCTTTTGCCGGCAACAGCAAGAATGTGACGATCGATCCGCTGCGTTACTGCGGCGTGCCGGCCGCGGTCGTCTACCGTCCCGACCTGTCCGCGGTAACGCTCTTCGGAATTGATGCGACCAGCGACTATCTCAATCCGAACACTTGGACGGGCAGGACCGCGTTCCATTTCAAAAGCCGCACGACCCCTCCTGAATTTCGGTTCGGCGGCGGCCGGTTGTCCCCGGGCGAGAAGTATCGCGTGCCATTGCAGCTAATCGTCGGCAGCGAGGACGAGCGGCATTTGGCCATCGCGCCGCTGGTGCGAGCCTGGACCAAATTGAACGACTATCACGTTGAACCTCTGAAGGTCTGCGAGCCCGATAAGGCCGTATCCGTTTTCGTGGAAGGGCGCCGAGCAAGCCAGATGTGGCAACCCGGAAGAGGTTATCAGATCCAGGATGCCTGGCCGGTGATCTACATGCCCGAGTCCCCCATCAATGCGTATCTCGATTATCTGTTGTACGAACGGACCGGCGACTCGATGTGGCGCGATCGGGCGATCCAAATCATGGAGTTCCTCAAAGGCGCACAGCACAACGATCCGGCGGAACCGCAGTACGGCGCCATCGAAAGCCACTTCAATCTGCGCGAAGGACAATTTGCAAGCACCGATCGTGGCGGCAACCCCGGCCTGAAGCCCGACATGAATGCCTATGCCGCGAGATACACGCTCTTGCTCTGGCAGCGGATCAAGCAGCGTGAAGGCGAGGATCGCCAGGACTGGTACGAAATGGGAACGCGCATGGCCGACTGGGTTGTGCGTCAACAACGGCCGGACGGCGGATTCCCGCAGGTGGTCGGCCCCGACTCGTCGCGCAATGCGATTTCCGTAGTCTCGGGCAGAGTGCTCGTGGCCTTGCCCGTTGTGCGGCGGATCACCGGGAATCAGAGGTTGGATCCGCACATCGAGCGTCACGAGAACTTTCTGCGGCAACAGGTGGAACGGCGACTCTGGTACACCGGGGCGCACACGGACCTTCCGCCGCGAGATTTCGAGTCGGACAGCGTGTGGCAGGTCGTCGAATTCTGGCTGGACAAGTTTGAATCCACTCGCACCCCCGATTGTCTCGATCATGCCGAAGCAAACGCGCTGCTGGCTTTTCTCATGATGTGTCCCAAGCAGCTTTCGTGGGTAGCCAACCCGACCCAGACATGCCATGCCGAACAGCAGCATTATCTGCAGTATTCGAACTACTGCTACACCAATGCAAAGATCGCTTGCCTCCATCGGCTTGCGAAACTCACGGGCCAAGAGTTGTACCGCCAGTTATGCGACCGCATCATCCAATGCGGATGCTGGTGCCAGGAAACTTCCGGCCCGTGGAAAGGTTCGGTTTACGAGCGGATGAGCGATCCGTGGCTTGGCGTATCGCAGGACTGCAATTCCAAAGGCACTCGCTACATGAGCGAGTTGGCCGTCGAATTCAACCTGCAGTTGCTCGAGACGGGAATCGCCCGCCTCGGTTCGCAATCGCAGTTCCCCGCAAAGTAGCCATCCGGCGACAGCGTGGTTACCACGAGTTGTGGGCCGGTCCATACGGGTGATGCGGTCGGGAAACCGCACCTCAGCTGACGTCGGGAACCGGCTCGCTTCCCGGGCGCAGCGACGCACTACGGGATGAATTCCAGACCTTCGAACACGGCGAATCCGCCCGAGCCGCCCGCCACTTCAAATGTCACCGTGACCGGTTCACCGCGCAGTCTTGCGATGACGAATGCTTTGTCGAGCGATCTCTCCTCGCTTCCCGGCCAGCGGCGATGGGACGACCATTCGCTGAATGGACACCAGCTTGCCTGCGTTCGTTCCCTGCGCACTCCCTGAATGTCGGCAACGTCGATCGGTCCGGAGTCCACCTTCGTCGCCAAACGCACGGCCCAGTGGCATCCGTGAACGTCGGATACCTTGACGCGCACTCGAGACGCGCCCACGGGCAATAGCACGTTTGACAGGACTGCCCGTCCCCACTGACGGTTCGGCCCGATTTCGACTCGCATCCCTCGCTGGTCCGCCGAGATCAGCGCATCTTCGACGGGTTGCCAGCCGTCCGCCCGTGCAATCCGCTCCAATGTCCAAACGGTTCCCTGATCCGATGTTGGCTTCACGGCCTGATAATTGTCGGGATCGAGCAATTGGGCAGTCGCCTGCCGGATCTTCCCGGACTGGAAGCGTGCCAGGTGGCAGAGCGTGCCCATGTCCACGATTTCGAACCGTTTCCGGTCCATGGCGTCCTGGATGCGTGCGATCTCGGTGGGCAGGTTGTTCTGCAGTCCGTACACCATCACGCAGTACGGCTTCTCGACACGCTGATCTAATTCGTCGAGGAATTTCAGAAACTGATCGACCTTCACATCGAACGGCTTTGACGACTCCTTGTTGATGAAGCGCCCGTTAATGTGCCAATACTGCGTCGGTATCGGTTCCCGCAGCACCGGCACATTGGTGCTGGTTGCGAGCATCTCGCCGTAGGGATACATCTCCTCGGGTTTGGTTGTCATGCCGCGCAGTTCCGGAATGCCGCGGGCGTACGACTCCCAGACATCCGGATCGCGGGCTTCCCACAGGATGATTTCGCGCAGCGTGATTCCCGCCTTCATCCAATGGTTGGTCATCGCGATGAATCGATCCAGATCCGGCTTGCTCATCGAATCGGGGTGAACGTAGCCGGCGCCGCTGGGACAGCAGACGAAGTAGTCCTTGTCCGTTTTCGTTCGGAAGTAGTATTCGACCAGTGCAGGAAAGAGGCTGGCATAATAGGGATTCACGGACCAGTTCAACGCGACCCTTCCGCGTCCCGGGTCGAGCCATCCGTCGCTGTAATAAAGTTGCGTCAGAACCACGAGCGTATCGCCCTCGTTGGCGGCGAACGACAGATAGACTTTCTTTTCGGGCTCGTTGATTCGCGGCGTATGGTCCTGGCGGAACGGGGGACCCTCGAGCGGCTTTACGCCTGCATGAAACGACAGATTTGTCGCAACGACCGAGTTGCACTGAAAGTGTCCGAACTGACTGAACTCTGCCTCGCCGACGGACCATCCGAAAATCGCGGCGGGCGGCGTGAGGGCCTGCATGATCTCGCGATACTGTCTCGCCATCGCGGGACTGCCGTCCGCACCCCCGAATCCCGGCACGCGTTCGGCCAGAGGCGAGATGTTGAACATGAAATTCTTGCGGTAGAAGGGGTAATCGAGTCCCAGCGCGACTTCCTCCCATCCGGCGTACAACTTGATGTCCGGAAAGTCGGCGGCCGGCGTATAGGCCGCTGTTCGGTCCGTGCGCGGCAGCACTTCGCGGACCATCCAATCGTAGATCTGCTCGCGATTGAGGGTATTCTCGCGCAATCGCACGACGACGGGCACGTCCGCAAACTCCTGCTTGTACTGATCATAAATCCGCTGGCTGACCGGCAAGCAGAAATTCAGGCTGGCAAGATTCATCGCGAGCCAGATATTGTCCGACGGCGCTGGCTCGTAGAGCACGATGCCGTTAAATGACCGTGCGGTGCGCCGAATCAGATCCGGCAGGCCGTGATCCAGATGAGTGAACCGGTACCGGTGAGTCGTGCCGTAGTACTGAAGCCACGTGGCGTCGCCGCGCCAACCGCAGGGTGTTGCGTTCAGAAACACCAATGGCTCGTTGCGGTTCAGCAGGCCCGCCATAGCCATCATGAGCATCTTCTCGTCGAAGGCGAATTTGCCCTTCTGCAACGGCGAGTCAAAGAGGTTTGCCTCAAGCACTTCTTTCTCTTTCAGGCCGAGATCACCGCATCGGACTGCACGCTGCGGAAAACCGAGATCGGCCTTCAAGTCGGCAATCGAGGCAATCTCCTGGCCGACACACGTCGCGACTGAAAAGCCGGCCAGAAAGACCCAACCGGCGCACACTTGAGCGACACGATTTAAAGCAACCGCGAGAACCTCGCGACCGTGTTTCGAGGTGTCCACCAAACGAACTGTTGTTTTTGACAAACGCATCAATGTGCTTCCCGATCAAACGCCAGTGTCGTCGCACCGCAGTTGTTCACGCTCCGCTATTTACACCTTGTCTTAATAGTTGTTACGCCCCTGCGGCCGACGTCAAGCAGGCGGCCGCGTGGCGTCGCAGTGAAAACGGCATGCAACCGCAACTCCTCGAGAGCGCAGGCGTTATCGGGCTGACTGCATCGCTCGCGGCAGCAACCGCTGTATAATCGTGACCACGATTTCCATGGCCGCGACCGCAGCGGACCGCGGCACTTAAATCCGCGTTGTGGTTTCGCGGCGAACGGCCCTCATCCGGTGAACTCGCATGAAACATCGATTCTCTCATCGCAACGTCGCACTGGCCATGCTTGTCATCGGATGGCTCACCGGCGTGCTCCATGCCGCCCAGTTAAACGTCCAGATCCTCGGCCACGGAGGTGATCCGAAGGGCGGACGGGACCCGCAGCCGGGCTCGTTTCACGGAGCGGGCGCAAGTGGATCGGAAGGCGACCATTGGAACGGAGTGCAGGCGGACTCCTTCGGACAGTCCCTCACAGTCGTCGCACCGGAACCCATGCTCGCCGCCGACGGCAAGACGCCGACCGGCGTGACGCTTGATGCTGCCGGTTTCGCTGGGGCGGACTACTTCCCTCCCGAGCAAGGTGCACCGGCCCGCAACGATCTGATGAACTCGTACGTGGTTTGCCAGACGCGAGCGACGGTGACTCTCAACGGCCTGATTCCGAATTCGCCGTATGATCTCTGGCTGTTCGGCAACAACTCTCACGCCGGGGCGGGCGCAAAGTTCACCGTAAACGGATCAGCACAGGGGACAGGCGGCACCAACGGTTCCGTCTTCGCACGCGGAGTTGACTACGTCGAGTTCCGGAGCGTCAGCACGGACCCTGATGGCGAACTAATGATCTCCGTGGACGCCGGTGACGGAGGCATTGGAATATTCAACGGTCTCCAGCTGCGCGGCGACTTTCCCCCTCCGGCTTCGCCCGCGTCACCCGACTCGAGACGGCGATCCATGGCGAATCTGGCCACCGTTGCAGAAGAACGCGGCAAGTTCATCACCGAACCTGCGATTTCATTTGTCTATGGCGGCAAGCATTCATCGCAATTGCTCCCGCTCTGGTCGCACGAGCGTAAGTCTCGGGCCTTGAGCGAAGGTCGCACCGAACACACTCTTACGTGGGCAGACCGGAAGACAGGCCTGCAACTTAGATTGACGGGTATCGAATACAGCGACTTTCCCGCAATTGAATGGACCGCATTCTTCAAGAACACGGGCACAGACAATACGCCCATCCTGAAGAACATCCAGGCGATCGACGTCGTGCTGGAACGGGCCGAGGCGAGCGAGTTCATCCTCCACGGAAACAAGGGGGATTTCACAACTGCGGACAGTTACGAGCCGTACCATCAGATGCTCGGCCCCGGAGCCGCAAAGAGATGCTCGCCCTCCAGCTTTTCCGGAAAATCGTGCGACGGGCCGAGTGGCTGGCCTTACTACAATCTCCAAATGCCCGGCGGAGGGATCATTCTCGCGGTGGGCTGGCCGGGGCAGTGGGCCAGTTGGTTTCGACGCGATGACGCAAAGAGCTTGCGCATCAAGGCCGGACAGGAACTGACGCGGCTATCTCTCAGACCGGGAGAGGAGATCCGCACGCCGCTGATCGCGTTGTTGATCTGGCAGGGTTCGGATGTCGTGGAGTCACAGAATCTCTGGCGGCGCTGGTACGTCAAGCACAACATGCCGCGAGTTGACGGGAAGACGCAGCAGGCAGTTGCTCAAATCCAGGTCGGAGGTGCCGAGAACGATACCGCGTATGTTCAGCGTTTTCTGGATGCCGGAATCCACGTCGATCTCTGCTGGCGGGATGCGGGCGGTTTCCGCGAGAACGTCTGGTTCCAGGCGGGAGACGGACCTTTCAAGGATCCCGGCGCGATCTGGCTCAACTCGGGCACCTGGGAGATCGATACGGTTAAATACCCCAACGGGTTCAAGCCCTTTTCTGACTGGATACATGCACGAAACATGCAGTTCGTTCTCTGGTTCGAGCCCGAACGAGTCGGCGATCCCGACTCGTGGCTTGGCAAGAATCATCCCGAGTGGCTCTTGCCCGGGACGTCGCACGGCGCGCTGCTCGACGAGGGCAATCCGGCTGCGCGCGCATGGCTCGTCAACCACATCAGCCGCATGATTCAGTCGCAGGGCCTCGACTGGTATCGCGAGGACATGAACGGCGGCGGACCGCTGCCGGCGTGGCGGCGCCATGATGCGCCCGACCGTCAGGGCGTGACAGAGAATCTCTACGTGCAGGGACACCTTGCGTTCTGGGACGAACTGCGCCGACGGCACCCCAGTCTCCGCATCGACTCCTGCGCATCCGGCGGTCGCCGCAACGACCTGGAAACCATGCGCCGCGCTGTGCCGCTTTTGCGCAGTGACTTTCAGTTTGCCGAAATGCCGGGCGTGATCGAAGGCAACCAGGGGCACACCTACGGTCTGTCCTCCTGGCTGCCTTTCCAGGGCAGCGGGTGCTATCTCTACGATCCTTATGCCTACCGGAGTTTCTATCTGCCTTCGTTCGGCATGGGGACGTTGAATCCGGAGAGCACCGCGGCCCAGCAGAAGGCTTACGCCGAGTGTCGCCGCGTCGCTCCGCTGATGCTGTGCGATTATTATCCCCTCACGCCCTATTCTCTGGCTGCGGACCAGTGGATCGCCTGGCAATTCAATCGGCCCGAACAGGGCGACGGAGCAATCCAGGCATTCCGTCGCGGCGGTAACAACGAGACAACGTTGAACCTGCGGCTCCGCGGACTGGACGCCGGCGCACAATACCGAGTAACGAATTTCGACGCGAAAGACCCGACGACATCTTCCGGCAAGGAACTGATGGAGAACGGCCTGAGCGTCCACATCAAGGACAGACCGGGATCAGCGGTAATTACCTACCAGAAACTCGGCGGGTAGCAAATCATGGCAAGCCAAACAGAATCGCTCGGCCACGACAGCGACAAGCCGCGACGAATCATCGTCGTCGGCAGTTCAAATGTTGACTTCATTATGAAAATGTCGCGTCTTCCGCAGCGCGGCGAGACCATCACGAATGCGACGTTCCTGCAGACATTCGGCGGCAAAGGCGCAAACCAGGCCTATGCGGCCGCTCAGGCGGGAGGCGAAGTTTATTTTGTGAATTGCGTCGGCGATGATCGCTACGGTCCGGCGATTGTCGAGAACCTGCAACCCGTCGGCGTTAACACCCGTTTTGTGTTTACATCACCGGGAGTGGCCAGCGGCACGGCGCTGGTGATGATCGGCGGCGACGGCGACAACTACCTATCCGTAGCGCCAGGTGCGAACTACGAGTTGAATCGCAGCCACATCGATCAGGTACGGGCGTTAATCGCTGACTCGGCCATGATCGTGCTGCAGTGCGAGATCCTCGCCGATACCTTCGACTATGTTGTTGAACTGGCGTCCCAACAACGGCGTCCGATTCTGTTGAATCTCGCACCGGCGCGAGCGGTCACCGAGTCGAGTCTGCAGAGGGTCACCTACCTGATTCTCAACGAGTCTGAGGCCGAGTTCCTTTGCGGGTTTCCCATCGAGTCGTTTGAACTCGCTGCCCGAGCCGCCGAGTCCCTGCGGGCGCGCGGCCCCCGGGTTGTGTTGATCACTCTCGGTTCGCAGGGCGTCTGCCTGTCCAGCGGCGGCGAGGCGGTCCACGTCCCGGCCTTCGCCGTGACGGCTGTGGATGCGACAGCAGCCGGTGATTCGTTCTGCGGTGCGCTGGCCACCTGTCTTGTTGAAGACCAGCCGCTGATCGATGCCGTTCGGTTCGCCAGCGCGGCAGCCGCAATTTGCGTCACGCGTCTCGGAGCGCAGCCGTCGATCCCTTCGCGGCAGGAGACCCGGCAGTTCCTGCGAGACCGATCAAGGCCGTGAGCCGGTGTCGGCGACGTATCTCGAATGCATCGCGATCGGCCCCGCGAAAACCAGCCTGTCAAGGAAATTCCGTTTCCACGTGCGACGGTCCTCTTCCGCAGGGCGGATTGCCTAATCCGCCCATGGTTTGGGATGGTTCGCAACTCGGACGGGAGGTTCGGAAACCGGGTGGATGGTGTGGCTCTTTCCATCGCAGAGCGTGCCGCACAAGACCGTTTGCGCGTCTCTCGATCCGTTGCCTTGCCGCCGGTCGGATTGGGAAATCCGTCCTGCAAGATTGTGGACTTGCACGGAAGGCTGACGGGGCGTGATTACGCAGCCCGTCGCAGGGTGCGGGTGTTGCCGTACTTGTTCGCAATGTCCCGGAGAATGGCGTTGCGATACGGATACCAGACGCAATGCGGAATGACCTCGATCCTGCCGGTCTTCACGTTCTCGTACGGCATGCCGACTCGGCACGATTTCAGCCGTTCCGAGTCGATCGAATGCTGCTCCTCAAACGGGAGCACGGCAATGCGGAAATAGGTTACGGGGGACGGCCGCCCGGTCTGTCGTTTCACGCGACGGCGATTCCACAGATTCCGCACCGTCCGGATCACGCCGGCGATCGGATTTCCTCCGAACACCCGGCGCTTGTTGATCGTTCGCAGTAGCCAGGGGACCACCGCTGCGAAGCAGATCATTCTGCCGAGAAACCGATCAACGGTCTTGGCGGGGTCGAGTCGGGACAGCCTGGGTTCGATCTTCTTGACAATGCCGGCCAGTTCGCCGGCCGCCTGCGGAAGCGTCTTGTTCATGTAGTGATTCAGCCCGCGGTATCCGTCCCGATCCGGAATCAGGAAAGTGATCGATTCGCAATTCGGGTGGACGCCCGCAAAGCTGAGGATGCCCGCCTGGCGGCTGGCTCGGAAAAACGGCCGCATCACGGCCAACCAGTGGGTCATGCCGGCCGGAATGAAGTCCACTCCGCCTCCCGGTACGCAGTCCCTGACCATTCGCTCGACGTCGGCAGCCGTCGTGTGAGAAGCGATTTCGAACTCGCCGGGCTTCCAGTTCTCGTACAGCGGAATGATGCCGAGGTCGGCGATGATTTCCCGGTTTTCGAAGCAGAATTGAATCAGATCCGTCAGGCAATGATCGTTGATGCCGGTCGCGGCACAGGCGATGATCGAGTGCTTTCTGCGGCTGTATTTCTTGAGATTCTGCAGGGCCCGCATCTTCTTTTCATATGCGGGCCCGTTGTTGCGGAGACGCTCGTAGATTTCGCGTCCGCGGCCGTCAAAGGCCAGACGCAGCCCGACTCCCTTTTCGCAAAGCTTCTTGCAGTATTCCTCGTCGGCCAGTCGCAGTCCGTTGGTGGTGATCTGGGTATCGATTCCGTACCTCCGCCCCATGTCGATGATCTCGAACATGTCGTCGCGGACGGTAGGTTCGCCCCCGAACAGGTTGACGACCGGGCGGGGCTTCATCTGCGAAACGGCATGCAGGATCTTGTCGAAGTACTCGAGAGGCGGATTGAAATCGAACCCCATCCCGCGAAGGGAAAACCCGCACATCGGGCAATCCATGTTGCAGCGATTCGTGACATCCATGAACAACATGGTCGGGTTGTGGTCGGTCTTGCAGCGGTCGCAATTCAGCGTGCAGTTCAAGGAGCGACTGACCGGTACACCCTGCCACAGGTCGCGTTTGGCCTGCCACGACGCAGCGTCCGAGCTGATGAACGACTCCGTGTCGCCGCAATCCGGGCACGATTTTCGGAAATGCACCTGGCCTTCATCGACTCGGTACTCGGCAGGTACGCGGTCCTTGCACGTGCTGCAAAAGCCCAGCGATTTTGTAGACATGTCGAGAACTCCTTTTCTCGAATTAGTCCGGGTCTGGAGTCGGCTTCGTTCCGTCTACTGTTTCACCCGCTGTGTTCCCCTCCGCACTCCGGCATCCGGCCTTTCCACCCTCGGTGGCAGATGTCTTTCGCAGTTCTCAGACGCTAAGCTTCTCTGGAATGGAGCCTAGCCCCATAGAGTCTCCCTGCATTTGCAGTGCTGGCGCGGGATTCCACGACTCAAGAATCGGCGTTAAGACGGGAAGAACTTGACCGATTTTAACGATTGGGAGGAATTTGAGGCGCTGCGCCGGCTAGGTTTCGGCCGTGCCGCCGTCGTCACGGGTCTGGGAGTCGGGGGGTAGCCACCTGTTCAACGCGTCGATGATGGCCTGAACAGAAACAGGTTTGCTCATAAAGTCGTTCATGCCTGCTTCGAGACAGAGTTCGCGATCTCCTCGCATCGCGTTGGCCGTCATGGCCACGATCGGGATATCGTGCGGGCTGACGCCGGACCGCTGATCGCGAATAATGCGAGTCGCCTCGAATCCGTCCATTTCCGGCATCTGAACATCCATCAGCACCAAGTCGTAATTGTTGTTTTTCAGGGCCTCGATCGCAGTTAATCCGTCGTTGACGACATCTGCATTCACTCCGAGTTTTTGAAGAATGCCGAGTGCCACTTCCTGATTCACTATATTGTCTTCGGCCACGAGAATTCTGGCATTGCGTCGCCGCAACGGCTCGGAAGAAGTTGCGGATCTGGCGGGATCCGCCTCTGAATCAAGCTCGCCGGCAACGGCCGAGCAAAGCGGTTCGGCCGGCTTGCCAAGTCGCACAGTGAACCAGAACTCGGAGCCGACGTCGACGTGACTGGTCAACCCGATTCTGCCCCCCATCAACTCCACGAGATCTTTGGCGATCGCCAATCCCAGTCCGGTGCCGCCGAACCGTCGCGTCGTCGAAGCATCTGCCTGGGTGAACTTCTGAAACAGTTTCTGCTGGTGAGCCGGCGAGATCCCGATGCCTGTGTCGCGGACCGTGAAGCGTACGATTGAGTCGCCCTCGCCTTGAGTGGCCAGAGAAGCATGAGTGGCCAGAGAAGCATGCACCGAGATTTCGCCATTCTGCGTGAACTTCACAGCATTCCCTGCCAGGTTCATCAGGACCTGCCGAAGGCGGTCAGCAGCGCCGCTGACTTTGAGCGGAACATCGGGAGCGATCGACCAGGTAAATCCCAGCCCCTTTTCCTCGGCCCGCAAAGCCAGCGGAGCGGCGATTTCATCCAGCAAACTGCGCAGATCGAAATTCAGGATCTCCAATTCGAGCCGGCCTGCCTCGATTCTCGACAAATCGAGCAAGTCGTTGATCAAATTGAGCAGCGACTGACCGCTGGCTCGAATCGTAGAGGCGTATCGCCGCTGGGATGGATTCAAATCCGTGTCGAGCAACAGTCCGGTCATGCCGATCACGCCATTCATCGGCGTGCGGATTTCGTGGCTGACGTTGGCCAGGAACTCGCTCTTCGCGCGATTGGCGGATTCCGCCTCATCACGCGCTTGCAGCAACTCCCGCTCGTATCGTTTCCGATCGCTGATGTCGTGTGTCACTCCGTGGACTTCGACCTCGCCCGTTTGCGGATTCACGATAAGCCGCATGTTGACCTCAACCCAAACGGTGGATCCATCCTTGCAGGGCTGCTCGGCTTCCTCGGTGAAATACGGTCCTGTGGACAATATACCGGCCCGGAACGCCGCCGTCCTTTTCCGGATTGCGTCTAGAAACGCTTTGAGGGCGCGATTATCCAGCAAGTCGGCCTCGGGCGATCCCATGATCTCCGCTTGCGTGAATCCGCAAAGTCTGCGCACGGAAGGGCTGACATAGAGAAAGCGTCCTGCTTCGGGGTCGAATGTCCAGACTACGTCTTTCATGCTTTCGGTCAGCGTCTGGTACTTGAGCTGACTGGCTCGCAATTCGTCGAGGGCCCGATGCCGGTCGGTTACATCGAAAGCAGTGGAGACCGTTGCCGGCTGACCGCGGAACTGGATCAGCCCGGCCGACAACTCCATCCAGCGAGTCTCGCCGCTCTTGGTCAGCAATTTGACCTCGTAACGCGGCGCGACCTGCCCGCCGCGGCGCCGCTGCAGCGACCGTTGCCGCACGAGTTCGCGGTGTTCCGGATGGACGATTCCAAAAGGATCCATCGTCAAGAGCTCGTCGCGCGAGTATCCGGTAACCGCTGCCATCGCCGGATTGACCATGACAAAGTTGGTTCCCTGCAAGACACCGATCGCCGCGGGATTTTCGTCGGCAAGTGCGCGGAACTGCGTCTCGCTTGCGGTCAGGGCCTCCTGCGAATCAGCCAGTTGCTTCAGGCTGTGGCGCAAGCGGCGATTCAGAACCAGGATCGGCGCCATCACTCCGGAACCAATTCCAACAACTGCTGCGGAAAATGCCAGCACCGCGTAAACCCACGTCAGGCTCATTCGCGGGTTCGGGTCGAAAATGAAACCCTCCATCGAGAAGTCAGCGGGCAATCGGCCCACCTCGGCATAGATGTCCGCAATATGGCGCCACCGCCCCGGATTCATGTAGCCTATCTCGATCAAATCCTGGCGAATCAAAGGGAACATCTGATCCGCCTCGAACTCATAGTGCTCTCGCGGCCGCATCTCCGAGAAGTTCTGCAGCATCCAGTCGATGATCTCGTCGGCATGGCCCATTGCATATTCCCATCCGCGCAGACTTGCCTCGCGAAACGCCCGCACTCGCGCCGGGTGGTACCGCAGTTCATGCTCGGAGGTGAAGAGATTGTCGCCATAAAAATCGATGCCCGCGGAACGCGGCGAGTAGACCTGATAGGCGAATTTCTGCCGGTCCAGCCGCTCCGGCTCATCGGAGCTGTACGCCGACATGGCGTCGACTTTTCCGTTGATCAGACTTTCCACCGAAAAGTCATGTTCAACCTGCAATACGTTCTTCAGCGAGACCCTTTCGCGCCGGAGGTAGGCGAACAGCTCGTCCGCGTTCTTTTCAATCATGATTCGCTTTCCGGCGAGTTCATGAATGCTTTGCGAGTCGTACTGTTGCCGTGCGATGATTACCTGAGGAGAGTGCTGAAAGATCACCGCCAGGACTACCACCGGCTTGCCGGCGGCGCGTTCCAGCAGCAGGCTGCTCGTGCCGACACCGTACTGCGCCTTTCCGGAGACCACTTCCGAAACAACGTCCACTCCGGGAGCGCCCGGTTCGCATCGCACATCGAGCCCCGCCTGGCGGTAATAGCCGAGTTTCTCAGCCGCATAGTATCCGGCGAATTGGAATGCGTTCACCCACTTAAGGCGGAGCGTAACCGCTTCCTGCCCCGCCGCCATCGAATGCGGCGCGCAGATCAGAATTGCAAACGGCAGCCAGCGTGAGAAGAGTCGTTGAACCAAACGGGGTGACGGCGTGATTTCGGAATGCATTAATGAACGTCCGTTTGCAGCTGCCTCGTCTTACGCCTGGTTTCAGGGTGGGCGAGCACGCCTATTCACGTCGCATTAGATGATAGTTGATTAAACTGCTGGAGCAAAACAGGGTCTCAGGAAGCCCCGAAAAATACAGCGCTCGCCGGGAGACCGTGGCGTCTTCCCGGTTTTCGTGCATTTCGCCGCGTCCAGCGAATTCCGGGAATGAAAAGACGCGGGGCGAAACCGCCCCCTGATTCCAGGGGATCGTGCGAAATGGACGCGTTCCGGCACCCGTGGCCCCTCATCCGAAAGGCGTGAATCGGGGACGGTGGGGAGGGAAACGGCGGCAGACTTGCGCGGAATAGAAACTACAAGCCTGCGTGCATGGCGTCCGTGATCGCCAGCTGCAAACACTCGAACTCGGACGTCAGTTCGCCGAGCAGTCGGCCGGCCGTAGCCAGATCCCCCTCACGGGCTGCCTCTTCGACCGCGAAAGCGACCGACTGCAGCCTTTCGCCGCCGACGTTGGCGGCCGCGCCTTTGATACTGTGCGCCTGGATTTCGGCTGCTGCGGCATCACCCGATTGCAGGGACGTGCGGAGCGACTCGAACTGTCCGGGCATCGCTTCAAGAAATCGCCCCAGCACGATTGTTGCGATCTCCTTGTCACCCATCAAACGAGCCAGCATGCCCGCTCGGTCGAAGAGCGGCCGCTGCGTCTGTGCTGCCGAGGCGATCGCCGTGTCCGTCGCGGGCAGATCGTCGGCAACGGCTGCAATCTTGTTCACTTCCTTTGGAAGCCACGAATTCAATGCTTCGACCAATGCCTGGGGCGAAACCGGTTTACTGACGTAGCCGTTCATGCCGGCCTCTATGCAGCGTTCGCGGTCACCCCGCATGGCGTTTGCGGTCATTGCGATCACCGGGATTTCATGGTTCAACACGCCCGAGCTTGACTGGCGGATGATCCGAGTGGCTTCCAGACCATCCATCTTCGGCATCTGCATGTCCATCAGCACCAGGTCATAGGGCTGCGTTTTCAAAGCCTCCAGCGCCTCAAAGCCGTTGGCCACGGCATCGACACGGATGCCCAGCTTGCGCAGCACGCCCAGCGCCACCTCCTGATTGACGGGGTTGTCCTCGGCCAGCAGTATTCTCGATCCGCGCCGCCGCAAGGCGATCACGGCCGCCGGCGTGAACAGCACCGACTCGGATGCCGAGGCAGGAGAATCGGCCAACATGGCGGAAAGGCAAAGAAACAACTCGGTCTGGCGAACCGGTTTGGTGAGGCAGGCGGAAAACCCCAGCGATTGTGGACTGTCGGCATCAGCCAGTTGATCCAGCGATGTCAGCAACATCAGCCGCGTCTCGCGCAGCCGATCATTCGCCTGAATCGCCTGGGCGAGATCGGCTCCGTCCATCCCGGGCATCTGCATGTCGAGCAGGGCAGCACGGAACGGATCGCCCGACTGTTCGGCCCGCATCATCGCCTCCAGCGCTGTGGGACCATCCGGCGTGGCTTGCGCCCTCACGCCCCACGATTTCAGGTGAGCCAGAAGTACTTCGCGATTGGTCTCATTGTCGTCCACAACCAGCGCCCGCACTCCGCGCAGATCCGCCTCTGACGTGGACAAACGCTCTGGCTGTGTCTGCTTGCCGAGGCGGACGGTGAACCAGAATTCGGAACCCGTTCCCGGCTCACTGGTCACGCCGATTTCCCCATCCATCAATTCGACGAGTTGCTTCGAGATGGCCAGCCCCAGTCCCGTGCCGCCGTGCCGGCGCGTCGTTGAAGCATCGGCCTGGCTGAACTTCTGGAACAGCTTTTTCTGCTGCTCCTGCGAAATACCGATTCCCGTGTCGCGGACGGCGAAACGCACGACGGTGTCAATGTCGGTCTGCGAAACAACGCTGGCCTGCACCGAAACCTCACCCCTTTCGGTGAACTTCACGGCATTCCCCGCGAGGTTGGTGAGGATCTGCCGCAAGCGTCCCGGGTCGCCGCAAACGTGAACCGGCACTTCGGGCGCCGTAGCGCAGATGAACTCCAGCCCCTTGTCCTGGGCACGAAGGGCCAGAGGCGCGACCACGTCATCCAGCAGCGATCTCAGGTCGAAATCCAGCATTTCGAGCACGAGTTTGCCGGCTTCGATCTTCGAGAGATCGAGGATATCGTTGACCAGCGCGAGCAGGGCTTCGCCGCTGTTGCGAATGGTCTCGGCGTAGCGCATTTGATCGGGAGACAGTTCGGTGTCGAGCAACAGGCCGGTCATTCCAATGACGCCGTTCATCGGCGTGCGGATTTCGTGGCTCATGTTGGCTAGAAATTCGCTCTTGGCCGCATTGGCAGCCTCCGCTCGCTCCGCCAGGACATTCGCCCGCGCCGTGGCATCCTGCAGTTGGAGGTTCGTCTCAATCAGAGCGGCCTCGGCCCGCTTTCGCGCCGTGATGTCGACCATCACGCTCAGAAAATACCGCTGTCCCTCGCTGTGGACGATTTCGCCGGAGAACAGGCCGTCCAACCGCACGCCGTCCTTGCGGCGCACCTGCAATTCGAGATTGTTGACGCGTTCCAGCGTAAGCACCTGCTGCTCCTCGAGCGTTTGCTGCTCCGGATGCACAAACAGGTTCAATTCCCTGGCCGTCCGGCCGAGGATGTCTTCCTTGCGATAGCCAAGGGTTTTGAGCAGCGCATCGTTAACGTCAACGAATCTCCGGTCCGTCAAGGTAGATATCGCCATCGGCACCGGACTGTTGCGGAATAACTGCTCGAAACGCTGCTTCGCATCGGCGGCATCCTTCTGTTCCGTGATATCCACGCATGAACCGATGTAGCCCGCGAACGATCCGTCGGTTTCGAAACGTGGCACGCCGTTGTCCAAAATCCAACGGTACTCGCCGTCTTTCCGCCGCAGCCGATACTCCATCGCGAACGGTCGTCGCGCATCGAACGCGTCGATGTAGGTCTGGATGCAGACCAGGACGTCATCCGGATGCACCCGGTCGGTCCAGCCGCTCCCGATCTCCTCAGCCAGCGTCCGCCCGGTGAAGTCGAGCCAGCTTTGATTGAAATAAGTGCACTGTTTGTCTTCGCCGGAAAGCCAGATCAAGACCGGAGCGCGGTCGGCCATCAGCCGGAAGCGACTCTCACTTTCCCGCAACTTCTGTTCAATTCGATGGCGGTCCGTGATATCGGTGTTGCTGCCTCGGTAGCCGCGTAAACTCCCGTCCGGATTCAAGAGCGGAATGCCGTTGGCGGAAATCCACAACTGACGTCCATCCCTGGCCGTTTCGACGTGGACATACTCCACAAAATCCTGCCTTCGCCGCAGAATCGCCAGAAAAACTCGCTCGAAGTCCTGGCGTCCTGTTTCGGGATGGAGTTCGTGGAAGTGCATCCGCCCCACCAGTTCCTCGGGACGGTATCCCAGCACAAGACTCACCACATCGCTGACGTAAGTGAAGAGTCCGTTTTCGTCAACTTCCCACACGAAGGTCCGGCTCTGCTCGGCCAACTGGTCAAGCCTGGCCTTCCCCTCGCGAAGTTCCACTTCCATCTTCTGGCGCGCCGTCACGTCGATGACGGATGCAAGAACGAAAGTCTTGTCAGGAGCTATAATCGGATTCAAACCGATTTCGATCGGCACTTCGCGTCCGTCCTTGGCCAATCCGAACAGATTGCCTCGGAATCCCATGGGCACGGCCTGGGGCGTGGCAAAGAACTTCTCCACAAGCGCCGGATGCCCGGGGCGGAACCGCTCCGGGACTAGTATTTCGATGCGTTGGCCCATCAGTTCCTGGCGGCTGTAGCCGAATGTCCGCTCCACCTGAGCGTTGGCCAGCATGATGACGCGGTTGCTGTCAATCATGATCATCGAGCAGGGAGCGGCCTCGACCGCCATTTGAAACTGTTCCAGCGAGCGTTTGCGGTCCAGGAACGACTGGTTCAGCGCCTCGACCAATGCGCCGATTTCGTCGTTCCGATGGGACCGGAGGCGGATCTCGCGATGGTGGTTGGTCGGATGCTGCAAATCGGCTTCAATCTGCTTGAGCGGTGTGAAGATGTACCGCCGCATGAGCGCGTAGGCCAATGCCATGAAGGCACTGAGTCCCAGTCCCGCGGTCCCCATCAGCATCCACAGCGATCTGCGTATTTCGGCTTGAAGCGGCCGGGTATCGAGGTGCAGCATGATGGCTCCGGGAACCGGTTCGGTCCCCGCGATCTCGGGCAGGGTTAACCGCACGAAATCGGTATGGTCAAAAGCATTGATCGAATGGTGCGGTCGGCTGCGCGACTGTCTGGTGCGAAGCGCCGTCTCAATGTCCTCGCCGACCATGGCCCGCGGCAATGCCGACAGGGGCTTGCCCAGCAGATCATGCTGGCTGCTCGCGATCACCCGCGGTTGATCGCCGGCCACCACGACGATCAGCTTGATATCCGGCTCGGCCGCCATCACGCTGACAACCCGCTGGAGATCGCTGAGCCGGCTGAGATTTTCGGCCACAGCCACCACAGACGATGCAATCGAAGCGGCGTGTCCGTCGAGTCGTTCGTCAATGCTGTGCTGCATGAGCGCTATCGTGGAGGCCGTTCCACCGCTCAATAACGCCACGGCAGCGCCGATCAACGGCCAAAGTACCTTACGGCGCAGGGATACCTTCGAACGATATGTCATCGATTTTGACGCTTGGGTAGAATCGCGCGTTTTTGAAGTGCTGACTGCCCACCGAGAAATGTAAGTATACTGGCGGCACGCGATTTCCTCGAAACGAAAGCGGTGGTAGTCGGCGTTTTCGTCTATGGGAATTTTCCCGACTGCCGGCCGGAACACTGTGACGAGCCGACCTGTTTGTCGGCGCAAAGGCAGTAATCGAGTTCACCGAAATACCGAAAATTATCCGCAAATGTCCAGGCACAGCCATGACAATGCTCGAAAAACTGCTGCTACCCGAAATCCGAGAACTTATCCACAACAGGGAGTTCGATACGCTGAGGGACAGCCTTAACCGATGGCTGCCGGCTGACCTGGCCCAATTGATCACCGACCTGTCGCCCCACGAAGAAATCGTGGCCTTTCAAAATCTGGAACTCGAACTTGCCGCACTCACCTTTTCTCGGATGGACGAGGGCGTTCAGCGCAAGATGATCCATGTACTGCCCGAATCCGAAATGCGACGGATCCTCAACGAAGTGGCAGCCGACGATCGGACCGCTCTCCTGGAAGGCCTGTCGGGCGACGAAGTCGAGCGGATGCTGACGCTCCTCACGCCGGAAAACCAGAGACTCTCCCGGTCCTTGCTCTCGTACGGGGAGGGGACGGTCGGACGCTTGATGACCCCCGATTTTATCGCCGTTCGGGAGGAATGGACGCTCAAACAGGTCCTTGACCACGTGCGGGAAGTCGGCAAGGACTGCGAAACGCTGAATGCCGTCTACGTCATGGACGGTCAGCACCACTTGATCGACGATATTCCGATGCGATCGATACTGCTGTCTTCCCCGGACAGCATCGTGCGAGACCTGATGACATGGCAGTTCGTCGCGCTGCTCGTCACGGATCGCGAGTCGTATGCGGTCCAGCAATTCCGCAAGTACGATCGAACGGTGCTGCCCGTCCTGGACCGGCGCGGACTGCTGCTGGGAGTCGTCACGGTTGACGACGTCATGGACGTTGCCGAAGAAGTCGCAACTCGCGAAATCCACAAATTCGGCGGCTTGGAGGCACTCGACGAAGCGTACATTGCCACTCCGGTGCTGCGGCTTGTCCGAAAGCGGGCCAGCTGGCTGATCGTGCTCTTCCTCGGAGAACTGCTGACCGCGTCGGCGATGGGCCTTTTTGAAGGCGAAATCGAGAAGGCCGTCGTTCTTGCGCTTTTCGTGCCGCTGATCATCTCGAGCGGAGGCAACTCCGGGTCCCAGGCCGCAACACTCATCGTGCGTGCGCTCGCGGTCGGAGAGGTGACCTTGCGGGACTGGTCGAAAGTGATGCGACGCGAGTTGATTTCCGGTCTCCTGCTCGGCGTGGTGCTCGCCTCGATCGGATTCTTGAGGATTACGATCTGGAGCCTCTTTTCAGGCATCTACGGTCCCCACTGGCTGCTGGTCGCATTCACGGTCGCCGTCTCGCTGATATTCGTCGTCATGTGGGGCACCCTCTCCGGGTCGATGCTCCCGTTCCTGATCAAACATTTCGGCCTGGACCCGGCCACGTCGTCCGCGCCGTTTGTCGCCACTCTCGTCGACGTCACCGGTCTCGTGATCTACTTCACGGTCGCTTTGTTCGTGCTCCGCGGAACGCTGCTCTGACGCGAAGCCGGCAGCGGAAACTGGTAACTGGTAGCGGCCGGTGGCCGGCAACCAGCAGCGGGTAGGTGTTTGTCTGCCTTCGGACTCCTCTCTGCGCCATGCTCTGTCGAGACCGCGGCGGCGGATCGCTACAATCACGAACTGCTCGGTTGTATCGGTCACCCCATTCATTCGGCTTTATTGCAGGGGACGCGCCATGCCGGACTTCAATCGCCGCCGCTTCATGGAGACAGCTGTCGCCACGGGAGTCTTGACCATCGTGCCCAGACACGTGCTGGGAGGAGAGGGATACGTGGCGCCCAGCGAGAAGGTCACGCTCGCTCATATCGGCATGGGCACCCAGGGATTCAACGAACTGGGAGGTCTGCTGTCCGAGCCGCGGATTCAGATCGTGGCTGTGTGCGATCCGAACACCGACAGCAGCGACTATGTGGAGTGGGGCAAGCACAGCGTACGAAACACGATCCGCGGTTATCTCGGGAACCCGACGTGGCGGGAGGATGCAGCCGGCTGCCCCGGCGGACGAGAAGTAGGCCGCCTCGTTGTAGACACCTATTACAAGAACCAGCGGGGAGCCGAGAGCTTCAAGGCATGCGCCGCTTACGCGGATTTTCGCGAACTGCTCGACAAGACGCCCGATCTCGACGCAGTCAAGATCATGACGCCGGATCACCTGCACGCAACCATCGCACTGGCTGCAATGAACAAGGGCAAGCACGTCATGGTGCACAAGCCGCTTGCCAATCGAATGTACGAGGGGAGACGCGTTGTCGAAGCGGCGCAAAAGACCAAGCTCGCGACGTTTCTGCTGGCCTACGGCAGCGGCGGGGGCAATGCGTGGATCGCCTCGCGGATCAAGGAAGGAGCGATCGGCAAACTGCGCGAGATCCACAACTGGACGAACCGCCCCGTGTGGCCGCAGTACACGGAGATCCCGACCGATACGCCGCCGGTTCCCAAGGGGCTGGATTGGGATCTGTGGCTGGGGCCGGCGGTGGATCGCCCCTATCATCCGCATTACACCCACACGGTGTTTCGCGGTTGGTACGACTTCGGGGGAGGATCCATGGCGGACATGGGCATCTACAGCCTGTGGCCCGTGTTCACAGCATTGAATCTCGGACCCCCGCTCAGCGCGGAAGCGCGCGCCACGCATACGTGCACGATTACGGATCAAGTCAGCCGGACGGTGAAGAACGACTTTTCCTTTCCCACGGCCTGCACCCTTCGCTTCAAATTCGCGGCGGCAGCCGACACGCCGGCGATTGACCTGTTCTGGTACGACGGCGGCATGCAGCCGCGCCTTCCCGATGAACTCGAGGCCCAGAACGTCGGCATCTCGGCGGAGGGAATCATGTTCGTCGGAGAGTCGGGCGTGATTCTCGCCGGCTTTCTGGGGCAGGATCCCCGACTGATCACGCAAGGCAAGAACGAACCTCTCGCCGCCGGCTCGTCCTCACAGAATGTTGCTGCCGGACCGCGTGATTCGGGCGGGCGTTACGGAGCATGGCTGCAGGCCTGCCGAGGAGGCGAACAGGCGCCCGGGAGTTTCCTGAACGCGGGATCGATCACGGACACCGTCAATCTCGGCGCGGTGGCCCTGCGCGCCGGAGCAAAGGTCGAATTCGACAGCGACAACATGCGGATTACCAACGTGGCCGACGCGAACCAGTACCTGCGGCGAGAATACCGCAAAGGCTGGGGGCTGTAAAAACGCGGACATTGCGGGCACCGGTGATGTTCAACCTTGCGGGTGGACCAGCCACCCTTGACGCCCGGAACGGCAAACCTGAACAGCGACGAGGTGAAACCTGAGAGCACGCTGCCCGTGCCACCCACGATCGAGCAACCGAAAACTGTTGTGAGTTGTGTTCGATTCCTATTTCCAAAGGAGGTTCGCTGATGACTCGCATTCTTGTTGGCCTCGCGACCCTGCTGATTTCAGCGGGACAATTGCGGGGCGAAGAGGCGAAGCCGGATAAGCCGCCATCGGCATCCGAGCAGCTCGCGGGAATACTCGCGGAGTATTCGAAGGGCCAGCAGGAGTTCTTCAAGAAGTACTCGGAGGCCAAGACGGACGAGGAACGCAGCAAGGCCGTCAATGAAAGGCCCAGTCCCGAATCCACGGGAAAGCGATTGCTTGAGTTCGCCGATACGACGACCGACGAAGGAGCCGCTGCGGATTCACTCTTATGGGTCGTCTCGAACGTGCGTTCGGGGGAATTGCCGGACAAGGCGCTCGGCAAGCTGTCCGAGAAATACATCGCCAGCGACAAACTCGGCAACGTCTGCACTGCGCTGGTCTACAGCGACAGCCCGCAAGCCGAAGCTTTCCTGCGCAAAGCGCTGGAAACAAATCCACATCGCTCCGTGCAGGGACCGGCGTGTTATGCGTTGGCGCAATTCCTGAAGCAACAGGGGCAATTGCTCGAACAACTGAAGAACCGCCCGGAGCTTGCAGCCCGCTACGCGGAGATTCGTGGCAAAGAAGCGTCGGATCGGCTCGTCTCGCGGGATCCGAAACAGTTGGCCACCGAGATTGAAACGCTGTTGGGGCGCGTGGTGCAGACCTACGGCGAACTGAAGTTCGGCAACAAGACGCTGGGACAGGCCGCTGAGCGGGAACTGTTCGAGATCCAGCATCTCTCGGTCGGATGCGCGGCGCCGGAAATCGATGGCGAGGACATCGAGGGCAAGAAGCTCCGCCTGTCGGACTTTCGCGGAAAGGTGGTGATGCTCGATTTCTGGGGCAACTGGTGAGGCCCTTGCCGGGGCATGTACCCGCACGAGCGGTCGCTCGTGAAGCGTCTGGCCGACAAGCCGTTTGCGTTGCTGGGAATCAACAGTGATCGGGATCGCGAAGCACTGAAGAAAGTCATCCAGGAAGAACAGATCACGTGGCCGAGCTGGTGGAACGGGGGAAGCACTTCGGGAGAGATCTCGACAACCTGGAATGTGCGAGGGTGGCCGACACTCTACATACTCGACGCCAAGGGAGTGATTCGCCACAAGTCACTGGGTTCGCCCGGTGACGAACAACTCGACAAATGGATCGACGCTTTGATCGTGGAGGCCTCGCAGGGCGGTAATACCTCCGCCGAAAGCGGTGCTGTTGCTCCGAAATAGGGCACCGCTTCCCGAAACTCCAAGTGCACAAGGATAAGGTCGCGATGACGCGCATCATCATGCTGTTGGCCACCCTCGCGGCATCCGTAGCCGCTTTGGCGCAAGCTGCTCCATGGCACCCAGGGCTTTGCATGGGTAATGGAGACATCTGGCAGAGTCGCTTGCCCATCAACGTCAGCAACCAGACCGGCAAAGACGCCAAGGGCGAGCCTGTGAAATTGCTGATCCGGCGAGAATCGCAGAACGCGGATCTCGCGGGTGTGCCGGTCGAGTCGCTGCGCGTCTGCAACGATGTCGGAGTCGAAGTGCTCTACAACATCATCGGCCCCGAGGGCGATGAGGTACATGCCGGACCAATCCCGGAAGGCAGTCATCTGGTGCTGCCCGTCGAATGTGCTGCCGGCGCGAACGTCCGTTATTGGGCCTATTTCGACAATCCTTCGGCGTGGGGCGTTCCGGATTGGCTGGAAGCAGACGTTGGAGTACGCAACGGCGGCTTTGAACATGGTGACGGTGCGGATCCAACATCCTGGCGAAGCGATACGACGGACGCTCAGCATCGCATTGCCTGGGTCAGTGACGAGAAGCGGTCGGGCAATCGCAGCATGAAGACGACGGTGGACTCGGGTGCACCGTCTTCGTGGGTTGCCACGCGGCAGGGAAGTCTGCGGATCACGGGCGGTTCGCGCTACGTGATGCGGGCATGGGTCAAGGCACAGGACGTAACGGGCATGGCGGGCTGGTACATCCATGTCGGCAACGAAAAGAACTTCATGCTCGCGTCGCCCATGCTTTCCGGCGGCGAGGGCACCTACGGGTGGAAGGAAGTTGTTGCCGAATTCACCGCGCCGGCCGAGGCCGACCGGGCCGATCTCGGCACCGTTCTGCACGGGACCGGCAGCGCCTGGTTTGACGACGTATCGCTCGAATGTCAGGACCCGGCCCGACTGACAGCAACCGCCGGGCAACGCGAAAAACTGACCCTTGCACAGTTCGGAGCAGATACCGCTTGGTATGGCGATAAGACGGGCAGCGGCAAGGCCTGGAACTATCGCGTTCCTGTTCGTGTCGCCAACTACGGCGACGCCCAGGCTGCCACTGGACTGATATCGGTTGACCTCGCCGGAGTACTCGCGCGGTTGCGCGGCAGAGCTGATCGCGATCGACTCGTCGCGGTGCTCGACGGACGCGCCGTGAAATCCTATCAGCTTGGCGACCTGCTTCTCATCGAAGGCGCGTCGATACCGCCGCATACAGTCAATGTGTATTATCTGTATCTCGCTGAAACGAGTTCTCCGGTCCCAACATCGACCGGCGACGCGTTTACCACCAACGCATTGAACCCGGCACTGCCGGGCGATTCGACTGCAAGACAGAAGATGGCGGGCGGCCCCGGCTACGAAAGCCTGCTTGCCAGTCCGATCAACCTCGTGCGCAACCCAAGCTTCGAATCCGGCGACTCGTTGCCCGAAGGCTGGTCGGGCGGCGCGGCGGGCGAGCGTCCGGCGAACAGTCGCATGGACCTGGTTGAGCCCGGGTTGTTTGGCCGCCGCAGTGCACGCATCAGTATCCCGCAGGACGCACAGTCGTCGTGGTTCGGTTGGCGGCAGGACGTGCGGGTCGAACCCGACAGGTCGTATCTCTTTGCCGCGTGGGTCAAGTGCGAACAGCTCAAGGGCGGCCTGCAACTGCACGCACACTTTCGCAACGCGGCAGGCGGGTTGTGTGAAAGCGCCGGAATGACCGGCGCGGGCCCTGCAATCGACGGCACGACGGATTGGACGCTGATCTCCGGACTCTTCACGATGCCGCGCGACATTGCGAATTTCCAGCTTCACCTGACGATGAATTCCACGGGCACGGCATGGCATGACGGAGCATTGCTCGTCGAAGTGTGTTCTGCGCAGATCGGCCGCATGGAGACCCGCGACACAACGGCCAACCGCGGTTTCCAGGTCTGGCAGGTCAACTCGATCGTCAAGGTATTTCAGGACGACGTTCCGGCGCAGACCGCGGCAAAGACCAGCATCCGCATGGCTCGCGGAGAATTTGAACCGCTGCAGCTTGCAGTCCGATCGGATCGGGCTTTCCCCGAAGTGCGGGTCGAAGTGGACGCTCCGCGCAACGGGGCAGGCAAGATGCTGAACAAATTCGAGATAGGAGCCGTCGGTTATGTGCCTGTCGATTATCCGACCAATTACTACAGCACAAAGACGGCGGCCTGGGTCCGCAAGTACCCGACGTCGCCGCCGGCATGCGACGGCTGGGCCGGTTACTGGCCCGATCCGCTGTTGCCCCGCGACCGATTCGAATTACGAGCGGGCATAACCCAGCCTGTGTGGATCACGATAAAGACCGCGGCGGATACGGCCCCCGGCGATTACCGGGGCGTTGCGAGATTCGTTGCGTCCGGCACCGAGATCGGCCGTGTTCCCTTCACCGTCCATGTCTGGGATTTCGAGCTGCCTCGTGAAAATCATGTCGGAGCGGTCTACGACCTCCGCATGGATGGCCGATGGAACATCCCCGGCAAGTCGCCGGAGCAGGCGCAGCGGGACTTTCTCAAGTTCATGGCGGACCGCCGCGTCTGCCCCGATACGGTACACCCGACGCCTCAATTGCGATACGAGAACGGAAAGGTCGTCGCCGATTTCACGGCTTTCGACAAGGCAGCCGAATATGCACTCGACGAACTCGGCCTGCCTCAGTTCTACACGCCGGGGGACTTCTACCTGTTCGGCTGGGGATTTCCGCCGTCGGAGAAGTTCGGCGAAAAGCCTTATGAGGGCAAGTACCCGTACCCTGGCGCGGATCGCGGCAAACTCCGCCCGGAATTCAAGCGGGCTTATCAGGCGGTTCTCAAAACCTACTGGGACCACCTGAAGTCACGGGGCTGGGACAAGAAGTGCGTGCTGTATATCTCCGACGAGCCGTTCTATCGCGAGAAAGAAATCATCACCCAGATGAAGGCCCTGTGCGAGATGATCCACGAGGTGGACCCCGCGATATTCATCTACTGCAGCACGTGGGCCCACGTGCCGGAATGGGACGGGTACCTCAACTGCTGGGGGATCGGACATTACGGCATTGTTGCACCGGAATTGATCGCGAAACGCAAAGCGGCCGGGGACCGTGTCCGGTGGACCACCGATGGCCAGATGTGCACCGACACGCCGTATTGCGCCGTCGAGCGTCTGCTGCCGGCGTACTGTTTCAAGTACGGTGCCGAGGCATATGAGTTCTGGGGGATCAACTGGCTGACCTATGATCCTTACAAATGGGGCTGGCACAGTTACATTTTCCAGAGCGACACGCCCGAAAATTCATACTACGTGCGTTACCCCAACGGCGACGGTTTCCTCGCATATCCCGGTGCGACGATCGGCCACGACGGCCCGGTTACATCCATTCGCCTCGAACAGGCTCGCGAGGGATGCGAGGATTATGAATACCTCTATCTGCTCCGCCACCTGATCGACAAGGCCCGGGCAGCCGGCAAAGACACCACGTCCGCGCAGAAGGCCATGGATTTCGCACAGGAACTCGTGACGATTCCCAACGCCGGCGGACGTTACTCGACGCGCATCCTGCCCGACCCGGATCGCGTATTCGCAGCTCGCGAACGAGTCGCCGAAGCTATCGAACAATTGCGGAAATGAGATCATGGCTTTTCTCGTGCTGTTCCATCGCGTTTTCTGAATCGCAACGACGGCGTCCCGCCTCGAATTCCTCTAACGCACAGTAGAGGCAAAGCGCAGAATTACGGCGCGGGATTGAGCCACCGCGCATCGGGCGTGGCCGCATTCCCTGTGGCAGCGCTGCCTGATGCGGCAGGCTGCGGCGCGAGCATGCCCGGCGATGCGGGCGGTGCTGCAGGAACCGGTGCTGCCGCTTGTGGCGGGATGGGCTGCGGCGGGATGGGCTGTGGCGGAACGGGCTGACGCTGCGGTGGAACGGGTGTGGGCTGAGCAGGAACCTGCTCGAACTGCGGAGCGTCCGGTTCGGTTTGGTTGGGTGACATGTTCGGCCGGATTCCCCGCGGATCAAAGTCCGGATAAAGCGCCGGAATTTCCGCGGCGCAGGCGGGGCAGTCCGTAACGTTGCACAGTCCGGCTACGCCGTGAATTGCGTGCACGTCGGCGCAGCACCAGCTGATGCGAGCGGTCTCCAACTGGGTGATTCGGTCACTGTCCTCCGAGTTGCGGATGATGTGCGGCGTGAGAATGATGAGCAGTTCCTTCTTGACGCCCGTTTCGGAGTCGTAGCGGAAGAGTTGTCCGACCAGCGGGATTTCGGCCAGGTACGGCACCTTTCGCTGCAGCGTCGACGTGGATTTGGTGATCAACCCGCCGAGGATGATCGTCTCTCCGTCAAGAGCGCTGACCGTTGCTTCGGCCACGGTCGTCCTTACAATCGGCGCCCGAATCGTACCGCCGCTGGCCGAGATGGCGATCGGCACACCTTCGGCTTCGCGGCCGAGTTCCGATTTTTCGGCGTCGATTTCCATGACCACCATGCCCGCCGGGCTGATTCGCGGCGTCACACCGAGAATCATGCCGACGTTCTCGAGATCGATCGAGTTGGTGATCGTCCCGCCGGTGGTGATTGTGGATTGGATGACGCGGGGCACGCGTTCGCCGATCTGGATGAAGGCGGGCTGATTGTCGAGCGTGCGGACCTGCGGCCGGCTGAGGATTTCGGCGCGTCGGTTTTCCTGCAGTGCGCGAAGCAGCATGCTCACGCTCTCGCTGCTGGCCGACAGCACCAATCCGCCGAACCCGAGTTCGTTGCTCATCCGGCCGAGTGCGAAGTTTGAGAGAGCCTGCGGCGCCACGTTGGCGGACGTCGCCAGGGATCTCTCGCTCGCGCTGTTGGGCAATACGGGATTCGTGCCGTTGAAGTTGTAACCCGGCGTGTTGGTGGCCGCCTGTATGATTTCGTTGGTTGCGGTCAGAATGCCCGCCGGCGTGCTGAATTGCTGCGTGTTCGTCGTGGTCTGTAGATCCCCCAGCAGGCTGCGGTCGAAAAGTACCGAATCCTGCAGTCCCATTTCGACACCGAACTCGTGTGCATTGTCCAGTTGCACTTCGGCGATGAGCACCTGGATCATCACCTGCGCCGGTTCCTCGTCGAGCTTGGTGATCAGCTGTTTGATCTCGTCGAAAAACCGCGGCGTTGAACTGAGCAGCAGACTGTTGCTGATCGGTTCGGGAACCACGACCACCTCCCGCTCGATTTGCTCGAACGGACTTGACACTCCAGGGGCGGCCTGTTTCACGATTCGCTCGCTGCGCAAGAACTCGTTGATCGCATTGGCGACATCGAGTGCGGGCGCATTCTTGAGTCGGAATACCTGGTTCTGGCGATCGTTCAACCCGCGTTCATCAAGCCGCAGCAGCAGGGCCTCGATGATCCGCAAGTCTCCTTCGCTGCCCGTCGCGATGATGCTGTTCGAGCGGGTGTCCACGGAGAACCGCAGCGGCACCAGCGAGGTCTCGCCCTCGGCACCGGACAGCGCGGGACCCTGCACCGCACCCGAGTCGGCCGGGAAGATCGACCGCAGCATCGCGACCATGTTGTTCGCATCCGCATTTACAACGCGGAACACCTTGATCTGAGCGGTGGCGATGCCGGTGTCGAGTTGCGAAATCAACGCTTCCAGCAGATCCAGGCTTTCGGGCGGCGCAATCACCAGCAGGGTGTTATTCCGCGGGTTCGAAGTGATCTCCACACTGGTCAGCAGACCGGATCGGATCAAACGCCTGCTTTCGCCATCGACGGCCAAAAACTCGAGGATTCCGGACCGGCGGGCGTCGGGGCCTCGGCCGGCGGCCGTGATCGCGGTTCGTAAAGTCTGCGCGACGTCGTCGGACATCGCGTTGCTGAGTTTGAAAATCTTCGCCTGATTGACCTTTGCCGGCTCGGTGTCCAGTTTCTTGATCAGCAGGCCGATTTCCTCCATATCGCGAGGCGAGGCGTGGACGATCAACGAGTCCGAACGAGGATCAGGCACGACGTTCACTTGAGTTCCCAGCCCCTGCCTCGCGGCAAAGAACTGCGTCAGGATCGCGGCGAGCTGCTCGGGGCGGGCATTTTCGAGCACAAACACCTGCAGCTGCGATTCGGGGGAGACCGGCTGATCCAGCTTGCGGATTAACTTCCTGATCGTCTGCAGTGCCTCCCCCCAGCCGATGAGCAGCAGCGAATTGGGTTTTTCCAGGGAGGTCACAAGGACGCGGCCCTGACGCGGTCCCACAAGCGTCGGGCTGATCTGCGTGATGATCCCGGTCAGAGCCGACCCGCGCACGTGCCGCAGCGGAACCACCACGATCTCCGGCTCCGACTCGGCGCTCAACCGCTCCAACTCATCGATGATGCGCGACAATTCCTCGACATCCCGATCGCGGCCTCGGAGAATGACGATATCGAGATCCGGCAAGGTCTCGACGTCAACGTCTATCCCAAGCGCACGGAGTTGCTCTTTTTGAGTATTCTCTTCGCTGCGACCATCGGGCAAACCAGCCGGTTCGGCCGCTGCCGGGCCACCATCCGCCGGCGCCGCCTCGAAAATGTAACCCACCAGCCCGATCCCGTTGCTGGGATGAGCAGTGCGTTTCTGACCGCTCGGCAGGGCAGACTGGGACGACGATCCCTTGGCCGGTATTGCCTTCGCGTCCTCGTCCGATGCGTCCGTGCTCTCCGGAACGCCTTGCCCCATGTATGCATCCAGCGCCTGCTTGACTTTGCGAGGGTCGGCCGTGCGAAACGGGATGATTCGCGTCGTTCGGTCGCGAGTGTCGTCCGTCGTGTCCATGGCCTGCACGAGCCGAGTCAATTGGCGGGCCAGTTCGCCGGGCCCTTTCACGACGACTGCATTGCCCCGTTCATCGAAAGACAATTCTGCCGCTGCGACACCCGCATTTTGCAGACGATAGCTCGTGATCGGAGAGTTCTTCGCAGCAGGAAGCGGCTCCAAGCGCGACCCGAGGGTCTTCAGCAGCGATGATTCCAGACTCGGCACTCGCGTATGCGCAAGACGAACTGTCAACTCGACGGGTGGCTCAGGCTGCGCCGTCGTCTCAGTTTTCCTCGAAGCCAATTTATCGGCAGCCGGCGATGCCGCGCGACGCACGGCTGCACTCTGCCCCGGACTTTGCAGAGACGAGCCTTCCGCGCGGCCGCGAGTGAGGATTTCCGCAATTCGTTTCTGCAGCTCGGGGGAAGCCACCACGATCAACTGGCCCGTGTTCGGATCGGTCGCCAGTCGCACCCGTGATTCGTCGGAATAGACCGCTCGCAGCTGCTGCCGCGAGGCCTGAACATCCGGCACCGTGTACTTTCGCAGCACAGACTCCTCGCCGCTTTCGGCCGGAGCTGCCGGGGATTTGTCGAGTGTGCTCAAGAGTTGCCGAGCCAGTTGCTGCGCCCGCGGCGACCCCTGCACCAGAACCTGGTTGGCTTTTGTGTCGGCCACCACATGGCTCGGTTCACCCACCTGCGAAAGCGTCGTTGTCAGCAACTTCTCGGCTTCATCAGCCGACGCGTGCGCCAGCGGGTAGACCTGATACTCGTGCGACGAGGTGCTCGCCGGCGACGCCGTCTCGGCTCCGCTCGCACTGAACCTGGACGCGCTGGCGACTATAGCCAGCAGTGCGGCCAGCACCCGCGTGCCGGCGCAAAAGTGCTTGGGCAGCGATAGTTCCACAATCTTGCTCAGCGGTTGCAAAGGTGAGTTCGCACAATAGCTCCGTACCCGACACAAGAGTTGACGTTGGTCGCGCGGATGCTAGTAGAACTGTCCGATTGCAGCAAGAGCGACCAGGCAAGGCAGGCAGTCTGGGAGGCACGAAACTCGCAAGCATTGCCTGGAATCAACGCAATCCAGCGGGAAAGGCCAGCCTGTCAGTGTCGTCGCGGATTCAGGCTGGTTTGATTCGACCGAAGCTCGTGCGGCAAAGTCCCAGAGTCTGGAGGATAAGGAACCCGCAGATTGGCACGGATAAAACACGGATCCTTTCGTTATTCCAACACACTATCTCGCAACAGGCCGCCTGCAGGGCGGGCTCGATTCAGAGCGTCCTTGCTAACCTCCAGCTTATAGCCGCGACAACCATGCCGTTGAGCAGAATGAGACTGTGCCAAATCGCCATGCCGTACAAGAGATACTTCGTGTCGTTGCCGCCGGCATACGAAGGGAGAAACACCTGCAGACCAAGAAAGAAACCGACAGCGACGCCCCCCGCGGCGCAGCCGACCCAGAACGCTCGCCACTGCGATCGCGAGTAGACGATGCCGCCGACGATGATCCCCGGAAGGATGCCGGAAAGCCCGGCAAGAACGAAAACGCTGTTCGAGGCGGGCAAACCGAACAACACTCCGCAGTAAATCGCGGCGAATGTGACGACGATCAATAGCGCGCGCAGGCTGAATTGCACCGATCAACTCCGTTTGCTGCCGAAGCGGGCGTGCTGCAGACTCGCTTGCACAACGCCCGACAGATTAGCTGTTAGAATACCGGTGAGCCAGTCGCCGGCGCAAATCGTGCTGGCGGTGGCTTGATGGAAACCGCATAGACCAGCTGATGGTCCCGGGCAGGTGGCTCTTTCGACGTGAACCGTTTGTCACAGGTCAGGAATATGCCGATCATCGTGAGTTGCCGCTGCGGCCAGAAATTCTCGGCCATCGACGAGTTGGCCGGAAAACGCGTGAGTTGTCCGAGTTGTGCCCAGCCGTTGGAAATCCCGTCCGCCGATGCTCGATCTTTGACTGGCGGACCGGCAGGCCAAGGCGGATTTGCGCAGCTTGAAGCGTTTGCACCCCAGCCGACGCTGATGGCCGGCGATCATTGGGGCCAGAACAGTTTGCCCGCCTTCGCGCCGAGCCAGTCATCGTCGCCGGGATTAAGCCGAGGGCTGATCTTCGCGATGTGCGGAGCCGGCGCCGTTGTGTTTCTGGTGGTAATTGCGATCTTCGTTTCGAGTTTCTGGACCGGAACCTCGGCGCCCGAGCAGAACGGCGGACCTGCGCCTCCGCAAGTCTTCTTTGCCGCACCCAAGGTGGAGCCGCCGAGCGGCCAGCCCGTTTTCATGGGGCCGCCATCGATGCCGGCCGGGCCATTTCCGGGCACGCCCGGTCAACCGTCTGGTTCATCCCCGTTCAATCCGGCCACGTCCGTTCCATCCCCATCGGTTCCGCCGGCGCCATCTGCGACACCGTCAGGGCCGATCTCGATTAAGCTTTCGGCCGCAACGGCCCTGCCGCAATCGCTGCCCACCGGTACTGCGACGGGATTCAGCGTCGACTATGAATTTGTGCGCGGCCAACCCGACCCTGCGACGGAATACGTGTGGGTTGTCGAGTCGGCGCAGGGCCAGAAGAATAGACTGGGTGTTCGATTGGAGCCGCGCGGAACTCTGCAACAATTCATACTGGAATTCAAGCCGGAACAGGGCCCGTTCCGCACAGGAATCGAGACCACAAGCGGCGCAAGACTCACGGAAACGGTTTCGTTCCGTTGACGGACAGTCGGGAATCGAACGAAACACGTGCGGAAACACGTCGTGCTCTCACAGAGGCGCAGGGAGCACGGAGCGATCTGATTTAAGAAAACACCCTCCGTGAACTCGATGGCTCCGTGAGAGGAATTCCCTGCATTCGAACCGCTCATCGGGTTGATTGGATGTGCAACGAATGCGTGTGTAAGGACCTTCCAAACGCCGCATGATGCGACATGGACGACGAATCGCTCACATTGACACACCGCATCGCCGCATGGTTCATCCGCTGGCGAACGCCGCTTTTTGCGGGAACGCTGTTGCTGGCGCTGGCCGGTGTTTGGCCGGCGGGCCAGTTGCAGTTCGAGGTCTCCATCACCAGCCTCTTTCCGCCTGACGATCCGGTCCTTGTGACGTACCAGGAAGGTCTCCGGTTATTCGGCGGGGCGGAACTTGTCGTCGTAGCGTACACGGACCCGGATCTGCTTACGGCGGACGGCCTGCGGCGATTGCAGCGATTCTCGAATTCGTTTCGCGAATTGGAGGGATTGGGTGTCGAGCGGGTCACGAGCCTGGCAGATGCAAGATGGCCGCTCGCGCCGATGGACCCTACGCCGCTGCCATTGCTGGTCGACCGGCGACATCTCTCACGCGAAGAACTCAGGGCCGGACTGCTGAAATCCGAACTCTACCGTGACGTTCTGCTGGGAGCGGACGGACAGACGGCCGCCATTGCGATCACGATTCATCCGGAGCGTAACGATGCGGAGCGAAGGCGGCTGATCGCCGGTATCCGCGAGCGAGCGTCGAAGAACGCTTTCAAAACAGTGGCGGCCGGTGGCCCGACGCTGACACATGACGCCGCGAAATTTGTTGACCAGGACAGCCGCATGCTGAGTTGGGTATCGACCCTCGCGCTGGTGGCGGTGATCGGAGTTCTCTTCCGCCGAGTCCGTTGGGTCATTCTGCCGCTGGCGGTAGTGCATATCACGCTGATCTGGACCAAGGCTTTTCTCTGGCTGGTCGAAGCACATCTCACGATGGTGTCGGCGACACTCACGGCGTTGGTTACCGTCATCGGCGTGGCGAGCGTCGTTCAGGTGACGGCAAGATATCGCGAGGAGCGGGAACGGCTGGAGGTTGCCGACGCCCTGATGCGCACGATGACTGCCGCGGGCCCGGCCGTGCTGTGGGCGAGCCTCGCGACTGCCGCAGGATTCGCATCGCTGCTCGTATCGTCGGTTGTGCCGGTGCGGCATTTCGCCATCATGCTCTCCCTGGCCTCGACGCTCGTTTTCGTTGCGACCGCAACACTTGTCCCCGGCGTCGTACTTTTCGGCCGTCGCCCGATCGATCCGGCTGCGGCCCCGGGCGAGCGGCACATCGAACGACTGCTCGAAGCGACGATGGTGTGGAGTCTCGCGCGGCCGCGACAAGTGGCCGCCGTCGTCATCCTGCTGCTCGTGGCTGCAGTGGCCGGGATCTTCCGCATCCGCGCGGAAACGGACTTTACGCGTAACTTCCGCCAATCGAGCGAATTGGTCGAGGCATACAACTTCGTCGAGCAGCGAGTGGGCGGCGTTGGGACCATGGAACTGGTCTTCGACGCGCCCGACGGTTTCACTCCGGAATTGGCAGATCGCCTGCGCGACCTTGAAAAACGCCTGCGCGCTACGCCTGACCTGACGAAAGTGATGGGGCTCGTCGATGCGATCGACTTCTTCGACGTCGGGCTCACAGGAACGATCAGTCGCTGGATGAGCCCAAACGCCAGTCTCGCTTCGAAGCTGTGGCTGATCGAGGAGCAGCGGCCTGACCTCGTGCAGTCGTTCTGGAACAAGAAAGAAGGGCAGATGCGGCTGATGCTGCGAGCCCGCGAGCAGGCTCCCACCGATGTGAAGAAACAGCTCATCGCCACCGTTGAACGAATCGGCCACGAGGTTCTCGACAGCCCGGGCAGGCCGGCGCGAGTGCGAGTCACCGGCGTCTATCCTCTGCTGAACCACTTGGTCGACAGCCTGATGTCCGATCAGTTGAACACGCTGCTGTGCGCTACGGCGGGTGTGTTCCTGATCATGTGCATAGCGCTTCGGAGCGTGCGACTCGCATTCGTGGGCCTTGTCCCGAAACTCGGCCCGATCCTCATGGTTCTCGGCGCAATGGGCTGGCTCGGCCTGCCGATCGACATGGGCACACCGATGATCGCTTCGGTGTCTGTGGGCATTTCCGTCGGATTCAGCATCCATTACCTCTACCGCTTCAGACAGGAACGTCTGGCGGGGGTACCGTTCGACGAGGCCTTGCACGCGACGCACCGCCGCGTCGGCAGCGCCATGGTCTTTTCAAATCTCGCGCTGGTCGTCGGCTTCGCCGCATTGGCGTTGTCGAACTTCATTCCGACCGTTCATTTCAGCATTCTCGCGGACGTTGCGCTGATCGGCGGCCTGGCGGGGAACCTGCTGGTCCTGCCGCTGCTGTTGAAAGTGATCCGGACATAACGCACGCCACGTCCGCTGGGCGTGTCCGGACCGCCGGTACTCCGGCTAGCGCAGGCGGGTTGGAATGCGCGTTGTGTGACGCCGGCCATCGGCTCAGGCGCGGATGCAACGGCTTCGGCGGTCATCGACGATGCATACCGCATTCCGCTGTGGCTGCGCCCGCGGCATCGGCGTATTCACGAAATGGGCGTCGCCGCCGCGGGCTGGACTCACCCCGCGGATGCCACCATTCGCCGCTTGTGATTTGCAATTGCGCCGACGACAATTGCCGTTCGCGATAAATGTGTACCTCCCCGGATAAACAAGAGTCGAGGTTTGTCCATGCGAAGCAGGCCGCCGTTGTTGTTCTTGATTACTGCCGCAGTGGCAGTCGTTGCCGGTTCGGCCGCGAGGGCCGCGGGAGATTCGGCTGAGGACTGGAGCAAGATGAAGCGACTGCAACCCCGCGGCTACGTCTGCTGCCGCGCCGACACGGCGATCAACGTTGACGGAAAGCTGGACGAAGCGGCCTGGGAGCGAGCGCAGTGGTCTGAGCCTTTCGCAGATATCGAAGGAGACGCGAAGCCCGCGCCGACTTACTGCACGCGAGCCAAGATGCTCTGGGACGACCGATTCCTTTACATCGCCGCCCGCCTGGACGAACCGCACGTCTGGGCAACCATCCGCGAGCACGACGCCGTGGTCTTTCAGGACAACGATTTCGAGTTGTTCTTTGATCCGGACGGCGACAACCACTCGTATTACGAATTTGAAATGAACGCGTTCAATACCGGTTGGGACCTTTATCTTCCCAAGCCTTACAAGGATGACGGCAAGGCGGACAACAGTTGGGAGATTCCCGGCCTGCGGTCGGCCGTGAACGTCGACGGCACGATCAACGATCCGTCCGACATCGATCACAACTGGACGGTTGAACTGGCCTTTCCCTGGACGGCTTTCAATCGGGGCGGTCGCGACGCCATCGCACCCAAGGCAGGTGATCGATGGCGGATGAACTTCTCTCGAGTCGAATGGCAGCGGACCGTTGCCGACGGCAAGTACCGGAAGGTGCCGAACAAGCCGGAGAACAATTGGATCTGGTCGCCGCAGGGGATCGTCGACATGCACCGTCCGGAGCGGTGGGGATACGTCGAATTCTCCCACGCCTCGAAGGCCGACGCGCCGTTCCGACCGGATCCGGCATTGCCCGCGCGCGATCTTCTGATGGAAATCTACCATCACCAGAAGTCATTCCGCGAGCGACACGGACGGTGGGCCGAACGGCTTGATGATCTGGCTATCGACCCGGAAACACTGAAGCGATTTCCCTCCCCTCCCGAAATGCATCTCACGGACGACGGCTTTCTCGCAACTCTGCGCCGAACGGCCGAGGACGGCGTGCGCGAGGAGTGGCATGTACGGCAGGATTCCCGTCTGTGGATGACCCGCGTCGAAGAGAAACGCTCGGGGATCCCGGCCGCGCTGGATTCGGCGGGCAAGAACCGCCCGCAGATCGAGCGTGCATTGCGGGATGCTCCGGCAGACCAGAAAGAAGGGATGCTGTTTCTTGTCGAAAACATGCCCGAGCGGGACCTGCAAAACCTGTCCGCCGAGTTTCTACTTGAAAACACCGGCTATGCCTATCGCGCATGGCTCGAATCGAGCTGGAGGGATCGGATTCCCAAGGACGTGTTTCTCAACGACGTGCTGCCGTATGCGAGCATTAACGAGCGGCGCGACCAATGGCGGCGCGACTTTTTCGAACGATTCTCGCCTCTGGTGAAAGAAGCGCGGAACCCGTCGCAGGCTGCAGCGATTTTGAACCAGAAAATCTTCGGAGTGCTCAACGTCCGCTACTCGACCAAACGCGCGAAAGCCGACCAGAGCCCGTACGAGTCGATTGAATCGGGGCTGGCATCCTGCACCGGTCTGGCCGTGCTGCTGGTCGACGCCTGCCGCGCCGTCGGCGTGCCCGCGCGGTTTGTCGGCGTGCCCATGTGGTCCGACGATTGCGGCAACCACTCCTGGGTCGAAGTCTGGGATCAGGGATGGCATTTCACGGGCGCCGCAGAACCGAACGGCGACAAGCTGGACAGCGGCTGGTTCGGCGGTCGCGCTTCGACCGCTCGCCGCGACGATCCGCTGCATGCGATATACGCCGTCAGCTTCCGGCGCACTCCTACGCGGTTTCCCATGGTCTGGTCCAGGAAGAACCGTGACGTGTGGGCAGTCAACGTCACGGATCGTTACACCGAGCACGCTCCGTTTGTGCCGGAAGGTTCCGTGTCGATCATGTTCCGCGCGGTGAATGGTCTGAACGAACGGGTCGTTGCACGACTCAAAGTGCGAGGATCCGATGGTGAGCAGGTGTTCGAGGGCGTGACAAAGGACGAGCGATTCGATGCGAACGACCATTTGACCGCTGTGATCAAGGCCGGCGCAAAGTACGAAATCGAGGCGCAATTCGAGACGCAGACCGTCCGTGCGACCGTGGATTCGGTGCGGGCAGGCCAACTCGTGACGCTCGTGTTCGTCGCAGGCAGAACCGAGCAGGCAGATGCAGCTGCCCGCCACGGGGCGGACCGCGAAACGAAAATCGCGTTGGTGACGGCGAGCGTTCGTGTCGATTCAGGCAAGTCAACCGCTGCGGTCGCGTCTCTGAAAGAGTACCTTGCGCGCGACGCGGCCACGCGAGGAGCCCTCCAGAAGCAGACTTTTTCCGAGGTTCCGCTGACTCGCGAAGACGCTGCTCAGGCCGAGCAGTTGCTTGTTGCGGACCACACTCGGCGCATTCGTGCGGAGCGGGAAGGCGAGATGAAAGAGGGGAAGTTGCGGCAGGGCGACCTGGTCATGCCCTTCTTCCTGAAGGTGTTCGGCAACAAGCCCCAGAGCGGCCGCAGCCTTTTTATCTCGATGCACGGAGGGGGCGGCGCTCCGAAGGCGGTCAACGATAGCCAATGGGAGAACCAGAAACGGTTATACACGCTCGCGGAGGGCGTCTACGCTGTGCCCCGTGCGCCGACCGACACGTGGAATCTCTGGCATCAGGATCACATCGACTCGCTGTTCGACCGGCTGATCGAAGACCTGATCGTGTTCGAGGATGTCGATCCGGACCGTGTCTACATCATGGGGTATTCTGCGGGAGGCGACGGAGTCTACCAGCTGGCGCCGCGCATGGCGGACCGCCTCGCCGCCGCCGCGATGATGGCAGGGCACCCCAACGAGGCTTCGCCACTGGGACTGCGCAATCTGCCTTTCACGATCCACGTCGGAGGCAAGGACAGCGCCTTCAATCGCAATAACGTGGCTCGCGAATGGGAAAAGAAACTGGATGACCTGAAAAAAAGCGATCCGGACGGTTATCCGCATCTCGTTTCCGTTCACCCCGACAAGGGCCACTGGATGGACCGGGAGGACGCCGTGGCCCTGCCGTGGATGGCGAAGTTCAGCCGCAATCCGCTGCCCGCGAAGATCGTGTGGCGACAGGACGACGTGACCCACAATCGCTTCTACTGGCTCGCCATCGACGACGACCAGCGAAAGGCAGGGACCGAAGTTGTCGCAACGCGCGACAGGCAGCGGGTTGATCTGCATTCCGACCAGTTGGATCGCGTGACGGTGCGATTCAACGACCGCATGCTGGACCTCGACCAGCCGATCACGATCACGCGCGACGGCAAGCAGATGGAGACTGCAAACGTTCAGCGAATGATCGCAGTCCTCCACAAGACCCTCGAGGAACGGGGAGACCCGAAGTCCGTGTTCAGTGCCGAAGTCGTCGTGCGATTCTCCGCGGAGACAGTGCATTAGAAACACGCGGCCGAATTCAGCTTCAAATCTCGCGAGGTTGCGATGATCACCAGACTGCTAATCCTGCTGGCTGCGACTCCGGCGATCGCCTTCGCCGACGAACCGGCCGTAACGTTTTGCGTCAGCAAGGCGCCCGACTTTCGCGCCGAAGTGCGTTCCGGGGATCGAGTGATACTGCGGAGTCCGACCGAAGGGCTCTGGTCTGTGGCAATTGCCTGGCGAGACGGTTGGCCGGCCGAATGGCGGCACGCGAGGCCCGAACGCATCGAGCAGTCCGGAGACTGGACTATTGTGTCCGGCAATCTCACGCTGCAGGACGGCGTGCTGGAACTCCGCGACGCGTATCGGGTGGAAGACGGTATCGTGCGCGGTATCAGGCGGTTCTCGTGGAAAAGCACGAAGGCCTTGCCGCAGTGCACGCTGTCCGTGCGATGGCTGGCCGAGGGCGCGACGAAAGCCCGGCCGTTGCTTCCCGGAATCCTCTACTACGGAAATCCGTCGGGGGCCCGCACCGGTCACGGAGCGGTGGCCGTTCATCCCGGCAATCCTGGCGACGAGTCCTACTTTGAAGAGCACCGCTATTCGGCCCCCTGGGCGTGCGTCGAATGGCACGACGGCGACATGTCGCGCAGCGCCGCGCTCCACTCGCTGCCCTCCCCGGTGGCCGGCGGGAATCAGCCCGATCAATGGTGGTCGCTCGGCGTGTCGGCTCACGAAGCCGATACGGAACTGGCGCTGCTCTCGGGGCCGTGCGCCGCCAACGGACGCCACAGCGTGGTCAAGGCGTTGCAGGGCAAGTTCCTCGAATATCCCGACACGTGGGTGACGCTGCGGCCGGAGCAGATCATCGAAAAGACGTTCTTCCTGCAGGTTTGTCCTTCCGTCTCTGAAGGCTCGGGATTCCGCGCGCCGCTGCGCGCCGCGATGCGGCTGAACGCGCCGTTCAGCCTCGAAGGTCTGCCGACGTGCGAACAGATTGTCCGCGACAAGTATCGCTTCGCCTGCTCGCGGTTCCGCGACCGAAATCCCGACGCCGGTTTCGAGATGTACCCGGACTACGTCGAAGGAACGCACTACGTCATGGGCTGGTGCGGTCAGGGCGAAGCCTGCTGCAATGCGCTGCTGCGTTTGGCGCCGCTGTTGAACGATCCTCAAGCGGTCGGCAAGGGCGTGCGATCGCTGAACCACCTTGCGACTGCCCCCTTCAACGATGGCGGATTCCTGCAACGGTACACGGCGGAAACAGGGAAGTGGACAGAGCAGGACCATGTGTCGCAGGGGCAGGCGATGGAGAATTTCGCGCGCGCCATCATCGCCGGCCGTGCCGTCGCCGGCGTCGATACGCGTCCCTGGGAGGAGTTTCTCCGCAAAGCAGGCAAGTTCCATGCAGCGAGAATTCTGCGCGACGACTGGCGTCCGGTCTCAACGGCCGAGGCTTTCTTTGTTTCGCCGCTGTGCCGCGCCTACGGGTTGTTCCAGGACGAGGAGTTCCGGAGTGCCGCGTTGAAGGCGGCCGAACATTACGCAAAACGGCACCTCGACATGAAGGAACCGTACTGGGGCGGCACACTCGACGCCCGCTGCGAAGACAAGGAAGGCGCGTTGGCCGCCTTCCAGGCATTTCTCGCGGTCTACGAACTGACCAAGGACCCGAAGCACCTGGAATGGGCATCGCACGCGCTGGACGTGGCGCTGACCTACACGGTCCTCTGGGACATCGACCTTCCCCCGGGGCGTCTGCGCGACCATGGCCTCAAGACGCACGGGTGGACCATTGTGTCGGCGCAGAACCAGCATCTGGACGTGTACGGCGTGCTGTTCACGCCCGAGATCTGCCGCATGGGAGAACTGCTCGGGCGCGAGGATCTCCGGCGACTGGCAATCGTGATGTTCCGCAGTTGCGGTCAGATGATCGACCCGTTCGGCAGCCAGGGTGAACAGATCCAGCACACGAATTTCGGCCAGTCGGGCGACATGTCCAACGTCTACAAACTGCGAGGCGGCTACAGCGAGCATTGGACCGTATTCTGGATGACAGCCCACTTCCTCAACGCGGCAGCGATGTTCGACGCCATGGGCGTGAATCTGGATGATCCGGCCGGCCTGAGCCAAACGCACAAACCGAAAGCCGGGTCTTAGGCAGAGCGAAAGAATGAGTTGATGAATTCGTTCGTGTGGCACTGGCTGTGCCAGTGGAAACGGTCGTTGCCAACGACCTCCAATATCCGAGTCTGAGAGGGTCCGCAACGGAGAGCAAAGTCCAAAGGGCGAAGAGGTAATGCCGGCAGGACTCTCGAACAATGCAACATTTGATGAATAAGTTAGCACACGGGATATCTGGCTCCGGTGACTGGACCGGTTGTTGGATGGAGATGACCAAATTCAGGCTGTTTTGGTCAGGCAAGCCGTGAGTGTTCGATGGCATGACCGCTTACACTGGCACAGCCAGTGGCACTCAAAACAGCAGGCATGGGTGTGATCGCCGTTTCCATTGGCAGAGCCGGATAGGACACTGCAACTCATCGACGACAAACTTCCAGGCCTGGCCGATCACACTGATTTTTTTCGCATCGCTCGCTCACAAGCAACCGGCGAATTGTATAGGTTATTCTTTCGCTCTGCCCTAGTTAGTGTTTGACCGCTCAAACGGCTGCCTGGAGAATTGCGGAGTTACACAAAAAAGGGCTCTCACAGAGGCGCAAGACACCAACGGAGGCAGTCACCATGTTCCGCACCACGCTGAGTTTTCTGGCTGTCGGACTTCTGTTGCATATGGGCGAAACGCGTTCCGCGCGTGCCGAGGGCACGCTGGGCGACAAGACGCTGGTGGTGTGGGCGTCGCCCTCGACGCTCGACCAGGGCGGCGGATCGGCCCTGACGATCGACAACCTCGACTCGGCCTTCGACGCGATCGTGTTCGGCGAACTGGAGCCGAAGCGGTGGATGGCCGGCAGCAACGGGTTCGTGCGCACCGAAAAGCAACAGACGGATTGGCCGGCCGAAACGGTTTCGGCGGGCGAATTCGTACAGATCGCAATCGTTTACCGCGATCGTGAGGTTTCGATCTACCGAAACGGCAAACCGTATGCGAAGTACACGATGGGGGAGGCTCCAAAGGTGTTTGGGCCGCAGGCGGTCGTGATGTTCGGTCGCCGCCACATCGAAGCCCGTGACGGCGAGCGTTCGTTTGCAGGCCGCATTCGCGATGCGCGGGTTTATGCGGAGCCGCTTGCCGAGGAAGCGATCGCGAAACTGCAGCCGGGCGTTGTTTCCGAAGGAGCCAAGCCGTGGGCCTGGTGGTCCTTCGCAGACGATGGGCTGCGTGAGAAAACCGGACGATTCAACAACATTCAGCTCGCCGGCGATGTGCGGGTCGCGGACGGGTGCCTCGTGCTCGGCGGCAAGGGGGCTACAGTCTACATGGCAGCGACGCCCGACGCGACCGACGGGAAAAGCTGGGCCCCCGTTCCCAGGGCCTGGTCGCCGAACGACCCGGTGCCCGACGACGTGCTCCGCTCGACGCGATTGCTTCGGGAGAAAATGCTCGCCGATCCCTACCGGCCCGGCTACCACTTCTGCACGACCGAAGACATGGGACTGCCCGGCGACCCCAACGGCGCGTTCTACCATGACGGCCGGTATCATCTCATGTACCTGTACAGCCGCAACGGATCCGGATTCTGCTGGGGCCACATCTCCAGCAGCGATCTCGTGCATTGGCGTCATCAACCGGATGCAATCGGCCCGGGAGCCGGAGACGAAGGCTGCTTCAGCGGCGGCGGATTCGTGGACGATGACGGCACAGCGTATCTCACCTACTGGATGCTCTGGGGTGCCAAGGGAATCGGCATGGCGGCGGGCCGCAGTCCCTTCGACCGCTGGACCAAACTCGATGCCAATCCGGTGATTCGCTCGACCGAATGGGGAGTAACTGAAATCAAGTCGGCCGACGGCAAGCCCGTCTATCTCGGCTCGGCCGATCCGTCGAATATCTGGAAACACAACGGCCGGTATTACATGCTGACCGGCAACCTGCTGGTGCTGAATAAGGTCGGGCGCAACCCGGACTCGCCGATCACCGAACAGGGCGATCGCCTTTACCTCTTTGGTTCGGACGACTTGAAGACCTGGAATTACATGCACGTGTTTTACGATCGCAATCCGGAATGGACCGATCGCAGCGAAGACAACATGTGCCCGAGTTTCCTGCCACTGCCTTCGAGTCCCGCAGGCGGACCGCCGAGCGGCAAGCATCTGCTGCTGTTCATCGCGCACAACAAGGGCTGCCAATACTACGTCGGCGATTATCGTGATGACCGTTTCTTTCCGGACAATCACGGCCGCATGTCGTGGGTTGATAACACTTACTTCGCCCCTGAAGCTCTGCTCGACGGCAAAGGACGGCAGATCATGTGGGCGTGGCTGACCGACAATCCGCCGACCGATCGGCAGCAGGGCTGGTCGGGCGTCTACGGCCTGCCCCGCACACTGTGGCTCGGGGAAGACGGAACGCTGCGGATGCGTCCCGTGCCCGAACTGGAAACGCTGCGAAGCCACGAAAAGACATGGAACGAAACGACGCTGGCCGATGGCAAGACGTTCCCGCTTGAGGGCGTCTCGGGAGATTCGTGCGAACTGCAATTCGATGTCAATCCGGGCACCGCAAAGCGTTGCGGAGTGAAAGTCCGGGCCGCCGCCGACGGATCCGAGGAGACCCTGCTCTACTATGATGCCGATGCGAAGCAACTCGTTTTTGATTCGACTCGCAGCGGCCAGTACGGGCGCCAGGTCGTCGAGCAGGCTCCGCTGGCGCTTCAACCGGGCGAACCGTTGAAACTGCGGGTGTTCGTCGACAAGTCGGTCGTCGAGGTTTATGCCAACGATCGACAGGCGATCGGACGGCGAGTGTTTCCGGCGCACGCCGAAAGCCTGGGCATAACCCTGTTCAGCGAAGGAGGCGAGTCGTCCTTCAAGAACCTGGTCGGCTGGCAGATGTCGCCCTCCAACCCGTTTTGAGCCGCAGCGGAACCGCAAGTCCACGATTTGCGTAAATCAAACAGTTCTCACGGGAGACGTTTTCGATGTTCTGTAAACTGCTCTGCCGCCCCGCGATTCTCGTGCTATGCCTCATGGCGGTTCCGATCGAGACCGCTGAACTCGGCGCTCAAACACCGGGAAAGCTCGCGTCCTCGGTGCAGCCCTTTGTCGAACGGCAGGAACTGGCCGGTGCCGTGATGCTCGTGGCCGACAAGGAGAAAGTGCTGGCCGTCGAGGCCGCGGGATGGGCTGATATTGCAGCAAAGTCGCCGATGCGAAACGACTCCGTGTTCTGGATTGCATCGCAATCCAAGCCGGTAACCGCCGCGGCGCTGATGATGCTGGTTGATGAAGGCAGCGTGAATCTCGACGACCCGGTCGAGAAGTACCTGCCCGAGTTTCGCGGCCAGATGGTTGCCGTGGAGCGGGATGCCGAACACGTGCTGCTTCGCCGCCCGAAGCACCCGATCACGGTCAAGAATGTGCTCTCGCACACGAGCGGCTTGCCGTTCAAGTCGGCCGTGGAAGAGCCGACTCTGGATCTGTTTCCGCTGGCCGCCCGCGTGCGCAGTTACGCGATGACGCCGCTGGATTTCGAGCCGGACAGCAGGTACCAGTACAGCAACGCGGGCATCAACACGGCCGCCAGGATCATCGAGGTCGTCGCCAAAGTGCCGTTCGAGCGGTTCCTGGATGAACGTCTTTTTCAACCCCTCGGCATGAAAGACACGACGTTCTGGCCGAACGAGGAACAGGCTGCGCGGGTCGCGAAATCCTACAAGCCGGGGCCCAACAACCAGGGCCTGGAAGAAACCAAGATCAGCCAGTTGTTCTATCCGTTGACCGACCGCACGCAGCGGTTCCCGATGCCGGCCGGAGGTCTCTTCTCGACAGCCGGAGACATCGCCCGCTTCTACATCATGCTGCTCAACGGCGGCCAGGTCGCAGGCAAGCGCTGCCTGTCCGAGCAGGCCGTCCGACAACTGACCAGCCGCCAGACTCCGGCCGAGTTGAAAGACAGCTATGGTCTCGGATTCGGGGTCGGCCCGAACTCATTCGGGCACGGCGGTGCCTACTCGACCAATACGTCGGCCGACACGCAGAAGGGCTTGATCTTCGTCTGGCTCGTCCAGCATGCGGGGTTCCCGGGCGAGGGCGGAAAGAGCCAGGAGGCGTTCGTCAAAGCGGCCCACGCTGCGTTTGACTCGGCGCCGAAATGAGGAAGCGAGGAGTCTGGAGTCCGGAGTCCGGAGGAATACAAACATCCTTCTGCGGGTCTTCCTACAGCCTACAGGCCTGCAGCCTACAGCCTAATGGGCGGATTATCCGGCATCGGTCGTGTAGTCCATGTGCAGCCTTTGGCGCTCGCGGCGTGCCGCGTCGATGTAGGCCTTTGTCGGCCACGCGCCCTCGCTGAGAACCACGCCGCAGTAGTCGAGCAGCGAACCTTTCTCGAAGTGCACGTTGCGCAGGGCAAGCGCGTATTCAACGCGGGCCCGATAGTAGGCGCTTTCGGCTTCGGCCATTCGGCGCTGCGCGTCCAGCACCACAAAGAACTCGACCTTGTCGGATTCGTATGCCGCCTGCAGCGCCTCGAATTGCTGCCTGGCCGCGATGGACCGGTTGATCTGTGTTTCCAGCACCGTGTACGCTCGGTCCGCCTCGCTGACCGCGGCGCTCAGTTCATGGGCGACCTGGCGTTCCTGGTCCCGAAGCACGGCCTTGGCCCGCACAAGTTCCAGTTCGGCATTACGGACCGCCGCGTGCCCCTTCCGAAATCCGACGGGGAACGAAAATTCCATTCCGACCTGCCACTCCTGGAACTTGCCGCTCGTCAGGTCCATGATCGCATTGTCGTACGGAGGCCGGCCCTCGCGTCCCGGCGCCCACAGGTCCTCGCCGAACCCGCGCCAACGGTAACGGCCGAACGCGTCGAGATTGGGGAGCAGGAAGTTCTTGCTGGCGAACAGTTCCAACTCGCGGCGTTTCACCTCCCACCGCTGGCGCCGCAGTTCCTCGCGCCGGGCAATCGACTCGGCAGCGATCATCGGCCAGTCAAAGACGACTCCGGCGACCGTGGGCTCGTCGGCCGGGCGAAGCAGGTAGTCCTCGTTGGGCGGCAGTCCGATCAGTGCCCGCAATCTGCGCTCGTTGGCGTAGATTCCCGGCAGGCCGCGCGACGTTCCCGCGTTGGATCCGTTGTACGTCCGCGTGCCTTCAAGCAAGCGACCGACCAGCGCGTTTTGCACTTCTTCCTCGAAGCGGTAGTACTGTTCGCGCGCCTGCGCCTCCTTCTCGGCCTCGCCTCCTCTCCGACCCGCTCGGTAAAGCGCCTCGATCCGGCGCCAGGTTTCCAGCGCCGTGTCGCGGGCGCGGATCTTCGCATCGAGGTCGCGATAAGCGAAGTACAGGTCCCAGTACGAGTTCTCGACATTGCTGAGAAAGTCGCGGACCCCCATTTCAAAGTCCGCCAGACTGATGTCCGCACGGATGCGTGCGATCAGCACGCCGTTGTAAACGCCGGGCTCACCTTTCGGGCCGGCGATCTGGTTGAATTCGACGCCCGCTCCCCGAAGAAACGGATGCTTGACCTCGGCTTCCATGATCGCGTTCCACGAACCGTCGGGGAACTCATTGCCGATGTTGCTGTTCTGGTCGAAGTCGATGATGTTGCGGACGGAGAACTGGCTCCCGGTCATCGCCCGTTTCGATAGCTCGGCGTTGTAGACGTCGTAGTCCTGCGTGAAAAGACCGCCGACGCCCAGCGCCCGATTGTTGTAACGGCGATCGTTCTTCTCCGAGAACAGACTGGTGTTGAACTCCGCGTCAAATGCGCTCAACGCACCCTCAACGCCGAAATTCGGGTCGCTCTCCTGGATCGCCGGATCGTACGCGGTGTGAACTCGATCCGGCAGCCGAAGCACCGTCCCGCCAAGGTCCGCCAGGACATTCGAGTTGGCCAGCGCAATATGGATGGCCTCCTGAAGAGAAATGTCGCGGTAGCCCAGATTGGCCTGATCGCGAATCGTCCGAGGGGCATACGGCCCCGTGAATTCCTCGAAATTCGACGGCTCGTAAATCGGCTCGGTGATCTCCAGAGAAGGCGGCACGCTGCCGGTCGTCCCGAAGTTGGGAGCCGGTTCCCGGTTATGGCAGCCGCACACGAGGACGAAAATCGCCCCGAGTGCTGCCGCCATCCAGTTCTGCCGACTCCGCGCTGGCTGCATTCGTTTAACTCAAATGCCGGTTAACCCGCCGCACCTTGTTCCGCCCACTGTTTCGTGCCCGCCGCAACCCCGGCGGTACCGCTTCCAACCTGGCCGCTGCTTGGGCGGACCTTCTCCACCTTCGATTGGGAGAACACACGTCATAATTTGTCGTCACAACCTGATCGACAGGTCCGGAGTTTCCACTACGTTCAGAACATTCCCCCCAAACCTCCCAGCTTCATCGAGTGCAGCAACCGGACTGGAGCCGAATCTGACTTCTTCGCGATAGCATTCATAGGAATGGTGCACTTTCGACGGAATTGCTAGCTAAGAAAGTGGTGCTCGGTTCATAATCTCTACGGTTTTGCGCTGACGCGTCAGTCGCCGCCGGCACTCTTACGATGGCGTCGCAATCTGGCGATTCAGCGGTCGGCAAGCGGGTAGCTCGTCTTTCGGAAACGAGCTTATACTTCGGTTCAATATGAATCCTCACGCATCCAGTACTGACCGCCCGGCGACGGAACCGACGATGCGCGAAGTCGACATCCTTGTCGACGAGATCGCTTCTCTGTCCAGGAGCCAGATGGCGTCCGAGGAGTTCCACAGTGAAGTCCTCAAGCGAGGGGGTTCCGGGCTGGCCGCAGCCGGCGGCGTCATCTGGCTGCAAGAGCCCTCGGGTAACCTGCGCGCCGCATGTCGGCGCGGTCCGCTGGAGCGGCAGCCGGCCAACGCTCCCGAAACGCTTTCGCTGCATCGGCTCTGGGCGGAGCAGTCGCTTGCGAGCGGAACGCCGGTGACGGTTCCTCCGCATGGCTCGATACCCGAGGTCGCAAACGCTCGGAATGCCACGGAGTGGCTGCTGTTGTTCAGTCCGTGGCGTTTCGATGAACAGTTGTCGGGCGTGCTGGAGGTCTTTCAGCGACCGGGAGCCGGTCCTGCCCTCGAGAGAGGCTACTTCCGATTTCTGCAGGTGGTCGGTGAACTGCTCGCCGATCACCAGCGCGACCAGCAGCTTCGCGAACTGCGCCGCAGCGTCTCGGACGGCAGCAAGTTGGACGAGTTTGCACGGCGGGTGCACAGCGGCCTGGGTCTCCCGGCGACGGCCTACACCGCGGCGAACGAAGCGCGCCGCGTGATCGGCTGCGACCGAGTGGCCATCGTGATCCGGCGGCGCACGAAATGCCGGGTTGCCGCGATCAGCGGCCTCGAGACATTCGATCGGCGATCCAATACGGTGCGGCTTGCACAGCAATTGGCCGCGGCCGTGGCCGGCACCGGCGAGCCGCTCTGGTTTTCTGACCAGCAGGAGCACCCGCCGCAAGTGGCCGAGTTGCTGGACGCATACATTGACGAGTCACATGCTCGCGATCTGGCGATCCTGCCGCTGAGGATCGCTGACGCAACATTGCCGGCAACGGACGGCTCGAATGTGGTGGGTATTCTGATCGCCGAGCGGTACTACGCCACATTCGAACGACCGCAACTCGCGACGGCAACCGCACTGTGCCCGCACGCCGCACTGGCCCTGCACAATGCCATCGCCGTGGATCATTTGCCGCTGGGAAGATGGCTTCGCCGACTGTATCCGCGTGAGCTCGGATTCTGGACCCGCGCCGCAGTTGCGGTTGCCGCCTGCGTGGCTGTCGCCGCCGCGCTCGTGTTCGTACCGGCGGATTTCACGATCGAGGCCAGGGGCGAGTTGCAGCCCGCCCTGACTCGTGAGGTCTTCGCGCCGGCGGACGGTGCGATCCGGGAGGTGCGGGCGACTACCGGCCAGCAGGTCGCGGCGGATCAGGTGCTGGTCGTGCTGCGAAACCCCGAGTTGGACCTTGAATTCAAACGGGTCTGGGGAGAGTTGCAGACCGCCGAGAAACAGCTTGTTGCCGTTCAAACCGAACAACTGCAGAACCGACATGAAGACGATGCGCAGCGAAAGCGGGCCACGGAGTTGACGGCTCGGGAGGAAGAACTCCGCGAGGTCCAGGCCAGCCTCCGGTCGCAATACTCCATTCTCCGGCAGCAGCAGGCCGAACTTGAAGTGCGCAGCCCGATCGCCGGTGAGCTGCTTACATGGAGCGTCGAGAAACTCCTGGCCGGCCGCCCGGTGACCCGCGGCCAGGTCCTGATGACGATGGCAGACCTCAGCGGCCCGTGGCACCTGGAATTGCGAATTCCCGATCGCAGGATGCTGGCGGTGCTCAGCGCGCAGCGCAGATCAACTCAGCCACTCGAAGTGTCATTCACGCTGGCGTCTGCCCCGGGACATGCACTCACGGGCACACTCGACCGCGTGGGAAATCGCACGGAATTGTCCGAGACCGAGGGAGCGGTCGTCCTGGCGACTGTGGGCGTGGATCGCGAGAAGATACCGGAACGAGTGCCGGGCGCTGGCGTGGTGGCCCGCGTGAATTGCGGCCGGCGGTCGATCGGATATGTCCTGTTGCACGATCTGATCGATGCGGTCCGCACCTGGTTCTTCTTCTAGCCAACGGTACCTTAGGGAAAGCAGACGGGAATGTTCGCAATTCAATATCTATTGCTGCTGGTTGCTGCGGCCGGAGCGGATGTGCCGCCGCGGCCCGCGGAATCGATCGAAATCCCGTCCCTGATCCGGTTGGATGAGCAGGTCGAAGTCTCGGCCCGCGAGGCCGGCATAATCGCCGAGATGAACGTCAGGGAAGGCCAGTCGATCAAATCGGGCGACCCGATCGCGCGGGTCGACGATACCGAAGCCAAGTCCGCCGAAGAGCGGGCGAAGTTCGAGTTGGAGATCGCGAATCTCAAGGCCGCAAACACCGTGAACGTGCGTTTCGCCCAAACGACAGTCGAGGTGGCTCGCGCCGAACTGAACCGCTCGAAAGAGTCCAACGAGAAATACAAGAAGTCCATCTCCGAGACGGAAATGGACCGGCTGAGACTGATTGTCGAGAACGGTCAACTGGAGGTGGAACGCGCCCAGGAAGAGCTGAAGGTCGCGGCCGTGACTTCCCGCCTGAAGGAGAGCGAGTACCGCGCGGCGCAGCTCCGCGTCGAACGCCATGCGGTCGTCGCGCCGCTTCACGGTGTCGTCGTTCAGATCAAGCGTCACGTGGGGGAATGGGTCGAGCCCGGCGACACGGTGGCGAGAGTCCTGCGACTGGACAGATTGCGGGCCGAGGGCTTCATCAAATTGCCCACGCGGAGCGAGCGATTGCTGGGCAGTCCGGTGAGGTTGATCATTGATCAGATTCCGTCGAAAGACCAGCAGTTCACAGGGCGGGTGGTCTTTGTGGACCCGGAGATCGACCCTGTCAACGCACAGGTCCGCATCTGGGCCGAGGTCGACAACAAGGACCTGCAGTTGCAACCCGGTATGCGGGCCCGCATGATTCTCGACCTGTCCGCGGCAAAACCATGACCGAAGACTTGAGCAAACAACTCGGCCGTTCGTCGCAGTACCGAGAGACCGCCTGATGCTCCCTGCCGACGACACCTACGGCACCGCGGCGACTCGCAGGCTCGGCGCGCGTCTGCGGCCCGACCTGGATATTCACGCCCGTACTTACGGATCGGATCTCTACTACCTGGTGCAGGACCGTGCGGCAGGCAGGTACTTCTTTCTCGGGAAGGAAGAGCATTCGATTCTGACAATGCTCGATGGCGATTCATGCCTTCAGGCAATCAAGAGCCGCTTCGAGGCCGCCCACGCACCGCTGCGTCTGTCGCTGGACCAGTTGCAGTCATTCATGTCGCATCTATATGACCTGGGACTGCTGATCGTCGATGCGCCGGGACAGGGCGATCAACTGCTTCGCCGGCACCAGCGCCGTCTTCGCCTGGAGCGATGGGAGGCGATTGGCAATGTGCTGGCCATCCGGTTGCCCGGCATCGATCCCCAGCCTTGGCTCCGCGGGCTGCACGACCGATTCGCTTGGATCTTCGCCTGGTGGTTTCTCGCGGCGTGTGGCGCGCTGATACTCGCGGCGATGACGCTGGCGGCCGTGCAGTTCGAGACGCTGGTCCAGAGGCTCTCGGACTCGCCGGCCTTCTTCACTCCCGCAAATCTTCTGTGGCTGGCCCTGGCCGTTGCGATCGCGAAGATCCTGCATGAGTTGGGACATGCTCTGACTTGCGTTCATTTTGGCGGAGAGTGTCACGAAATGGGTGTGTTGCTTCTCGTGTTCACTCCCTGCCTCTATTGCGACGTCTCGGATGTCTGGTTGATGCCCGGCAAATGGCGGCGCATCGCGGTATCGGGCGCCGGCATCTTCGTGGAAATCGTCCTGGCCAGTGTCTGCCTGTTGCTGTGGTGGTACAGCGAACCCGGCCGTTTCAACACGCTCATGCTCAACATGGTGATCGCCTGTTCGGTCAGCACCCTGTTCTTGAACGGCAATCCGCTGCTGCGTTACGACGGGTACTACGTGCTTTCGGATTGGCTCGAGGTGCCGAACCTCGGCCCTCAGGCTCGGGCACTGGTCAACCGCGGAATTCAGCGGATCTTGTTTGGACTGGAACGGCCCCCTTCGCGCTACGTCCGCGAGCGACTGCGCTGGCTCGTGGCGATCTACGGAGTCGCCTCGCTCATCTACCGCTGGTGCGTCGCCGCCGCCATTCTCTGGGCCGGTTACCGGTTTCTCGAACCTCGGGGCCTCCAATTTCTGGCAGAGGCCCTGGCAGTGGTTGTTATCGGAGGATTGATTGTTATGCCTCTCGTTCGCGCTGCCGCTTCGTTTTCCAATCCGCTGTTTCGCCGACAACTTCGCACGCGACAAGTGCTGCGAGGCTCGTTGATCTGGGCCGCGGTCGGAGCCGCGATCCTGTTTACGCCGCTTCCATTCCGCGTCGGCGCGCCCGTCGTGCTTGAACTGAGGGACGGTCGCGATGTCTTTGCCGTCGTTCCCGGCCGTCTCGTCCACACGGCCGCGGCGGGACAACGCGTGACGATTAACCAGGAAATCGCGAGGCTGGAGAATTCGGTTATCTCACGCGAAATCGCCGAGCTGACCGGTCAGCTCGAACAGCAGCGGGTGAGATTGCGCAATCTGAGAGTGCGTCTCGCGGGCGACCCGGGCCTGGCCGCACAGATTCCCGCCGCCGAAGAGGCGTTGGCGGACATCGAAGCGCGCACGCGGCAACGTCAAAACGACGCGGAGCAGCTCGTGTTGCGGGCGCCGGTGGCAGGCATGGTCATTCCAGCTCCTTGGCAGCCGGGCCGGACGTTCGAGCGAGGCACCCTGAAAACGTGGCGGGGAACGCTGCTGGAGCCGAGAAATCTCGGTGCATGGATCGAAACCGGCACTCTGCTCTGTTCGGTCGGCGATCCGGCCCGACTCGAAGGGATTCTCGTCGTGGACCAGGCGGATATCCAGTTCGTGCAACGCGGCCAGGACGTCCACCTGAAGCTGGACCACATGCCGGGAATCGTACTGCGCGGGAAGATCGGCGAGATTTCGAAACTCGACATGAAAGTGGCTCCGCGCGAATTGGCGGCGTCAGGCTCGCTGCCGGTGAGGACCGATCGGACGGGAGTATCGCATCCGGCCACTGCCGCCTATCAAGTTCGGGTGGCAATCGATCCCGTGCCGCCGGAAGTGCTCGTTGCCGCTCGCGGTCAGGCCAAGATCTTTGCCGCTCCGCAGTCCCTCGCTGCGAGAATCCGGCGCCGCACGCTGCAGGTTTTTCGTCTCGGCTCCTGAACGCGCAAAGATTTTCGCGTTGTGATGCGCATCGGCTTCCGAAGTGCGGCAACGCGCAATCGGCTACGGGATCATCAATATCAAACCGGTAACCGCGGCAGATTGGACCGACAGTCCGCGCAGACTGAAAGGAGGTCGCCGCAGGTCGCAAGGGACGTCTGACCCCGGCCGGTACTCACCCAGCGTGTATACGAGAACACTCGGGGGGTTCGTGGCAATCGCGTAGGGCAGAAGCGGAACCGTTCCGAAGAAATGGGCCGCGGAAATGGCGGGCTGGATGAATCGCGGTCCAATCGGCCTCCGACCAAGCCGCTCCAGCGAAACTTCCTCAAAATACAGCGGCTGATGACACATGCCGGGCGCTTCCCATTGATACGCAAAGGGCGACCACTCTCGCAAAGACGCAGTGTCGCTGAGAGTCTGCATCCGCGATAACTGCTCGCGGGCCAGGTTGTCGGGAACGGCCCCTCCCCGAGCGCGGATATCGATTGTCATGGACCTGACCGGCCGCCTGTCGATCTCCAAAGCAGGTTGCGGTGATGCGATTTCTTCGGGCTGTGCGGCCAGTGCCGGTGATCGGGATGCCTCTGTCGCAGGCGATGCCGGTAACTGTATGGCTGAAACCAACTCCGCTTCAGCAGAGGGCACGGCGGCCAATCGGCAGATGGGACTCTTCAGGTCCGAAGGCCGGCCCGCTTTGTTGACTTCCCCCGACTTGGATTCCGCGGGTTTGTCATCCGCCACATCCGCATGCACTTCGACTTCTTCAACAGCAGGTAACGGGACGATCGAATCGGGGCCAGCAAGCTTCGTCGAAGTGTCTTCCCATTCGAGGCTCTTGGTCCACTTCGATTCCTTCTCGTGCCCAAAGTAGCTCGTCAACTGCAGGGCGTCCTCGACGCGGTTCGGCGGCGACGGACCCCTTCGCAACGAAACGACTTTTGATGCAGGCTCGTCGACGGACGATTTACCTGCCGTTCCCACACACCCTCGGATCGGCCCACCAGCATGTTGCCTCGGACTCGGGGCCGGGGCTTGATTCGATTGCAGAAGAGCTCGGTTCAGGCAAGTCGCCGCCAGGACACCGACTGCAATGGCCAATCCGACGGCCGCAATCCATCCGGCAATCGATTGCCGCACCTTGGCGGAGACTTGCTGAGTCCCCGACGTAGTTCGGGCCGCCGGTTGCTTGCTCGACGGTAAGTCCGAGCGACGCCTGCGCGGCGTGCATGATTCAGTGCCAATTTCGCGGAATGCGCTCATCATGCCGCGTATCCGAGGTGCGGGGGTAGCGGTAGACGCTGCCGGTTATGCTCACTGGGCTTATCTTCGTCGGCTGTCCGCATGCGCAATCAGTCACATTTACCGCAACCGCACACACTACTCTTCCTAGCCATCCGCCCAAATCTGACATCGCGATTTGGCGGCATGTCCATGGCTTTTCTCTTGCTTGCACAGTTGGGGGGAGTTACCATGAACTCGTTCGTAGGCATACCCATTTCTAGGGAGATTTTCCGCATCTGTTAAGCTAGATGGTATGCTCTATCATGAGGGGGGCAATATGGGTAACTCGTACGGTCACAATCGCGGCGGTTTCCTTTCCCGACTTCTGAGGGGCATTTTGTCGCGCGGCAATCGCAGCCGAACGAACTTCCGCAAGCGGCGGAATGCCGGCCGACGTGCCAGGCTGCTGGCATTTGAGGGATGCGAAGACCGGCGAATGCTGGCCGTTACGGCTGCATGGGATGCAGGAACCGGCACTCTCTCACTTACGGGTGACGCTAGCAATGACGCTGTGTCCCTGATCGGTCAGACGAGTTACGTTGACATCTATTATGCCGGCAAATTCCAGGCAAGGATGACGGGCCCCAATTCGAACAATGTCAACACGATCAGCTTCGATGCAAAAGGTGGCACCGATTCGCTGGCAGTCCAGAACATTCAACCTAATGCCAGCGTTGCGATCGACTTGAAGAGCGTCGAAAGCCTCGCGGTCACCAAGAGCAAGAACGTCGCGGTAACCCGAGATGCTGCGCTCATCTTTGGAACGACGAGCATTACGGGCACACTGAGCGTCGGTGCAGGCGGAGGATTGACTCAGACAGGCGCGATGGTTGTGGGCGGCGCTGCGACTCTCAATGCAGGCACCTCAGATATCCTGCTGTCGAATCCTGCCAACAACTTCTTGTCCGTCGCAGTTACTGCCGCGGATGATGTGTCGCTAAAGGACGTCAATTCGCTGATTCTGGGAGCGAGCACCGTCGCTGGAAGCCTGAGCGTTCAAGCCAGTTTGAGTTCCAGCAGCCGAGGATCGATCACTCAGTCCGGCGTCTTGGATGTGACGGGCAATACGATCTTGGCGGTCGGTGCTGCGAGCACCATTACGCTGGGGTCGGACAACGTCTTGGACGGAACGATTTACGTCACCGGCGGAAACACGCTTCTCAAGAACACGGTTGCGACGAACTTCGGTGCGTCGAAAATCGCGGGGAATTTGACGGTCACCACGACCAACGACAACATTACTCAGTCCGAGGCCGTGGTAGCGACGAAGATTGCGAGTTTCAATACGGGCACGGCGGACATTACGCTGAATAACGCCGCGAACAATTTCGGCACGCTGACTGTCGCGGCCGCAAATGACGTTTGGGTGAGAGATTCAAACGCTTTAGTGCTCGGCGCGATCGTGCTGAATGATGTTGCAGGTCCTCCGGCCGACGCATCCAGCCTGGAAATCACAACCGTTGGAGCCATTACCCAAACCGGCGGATTGGTTGTGCCCGGCACCACGACATTGAACGCCGGAGCGGCCAACAACATTACGCTCAGCCGGACCGACAATAACTTCGGCGGGGCCGTGGCCATTTACGGCCGCGCCGTAACGCTCCGCAATTCCGGCGCGATCGTCCTGGGAGCGTGCACGGTCACGGGTACGCTCGGAGTAACCTCCAACGGCGCCATCACTGAGACCAGCGGCATTGACGTCACCGGCAAACTGACACTGGCCGCCGGATCCGCAAACGACATTAATCTTTCGACGCATGACAACTCCTTGGGGCAAGTGGCCATCACGTCCGGCGCGAACGTGTCACTCAAGGATACGGACGGCGATCTGACTCTGGCTGCGTCGAAAATCTCGGGAACTCTTGGCCTGGAAACCACCGACGGGTCGATCACTCAGATCGGCGCATTGGTCGTTACTGGGGCCACGACGTTGACCGTACCGACCACCAGTGATATTACGCTGACGACCGCCACCAACAATTTCTCCAGTGTGTCGATCGTTTCGGGGCGCAACGCATCACTGACTGACACCAACGCCCTGGTGTTGGGGGCGATTGATATCGTCGGCAATCTGATCGTCAATGCAAAAGGTGCGTTGACGCAGACCGCTGCAATTCTGGTGGACGGGACGACCACGTTGACCAGCAGTTCGACGAACAGCATTACGCTGGACAACGCGGGAAATGACCTGACCGGCGCGGTATCCGTCGTCGCCGGCGGTAATGTCCTGCTCACGAACACAGGCGGAATCGTCCTGGCGGCCATGAACCTGAAGGGAAATCTGACGGTCGTTGCAGGCGGTGCCATCACTCAATCCGGCCCGTTGACTGTCGCCAAACTGGCCAGTTTCGATGCGGGAGTTGCCGATGTCACGCTGCAACATGCCAGCAACAACTTCCGGACAATTGCCTTCCCGGCTGCCGGAAACGTCTCCATCACTGATGTGGATGCTCTGACGTTGGGAGCGTCGACTATTGGCGGCACGCTGGCCGTGACGGCGGGCAAAGGCATCACTCAGAGCGGCATCCTGGATGTCACCGGCGTGGCAACACTGGCCGCGGGCACCGTGGATAGCATCGCCCTCAACAGTTTTGACAACAGTTTGTCGTCGGTCGGGTTCACCGCCGGCGGCAGCGTCGCCCTCCGGGAAGCCGATGGCGTTGAACTGGCCGCCTCGTCAGTCGGCGGCGCTCTTTCCGTCACGGCGGGCGGAGCGATCACCGACAGCGGCGCGCTTTCAATCAAGCTGAAGGCCACGTTCGATGCCGGCACTGACGACATCACGCTGGATGATGCCGGGAACAACTTCAGCGAAGTAGCAATAACGTCCGGCGGCGCCGTTACTCTGACTGACAGCGACGACTTGAGTCTGGCCGGGGTCAACGCCGACTCGCTGATCCTGACTGCGGGCGGCGCACTGGTCCAGACCGGCGCGGTATCAACTGCGAACGGTGTGGAACTGCTTGTTGCCGACGACATTACTCTGACCAACCCGGCCAACTGGATGAACGTCACGATGACGGTTTCGGCCGTCAACGTATCGATCGTAAACTCCACGAATGTGGATTTCGGCGATTCGACGATTGCGGGCAACCTGAGCGTCGAAGCAGACGGTGACATCACCAACACCGGAACCCTCTCGGTTACCGGCAAGGCTACGCTCGATGCGGGTGCCTCGAACGACATCACCCTGAACAGCGTTGGCAACGACTTCAACGAAGTGACAGTGACGGCCGCAAATGCGGTCACGCTGGTTGACTCGTCAGAACTGCGTCTTGGCCCCGTCAGTGCCAATACACTGACAGTCACGACCAGCGGCGATCTCGATCAGATCGGCGTCATCGCAGTTGTCGGGACCACTACACTCGACGTGGCCGGCAACGTCACGCTAGATAATTCGTCCAATACCTTCCATATTGTCAAGGTCACGGCCACGGGTGACGATGTGCTCTTGGTAAACGGCCAGAGCATTGTGCTCGGCGATTCGAGCATCGACGGCAACCTGTCCGTTGAGGCGGCCGGCACGATCAACGACGGTGGCGGAGTAGTGGTTGGCGGAACAGCGACGTTCATCGCCAAGGCGGCGGGAGTCGATGTTTACTACGATATAGCCCTTGTCTATGCGACATCGCAGTACACTGGGGAAGTGTCGCTGACCGGCAAGAACATCACGTTGATACACGCGCACGACACCGTGCTGGGCGAAACAACGGCCAAGGGTTACTTGACCGTGGATGCTACCGGGGATCTGGTAAACAGCTCCGACGGCATTGACGCCAATGTCCTGACGGTTTCGGACAAGACGACGCTCTCTGCTACCGAAAAAATTGATCTATTCTGGGCAGGTTCGACGTTTGACGGAATGCAATATGACGCAGCGGAAACCGCGGGTATGCTGGTGCTAGATGCCCCGGTCGTGGTTTTCCACCCTGGACCCTGACCCGCGATTACAGCAACCGCGAATCGACTGACGAACTGCGGACCGCGGGGAACCAGTGGCCCGCAGTCCGCAGCCATCCGCGAGGTGGGTGCGTTTAAAGGAGTGTGGTCCGATTCGCTCCACGGCCTGGAAACGAACTCTGCGACGCGTCCTGGGATGGACCCGCCGCAAAAGGCGGGCCCGAGAGTCAGGCCGCGCGCTCTACCCGAACCTGGAAGTCTGGGAACTCGAGCGGCGACGCGTGCTCTCGGCAACGCCTGCGGCGTGGGTCGACGCGGCCGGCATACTGACCGTAGACGCCGGATCGCTGGCTGACGACGGCCAGTCCGATTCGTTTTCGCTGGCCCGCCAGGGCGACCAACTGCAGATCTCGGTCAGCGGCCAGGAGGCTTTCGCCGGCAACGTCGCCGATTTGTCGGCGATTCGAATTCAAGGCTCCGGCGACCGCGATATTCTGACCATCGATTTCTCCGGCGGAGACCCGCGCCCGGCAGGCGGCATCGAATTCCTCGGAAACGGTGGTGGTCTGACGGTCGGAGACTCGCTGATTCTCGTCGGCCAGCACGCCGATACCCTGATCCAGCAGTTCAACGGCGGCGGAGACGGTTCGTTCCAGCTGATGTTCGGCTCCTACGCAGCCGACGCAACGTCCGCGAGCATTCGCTACACCGACGTCGGAAGCGTCCACAGTCAACTGCCGGCTGATCACCTGATTATGAGGTCGGCCGATGCATCGGCGACGCTGTTGATCAGCGATACTGCAAGCAATACGACGACGAACTCAGGTGCTCTCCTGCGTGCCGGATTGTTGAACAGCGACAGGGTATTCGCTTCCACCGAGTTCCTTTTCAGCAATCCAGCCGAATCGCTCGCCGTCTCAGGCGGCTCGATTCAATTCGACGCGTCGCTGTCCGTCGCGGGAGGCAAGGTTACGCTGAACGCCGCCCGGGACGGCATCCTGTCTTTCTCCGGCCGCATCGATGTTTCCGACACCTCACCCGGCGAAATCGGCGGCGAAGTGTCGCTGACGGGAGGACGCGTCGAGTTGCTTGCCGGATCACGCATTGAGGCAAACGGCGATGCCGGCGGCGGATCGGTGATCGTGTGGGCGGACCAGGAAGCGGCCTCGCACGGAGCGATCTCAGCGCGAGGAATGAAGGGGGGCTACGCCGAGATTTCCGGCGGCGAGTCGATCGTCTTCGCTCGCTCGGCGGACCTCACGGGAACATCCGGAATCGCCGGACGGCTTGTCCTGGACCCCGACACGATTGACATTGATGCACTTTTGGCCGCAACGATCGTTCAGCAATTGACCACCAGCGACGTGACGCTGATCGCGGCGTCCTCGATCAACGTGCTCGCGGAGATCGATGCGATCGGCTCCCCGGGTCACCAACTCACGCTCGTCGCACCGACAATTGCCTTCAGCGATGCAGCCGACATCGTCAACGAGGGAAATCTGCTTTTCCAGGGCGACCTCGTGCTCGCGGACGGCGCGTCGGTACTGCTCTCAACCAGTTCGAGCGGATCGGACATCAGCGTCCAGGGCAGCGTGTTCGGCACTGCATTCGGCCCCGGCGAAAACCTCACGTTTCAATCCGATTCGGGCACGATCCGCGTCGCGGGGACCATCGGGCAGGGAGCGACATTAGATACCCTCAACGTGAATGCCGGCTCCGGAGACATATGGCTCGAGAGCATGGTCGAAGGCGTTTCCGCAGTTACCCTGAACACGAGCGGCACGACGAATATCTTGGGCCCGCTTGGAGGCAGTGATCCCATCGGACGACTATTCACCGACGCGGACGGAGTCACTCGAATCGGCGCGGGCATCACCGCGAGCGGAACGCTGGAATTCAACGATGCCATCGAACTCACGGCCGATGTGACGCTGACCAGCCACGGGCTCGCCGGAGTCTTTTTCCGCGGCACTGTTGACGGCGACGGAAACGGACCCTGGAACCTGACGGTCGAGACGACCGACTTGACTGCGGTGATCGAGTTCGACGATGCGGTCGGCGGCTCTCAACCGCTCGCTGGACTCACAATCCACAATGCCGGCCTGCTGACTATGTCCAGCGCAGCGGACGTAACACTGCTGGGCGATTTCTTTCAGTCCGGAAGCGGAATCGTCGAGACGGCCGCCGACGTGACGACCGATGGCGGCAGCGTGACCTACATGTCCGCCGTCACCCTGACAGGCGACGCAGCGATCACCAGCACAACCGGCGACATAGTCTTTCAGGGACTGCTTGATGCCTGGACGGGTGGCGGGGAATCCCTGAGCCTTTCGACGCAGTCGGGCAACATCACGTTTCACGATATTGTCGGCGGCACGACTCCGCTCGGAACCCTCGAGATCATCACAGCCGCCGACGTCGAGTTCCTGGCCCCGCTCACCGCCGGCAATCTGATCCAGCAGGCGGGAACCGGCATGACGACGATTCACGACAACGTGACAACGTTTGCCTCCGCAGGCCTGGACCTCACTGCCGACCGCGTGGTGCTGGATGGAACGTTGATTGCAACCAGCGGGCACGGCATCGTACGGTTCAACGCCGTGACCGAACTGACCGGTGATACTCTTGTCGATGCAGCAGGAACGATCAGTTTCCTGCAGGAAGTGACGGCTCCGAGCGGCAACTCGCTCACCCTGGCGTCCGACGAGAACATTCGATTTCAGGATGCAGGATGGTCCGGGCCCGGCAACACTTTCGGCGCTCTTACCATCACGAGGGCAGTGGATGTTGAGGCGTTTGGCGCGATCGACGCGGCCAGCATCGTTCAGACTGCAGGGAGCGGAGTTACCACGCTGCACGAAGATGTTACGACTGCGGCTCCCGAAGGCTTGGATCTGGCCACAGCACGAGTTGTTCTCGATGGTCTGACGATCAATGCGGGCGGAGACGGCGGTGCGCGTTTCGATGCGCCGGTGGAACTGGTTGGAAGTGTGGCGATCGTTGCGGGCGGCACGATCCGCTTCCTCAAGACCGTCCTATCACCCGGCGGCGGCGACCTCCATCTCGACTCCGGCGCAGACATCTACTTTGAAGGGCCCGTGGGTGCAGCGTTCGGCGACTCGCTGGGCCAAGTCACGATTGAGCAAGCTGTTGATGTTGAGGCGTTCAGCACAATCAACGCAGGCAGCCTGACGCAACTGGCCGGTTCCGGCACCACCACGCTTCATGACGATGTCACCACGAGCGGCGCCGAGGGAGTTGCACTGACCACCTCCCGCGTTGTGCTCGACGGGCTGGTGATGACCGCGGACTGGGAAGGCGCAGTGACCTTTGACGCACCCGTCGAATTGACCGGAGATGTCGTCATCAATGCGGGCAGCGACATTCGTTTTCTGCAGACGGTGGTCTCGCCGATCAGTGCGGCATCTAATCTGACGCTCGGCACCGAAGCGAATGTTGCGTTCCAGGAGGCCGTCGGCAATCACAGCGGCGGAGCACTCGGCGCGATTACAATTACGCGTGCCGCGAATGTCGATGTGTTCGGCACGATTGAGGCAGCCGGTTTGACGCAGTTGACCGGATCGGGCACAACCTCGCTGCACAGCGACGTGACGACGTACCTCCAGGGCATCGACCTATCGACAATGCAGGTCGTACTGGACGACTCAGACGGCTTGCTCAGTTTGGTCGCCGCCGGCGGGGGGATTGTGAGGTTCAACGCCCCGGTGGAACTGGTGGTCAATACCACGATTGATGCGGGCGGTCCGATAACCTTCGTGGACAGCATAACGTCTTCCGTCGGAGCGTTTCTCACGCTTGCTTCCGATTCCGATGTTCGATTCGAGGATTCGGTCGGACCGGATGACGCTGCGCTGGGCGACATCACCATTGCACGTGCGGTCAACGTGGACTCGTTCGGCACGATCGAGGCAGCCAGCCTGACTCAATTGGCCGGATACGGCACAACAACGCTCCGTTACGATGTGACCACGAGCGGACCGGACGGAGTGCAACTGACCGCGGCGCGGGTTGTTCTTGACGGACTTGCCATCACCGCTGTCGGCGGCGGCAGCGCGTCTTTCGACGCTCCGGTCGAATTGACGGGAGATGTCGCAATCAACGCCGAAGCCGGGATCCGATTCGTCAGAACCCTGCTTTCCCCGGACAATTCCGCATTCGGCCTGACGCTCGGCACGGATGGAGACATCCTGTTCCAGGAGGCAGTCGGCAACGTCAGCGGCGACGCGTTGGGCGCAGTCACAATCACCAGCGCTGTCAACGTCGAAGCGATGCTCACCATTGATGCGGCCAGCGTGGTGCAACAGACCGGAACGGGAACAACGACGTTCCGAGATGGCCTGCGAACCAGCGCGCCGCAAGGACTCGATATCACGACGGACAACGTCGTTCTCGATGGACTCGAGATCCTGACCGGCGGGGGGGGGATCGTGCGGTTCGATGCGGCAGTGGATTTGTCCGGCGACGCGGGCGTCAACGCAGACGGCACGATCACGTTCGAACAAGTGCTGACTTCTTCGGCGAACGCAGCGCTGACGCTGACTTCCGAAGCCGACATTCTGTTTCGCAACACTGTCGGATCCGATGCAGGGGATGCGATCGGCCCGCTTACGATCGTAAATGCAGTGAATGTGACAGCCGACAGCAGCGTCTTTGCGGCCAGCCTGGTGCAGTTGTCTGGATCCGGAACGACGACGCTTCGCGGCAACGTGACCACCACTGCGCCCGAGGGCGTGGACATAACTTCGACGCATATCTCACTGGACAGTTCCACTCCGGACGTTCCGGTCGTTATCGGCACGAATGGAGGACTGGCCCGATTGAACGGACCGGTAACGCTGGCGTCCGAGGCGATCATCGAAACAGCCGGCGGAGATATCGTCTTCACGCGACTGGCCACGATCGATGGCGAACCGCTCACCAACAGTAGCTTGACGCTTTCGGCCGACTCAGGCAGTGTGAGCTTCCATGCCAATATCGGCGACGTGCAACCGATCGGCAGACTGGTCGTAACTCGAGCCGACGGCGGAGTGAGCTTCGGCGGTCCCGGAAATCCGGTAACCAGTGTTCAGACGCTGGGCGAGATCGACATCGGCAATACGGACGCCATTGCCGGCGGTATTACGCTTGATGCGGGCGATGGGAAATCGCTGCTTTTTTCCACGACGAGCGGTCGCGTGCGGATGAACGGCCCCGTTGAACTGAACAGCGACGCGGAATTCGACACAACCGACGCCGGCAGCGCCAACGGTGCGGAAATTCGCTTCACGCGAAACGCCCCGATTAACAGCGAGGCAGGAGAAGACAACGACCTGATCCTGAATGCAGGGATCGAAGGGACAGTCACCTTCAACGCGAACATCGGGGCGGACCGAGCGCTCGGTCAATTGATCATCCGGAGCGCATACGGCGTCGCGTTTGGGAATAACGAAGACGTAAGTGATCCGGACTTTGCGCCGGTGGACACTGTGCGAGTCGACGGTGACCCCGATCCGGCCAATTTAGATGCGTTTGACATCGATATCGGCAGCAACACGCCCATCGGCGAAGGCACGATCACGCTGAACGGCGGCGATGGCGGTTCGATCGTCTTCACGACCACCGCGGACCGCGTCCGATTCAACGGCGCGATAGTGCTGGAGAGCGACGCTCGGGTGGATACCAGCGACGGCGGCGCGGAAGCAGGCGATGAAATCCGCTTCACTCTGAATGCAACCATCGACAGCCGGTCCACCGAAAACAACGATCTGGTTCTTTCATCAGGTGCCACAGGCATCGTGAATTTCAACGCCGACATAGGGGCAATCGACCCGCTTGGTCAACTAATCGTGACCGAGGCGATGGGCGTTGTCTTTGGCGGCGACGCGGGCATCGGAGATCCCGATTTTGCGCCCGTGAGCGCCGTGCGATTGGGCGGGGACCTCGACCCCTCCAATCCGGACGCCTTCGATATCGACATCGGCAGCGCCTCGCCAATCGGCGACGCGGGTATCATTCTGAACGGCGGCGACGGAAGGACAATCGCCTTCACGACCACCGCGGACCGTGTCCGATTCAACGGCGAGACCCAATTGTGGAGTGACGCGTCGATCGACACCACGGACGGCGGACTTGCGGCAGGTGCTGAGATTCGCTTTACACTCAACGCCCCCGTCGACAGCCAAGGAGGCGAAAACAACGGCCTGACATTGTCGGCGGGCGCAGAAGGCACGGCGAGTTTCAATGCCGACATCGGTGCGAGCCATGTTCTGGGACATTTCGTCGTAACCGATGCCTACGGCGTGACGCTGGGCAACGCGCCGACAGAACCTGATTTCGCCCACATTTCCTCCATCAATGTGGACGATGGCGCGGCACCGTCGGAATTGCCGACATACGGCGTCGATCTCGGCCGTTCTTCCAACATCGGCGACGGGGGGATTGTCCTGGATGCGGGCGAAGGAAACACGCTTGCGATCAACACCGCTGCGGACCGAGTCCGGCTCAACGGGGCAGTGACGATGCGCAGCGATGCGATTGTCGATACGACGTTTGGTAACGCTGCGCCGCTTGGGGCAGACATCCTGGTGGACGGTTCCATCGACGGCGCCGCCGATGGACCGACTGCAAACCTGTCGCTGGTATCCCACTCCGGAGCAATCACTGTCACCGGAGTTGTCGGTGGTCTCGTGCCGTTGGGCGCGTTGTCGCTCCAGGACAATCACCTTGAATCCACCGGCCCGGCTGTATTTCGGAAATCAGTGTACGCGACATCTCTGGTCACATTCGGCCGGACCTACGCAGTCGAATTTCGCGACGGCGGGATGATTCAAGACGCGGTCGAGTTCCTCAACACGGGAGGCGTCGTGCTCGGGGATGAGGCCGGCGACACGACCACATTCGGCAACGGTCTGATCTCGGTGGCCAGCGACACTTCAATTGGCGGAACCGTCGAGACGCTCGACCTCAACATTGAAATGCGGAACGTCCGTGTGATCGCCAACTCGCACGTTCGCACGGCGGGAGGCACGGTGCTGTTCCGGGGTTTCGTCGACAGTGAGGCCGAGGAGTTCAACGATCTGGAATTGACCGCCGAGGCCGGCGCAGTCGAGTTTCGGGCCGATATCGGCTCGCAATGGGCCTTGAACCAACTTGTCGTCAACAGCGCCGACAGCGTGGTGTTTGGCCGCGACTTTTCGCCAGTGCACGCAATCAACGTCCTGAGCGAGGTCGACCTCGGACGGGATTCGACGATTGCCCAGGGGATTCAATTGAACGGCGGTGCCGGCGGTCTGCTGGCCCTGAATACGACCGGCGGTCCTGTCCGCTTGAACGGTCCGGTCGAACTTCAAAGCAGCGTCCGGATCCGCACCAGCGATAACGGAAGTACCGGAGCGGGAATTCGATTCACGCAGAATGCACCGGTCGATAGCCAGTCCGGCGAGACCAATTACTTGACCCTGTCAGCCGGGACTGGCGGCACAGTGAACTTCAATGCGGACATTGGATCGTCGGTCGCGCTGGGCCGTCTGGTTGTCACCGAAGCCTCCGAGGTCGCTTTTGGAAGCGACGTCGACCTAGCCGACTCGGATCTTGCTCCCTTGAGCGTCGTCCGGGTCACGGGCGATCCTGCCAATCCCGGTGCATGGGGCATCGATCTCGGCAGCGTCGAGTCGATCGGGCCGGGCGGAATCAAATTGAACGCCGGCGACGGCAGTACGATATCGATTGTTACAACCGCTGACAAAATCCGTTTCAATGGAGCAGTTGAACTTCAAAGCAACGTGCTGCTTGATACGACGGACGGCAATGCGTTCGCCGGCGCTGAAACCCGATTCACCATCCACGCACCGATCGACAGCCAGCCCGGCGAGCACAATAACCTGACACTGACGGCCGGAACCGCCGGCATCGTGAACTTCAATGGCGATATCGGTGCCGTCTCCGCACCGGGACGATTGGTCGTTACCGATGCTCGCGGTGTCATGTTCGGCAATGACTCGTTCGACCCGCAACTGGACCTCGGCCCGATTTCCTTTGTACGCCTGGACGGTGACCCGATAGATCCGAGTGCGTGGGCCCTCGATGTCGGCAGCGTCTCGCCGATCGGCGACCTGGGAATCTGGTTCGATGCGGGACACACGCCGTCCAGCCAACCGCTGACACTGCATTTGACGACCACGGGTGATGCGGTGAGACTCAACGGGGCCGTGCAGTTGCGAAGCGACGTCGCGATGGACACGAGCGACAGCGACCCGTCGGCGGGAGCCCAGATTCTATTCACTAACAACGCCCCGATCGATAGCCGGGCCGGTCAGAGTAACGATCTGACGCTGACCGCCGGGACAGGTGGCGTTGAGTTCAACACGAGTATTGGTTCGCAAGTGGCTCTGGATCGATTGGAGGTGACCCGAGCCGACAACGGCGTGATTTTCGGAGGAGCCGATGACCCGGGCGGCGGAACAGGAGATCAAGGACCGGTTCCGATCGTCAATGCGATCGGCGGCATCAACATCGGCAGCATTTCGGTCATCACCGGCGGCATCGTGCTCAACGCCGGCGCTGATCAGAGAATGGAAGTCGGCTCGGACGGCACCGACATTCGTTTCAATGGCTTTGTAACTCTGGCCAGCCACGTGGCGATCAGCACTGGAGACTCGACGGTTGGCGATATCGTGTTCACGGATGAGAGCACAATCGACAGTGATTCCGGGGAACGAAACGAGTTGGTGTTGACGGCCGGACTTGGACGGGTGGCTTTCAACGCGGACCTCGGTACGAGGGAAGCACTGTCGCTGCTGGAGATTACCCAAGCCGACGGAGGTGTCGTGTTCGGCGAAGGCGACACTCCCGACGGGGACATGGGCGACCTCGGCCCCGTTGGATTCGTTTACGTAACGGCCTACATCGATGTCGGCAGCCTGGCCCCGATCGCCGGCGGCATCGTATTGAATGCAGGCCAGGGCGTGGAAATGGTCGTTCAGGCATCGGAGGGATTCGCTCGGTGGAACGGACCGATCGAACTTCGTTCTCCCGCTTTTATTGACACTTCTGCGGCAAGCGGCGATATCACGTTCACCGACGAGACCACGATCGACAGTGTAACCGACGAATACAATTCGCTCCGACTCAACTCCGCGGGCGGCGGCATCTTCTTCAACGCGAATGTCGGCACAGGTGAATTGGGCGACCAGACGATCGGCAATTTGACCGTGGAAATGGCCGGAACGATCGTGACGGCCGCCAGTCGCATATGGACCTCGGGAGACATCGACTTTTTTGCAGCTCCGTCGGATTTCTACGCCGGGGATATCTTGATCAGCGAAGTGGCGCCTGGCCTGTCGGAAATCGTCGGACGCCAGGTCACCATGCTCGCCGGCGGATTGATTACGATCGAAAACGGCGCCTCGGTTGCTGCGTTTTCGAACGGCGGCTGGGTCACCGATCCGATCGGGCGGGTCTCGAACATCCCGCCGTTGCTCCGAATCGTCCCGCCCGATCCCAATCGAGGTCTCAACCTGACCGACCGCGTGCAGGTCATCACGGGCACATTCGGCGGCGAGGAGGAAAAAGGGGACAACCTGGAACTCGGGTCGAACTTCACTCTCGTCGTCGTTTGGGACGACGGCATTACAAACACGATCACGAACCTGCACGCTGGCGACCACGTTGTGCTTCACGTCAGCGAGTCCGGAGAAGGCGAGCCCGTCATAACGCATGTGAGCGACACGGGGCCAATTCACTACGTTCTCTCGCACGAATACACGATCGCACATCTGCTGACGGTGACGGAATACGCCTACGCGACCATCAATATATTTGATGATTCGGCCATCTATTTTCAGGACGTGCGACCTTTCGACCTGAACGAAGTCGGCGATTATACGCGAGTGCGGGTGGCCCGCGAACAATTGCTTTACGCCGAACTGCCGAAGGAATTTGTGCCGCCGGCGCCGCTTCGCCCCGTCGACACGGGCGTCGCGCTTTTCGAGGCGACCCAGATTTCGGTCGAGGGGTCGCGGCGGCTTGAGGATCTCGCTGCAATCGCCCAGACCAATGTCGCGAATGTCCGCCTGATCTACATAGTCCGAGTATCGGCCGGCGGCGCGGAGAGCGATCCGTACCTGCTTCCCGACGACGCGCTGAATAATCTCACGGCGCTCTTTGAGAAGTTCAAAACGGAAGGCCTGCCCGACGGGCGCTACCGAATCTACCTCAAGGAAGTTGGCTTCCCGCCGCGAAAGGTCGTCGAGTTTTACAAATCGGGCGACACGTTCGGCGACCCGATCCGCGAACCGGGACGCGGGTCAAATCCGCTGCCCAAGGAAGAAGCGGAAGCCGGCCTGCCGCGTTCCAGCGGAGCGAGGAGCATGGAGCAGCCGCACCATCGCGGCGACGGGAACGGCGGAGCATCTTCGCCCGCTTCGGCGCTTTTCACTCCGAGGCAGACCCCCGATAGGCTCGTGCAGCCTGCGGTCGCAGAACTGGCCGCGTCGCTTGAAGCCGTGCGACAGTCGCTTTCCCCCGACAGTTGGGCGCAGCGCATCGACGACGCGCTGCAGCAGTCGTCAAGCGATATCATGAGCCGCGGAGCCCGATTGCGCAGACAGCTTCAGGATCCGTGACGGGGTTCCCGCAGACCATCATGACCATGCGTGAAATGTACTTCCCAAGCCGCGCGAGATACCGGGTGTGAACGAGTTTTTCCCTGACCGGCCCGCAATGCCGCACATTGCGGGCGGCGGAGGCTGCCCATGACCAAATGTCCGTTCTGTAATGCTCCGCTGAACGAACGCGACCTGGCCGTCGGGCAGTGCCACAGCTGCGGTCACACTCTCGCTCCCGCAACGCCCGATCGAGATTCCTCGCCGGCACCGCCGGCGTCGTCTGCGACGCTGCGCATCGATCAGACGCTGGACACATCGGTAGGCGGTCTTGAGTCCGGCGATTCGGCCGAAGTCGCGAGGCGGAAAGGCACGGTGTCAGAACCGGAGCAGCGGTCCGATCGGACGATCGACTCGAGCAGCAGCGTCGACCAGCCGCCGCTCGAGCCCGGGCGAAAAACCGAGGACCAGCGGAATTTCCTTCATACGATTCAATCATCCGGCGATTCGTCGGATTTTCCGCAACAAGAGGGCAAGTGCGCTGAATCGGAACGGCCGTCCGATCGAACGATCGACTCGAGCAGCAGCGTCGCCGAACCGCCGATTGAGCCGGGGCGAAAAACCGACGCTCCGCGCCACCATGCGCAAACGCTGCAGACGATTGATTCGGTTGCCGCGTCGGCAGAGCAGGGGGGAACGCAAAGATCATCGCAGGAACAGCGTCCTGACCAGACCATTGACTCGGCGGCCAGCCGATCCGACTCTTCGCGCGACGCGGGACGCAAGACCGATGCTCCACGGCAGTACAACCAGACGATCGAGGCGACTGGTGAAGTCGAGTCGATCGCGGATGCGGAAGCGAGGAAGTCGCCTCAAACAGTGCGAGTCGACAGGACACTCGACTCGTCCGGAAGCGTTGAAGAGACGCCGCAAAAGACCGCCCGTCCGATGCGAACGCTGGACGGCAAAACGGTTCCGCCCGATGTTGACAAGCAGATCGCGACGATCTGGTCCAAGCAACTCGAGTCCGACGCCACGCCCAACACGTCGCTCAAGGCGACGGGCCACGTGACGGACGTTCGAGGAAAAATGGCGGTCAAGCCCCGCGTCGTGCGCCATTCCCACATGGTGGGCCCCGAGGCGGCCGACTACGAGTTGATGGACAAACTCGGCGAAGGCGGCATGGGTGTCGTCATGATGGCCCGCCAGGCTGCGATCGATCGACTCGTCGCGGTCAAGATGCTGAAGCCATCCGGCGCCAAGGACACGGGCACGCGTCTGAAGTTCCTCGCCGAAGCGGCCGTCACGGGTGAGTTGGAACACCCGAATATCGTGCCGATCTACGACATGGGCACGGACGAGGCCGGAACGCTCTTCTATTGCATGAAGCGGGTCAAGGGCAAGCCCTGGAGCAAGGAGGTCCGCAAGAAGTCGTTTCCGGAGAACATCGAGATCCTGATGAAGGTGTCCGATGCGGTCGCTTTTGCCCATTCGCGCGAGGTGATCCATCGAGATCTGAAGCCCGAGAACGTGATGCTCGGCGACTTCGGCGAAGTGCTCTTGATGGACTGGGGTCTTGCCATGTCGGTACATCCGGGCCAACCTCGGCCCGGCATGGCTGGCCCT
>CAIPEB010000607.1 GCA_903863885.1 uncultured Planctomycetaceae bacterium | reverse complement strand
TTACCAGCACCTCAAAGATCTCGAAGACTTTATCGGCACTTGGGTCGCCGAAGACGCCCTGCCCGACGACGTGCCCGGCCTCGGAAAGAAAGGCGAGATCGTGACGTTTCGAGCAACGAACGCGTGGATTCAGAACAAAGCGATGATGCAGTGGGACTTTGTCGCTACGCCGACCGGTGGAGCGGCCGTCCTTGCTCGGTATCTCTTTGGCTGGGACCGCGTCGAAAACACGATCAGCTACACCGGATTCGCTGACAATGGCGAGCGAAGCTGGGGCACTCTGAAGAAAGAACACAAGGACACGTGGCTTTGGAAAAACAAGTGGTGCACCCCCGACGGCAATCACGGGACCGGAAAGGACACGACGAAGTTGCTTGAAAACAACAGCGTCCACGCCCACAGCTATACAGAGGCAGTCACCGACGGCAAACCGGAGCCAGACCGAAAGCTGCTGCTGAAGCGAATCAAGTAGCCGGTCTGCACGGAGTTCCTGCGTCCATTGGCCGCCCGGTCTGCTTTTCGAGGCCATGGGGCGGCACTTCTCCAACTCTTATTGTTCGCCTTCGTCGCCACACAGGCCTTGAACGACTCTGTGATGGGGCAGTTGATCGGTTATCGGTTGGCTCGTGACAGATCATGTGTGTCGACCTCGCAGCCACAAGACGAGGAACCTGATCGTGAACAAACGGCGATTCGACCGGCTCAACTGGGTTCTCTGCACGCTCCTGCTGACGGCATCCCACACTTGGGGCCAAGATCTACCCACTGCCAAGCCCGAAGACGTTGGTGTCTCGGCCGAGAAGGTCGAGAAGTTGTCCGCGTTTATGCAGTCCCTCGTCGATCAAGGCAAGATCCCGGGCGGCGTCACAATGATGGCTCGTCACGGCAAGGTCATCCACCTGAAGGCGGTGGGGATGGCGGATCGGGAAGAGAAGAAGCGGATGCAAACGGATGCCATCTTCCGCATCGCATCGATGACCAAGCCGATCACAAGTGTGGCGATCTTGATGCTGTACGACCAAGGAAAACTGGGACTGGACGATCCGGTGTCGAAGTACATCCCGGAGTTCAAGAACCCCCAGTTGTTGGTCAGTGTCGATCCACTGAAAACGGAACCGGCCGATCGGGAGATCACGATCCGGCACTTGCTGACACACACGTCGGGGATCGGGTACAACTTCACGGACAAGATCGGACCGATCTATGACCAGAACGGGATCACGGGCGGACTCTGCAATGTCACCGAAGTTCCGTTGGATCGGATGATGGCGAAGTTGGGACAACTGCCGCTTCTCTTTCGCCCCGGGGAGAAGTGGGAGTACGGCCTGTCCGCCGATGTATTGGGGCGGGTTGTCGAAAAGGCCTATGGCAAGACACTCGATTGTTGCCTCGACGAAATGGTCTTTCAGCCACTGCGGATGAAAGACACGTTCTTCAGAATCCCCTCGTCGAAGATGTCGCGTCTCGCAGCTGCCTACGTTCCAATCGAGCACGGAATGAAAAGGCTGGAGGCTAGTGACAAGGGGCCGAACGGGCAAGTGCCAGATGTTCCGTATAACCCGGCCAATTCGTACCTCTCCGGTGGCGGTGGGCTTTGCTCCACAGTGGAAGACTACATGCGGTTCTGTCAAATGCTGTTAGATGGGGGAGCACTGGATGGGCATCGTCTTCTTCACGAAGAAACTGTCCAGATGATGAGAAACGATCAAACAGGCAGGCTGTCGGCGGAGTTTGGTTTCGGCTTTACCGTATTTCCTGCCAAGGAAAATGTCCACGAGCAACTGCGAGGGGCATATGCTTGGTTTGGTTACTGGTCCACCTCGTTTCGAATCTCGCCTCACGGTAACTGGGCACTTGTCACGATGTCCCAAGTTGGGTGGAACGACAAGGAAACTCCAGTTTGGTTCGCCGAGTACGAGAGGATCGCCGCGGAGGCCATCGAGAAATAGGGTGGCGAACGAATAATCGGTTGCATGAGAAATGGGACTTTTTCGAGGTTTTTCCGTACCCGTAGCAATCTGAGGAGACGAATCATGAGATGTTTGGCCATCGCCCTCGTTGGCGCTGCGGTTGCCTTCCTGGGAAACGTGGCGTTTTGCCAAGAGAAACCGGGAATCCCGGACGAAATCATCAAGGAACTTGATTCCCTGGTCGGCACCTGGAAGGTCGAGGGGAAGATCGGCAACAAGGAGCAGAACGGCACTTACAAATGCTGGTGGGGACGGACCGAGGACAAGAAGAAGGTGTGCTTGGTCGGTCGGTTTTCGTATGCGGGGAGCGAATCGATGAGGAACGGAATGAACCTCATCGGCTGGAACGCTACCAGGAAGTGCATTGAGGACCGTGGGTTCGACGTCAATGGGGGAAACGCCACGCTATATTGGACGGTGAAATCGCCAACGGAATATCAGGGCGAATTCGTGTTCGTTGAAAATGGACAGGAGGTCAAGTCGAAGGGCGTTCTCATCAAGAAGAGCCCGTCGGAGATCGTCATGGAGTCTGAGAGTGCGACAGGAGAAGTTTCGAGGTTCGTCTTCCGCATAGACGAGAAGGAAGAGGAAAAGAAGGGGAAGCAGTAGCTGTTGAGCCGGGACTGATCCGGCTGAGCGGAAGAGCGGAATTCGTCCGCTTCGCCGCTGGCGTTTGAGATGCGGCTTGGCCGCTTCGTGATGGGAGCATCTTGGAACGGATTTCCGTCAACCGCAATGTGCCGAGGGGCGGATTGGCCACGGTGCTGCAGTTCAGCATCACGGTCATGAGCTGGTAAACGCAGGAGTGAGAACCGTGTTCCACAAAACACTACCGTTGCTGATCCTGATGGGGTCGCTTGCGATGGGCGAAGACAAACAGAAACCACTGTTCGACTTCAGCAAGCCCGATGCCGTTGAAGCGTGGCAATCCGTCAACGACGGCGTGATGGGTGGGGTTTCCGAGGGGAACGTTCGCATAACCAAGGAAAAGACCCTGGAGTTCTTCGGGAACCTCTCCCTGGAGAACAACGGCGGCTTTGCCTCGGCACGGACACGGGCGGGGAAGCTCGACCTGTCCCAGTACGACGCCTTGGAGTTCAAGGTGCGAGGTGACGGCCGTACCTACTACTTCAACATCCACGTCCCGTCTCGGCAGATCGCCTTTTCCTACCGAGCCAAGTTCGCCACCGAGAAGGACAAGTGGCAGGATGTCAGGATCCCGCTGAAGGAATTCAAGGCCACGTCCTTCGGTGCGGAGGTTCCAAACGCCCTTCCACTTGATCCCAAGAACATCGAGGGCATCGGCTTCCTCCTGTCGGACAAGAAGGCTGGGCCGTTCAAGTTGGAGGTGGAGTGGATCAAGGGATCGGCGGCGGTCCGGTGAATCATCCAGCAACTCACAACCCGTTCACCATGGAGGCTGATCGTGGCAAAGGCACTGCTCGTGATTGACCTGCAGAACGACTATTTCCCTGGAGGCAAGTTCCCGCTCTGGAACACGGAGACAGTTCTCCAGAACATCGAACGGGCCATTGAGCGGGCGAACGCTCGGGGCATCCCCGTGATCCACATCCAGCACATCGCCAACAGCAAAATGGGCATCGCCCCGTTCTTTAACGAAGGAACGGTTGGTGCCGACATCCATCCCCGTATCCTCGCCGCTGCACCGAATGCTCCGATTGTCGTGAAGGAATTTGCCGACAGCTTCGAGAAGACGACGCTGGAGGAAACGCTGGCCAAACTCGCCGTCACCGAATTGCTTGTGTGCGGCATGATGACCCAGAACTGCGTGACTCACACGGCGATCTCGAAAGCAGCGGAGAAGTACAGCGTGTGTGTGTTGTCGGATTGCTGCACGACCGTTGACGAGATGATCCACAACATCGCCCTGCACGCCGTATCGACACGGGTGAAGCTGCTGCCATCGGGCGAGGTTCTGTGATTGCGGCCGTCCGCCGCGGTCATTGCTTCGGGAGGCGGATTTCGATGAAAGGAGGCGGGCCATGACCTGCAAGGCCATGACCTGCATCATGGTAGACGTTGAAGCGGATGGCCCGATCCCCAGCGACTATTCGATGGTCTGACGGCCTGGGAGTGACTGCCGAACCTGAAGTAGCGGATCTTGGCGGACGACGATTTCAGCGACGCCGGGATGCCGCGCGTTGCCAGGATGGGCGGCCTCCAGACCCTGAACTTGAACCAGACTTGCATCACCGACGCAGGCGTCGTCCATTTGGCGGGGCTGACGAACTTGACCGAAATCATGCTGTATGACACACGCGTCAGCGACGAAGCCGTTCAAAAACTCCAGGCAGCACGGCCCAACTGTAGAGAGTCTCGATAGCCTGCGCCGCATGGTGAAACTGCTCCATCCGAGAGGCCGCGTTGGGGCGAGTCGAGAAGACACTGCCGATCGATCGAAAGGGATGCGATGAAGCGAATCTCGTCACTGTCTGTTGCGGTGCTGGTGTGCCAGGTCGGCCTGCTCGCTCAAGCCGTCGAGCCCGCCAATCCGCAGGCGAACACTAAGGTCCGTTCGATCCTGAACTACCTGGACCAATTGCCGACGCGAACCGACAAGCGGGTGCTCTCCGGCCAGTTCACGGGCTATGGTCCAGGTGCCAAACTGACCGACTGCCAGGAGGCTTTCGACAAGACCGGCCATTGGCCAGCCATGATCGGCCTGGACTACGCGGATTTCGGCAAGGGCGGCCTGGAAACCAAAACGGTGAATCGATTGGCCATCGATTACAGCCGCCGGGGCGGATGGGTGACCCTGTCTGCTCACCTGTACAACCCAGACAATCCGCAGGGCGGCGGGCTTCGCGACAAAGGTGTCGACTTGGCCAAGATCGTTACGCCGGGCAGCGAGACGTACCGTCGCTGGTTGCAGGAACTCGACACGATTGCCGATGGGCTAAAGGAACTGCAGGACGCGGATGTCGTTGTACTCTGGCGGCCGTTTCACGAAATGAACGGCGACTGGTTCTGGTGGGGCGGCAAGGACCCGGCAGTCTTTATTCGCGTCTGGCGGCACATGTTCGAGTACTTCACCAAGACCAAGGGCCTGAACAACCTGCTCTGGGTCTACGGACCAAATCACGGATCCAAGACAGCTGCGTACTACGCCGGTGACGAGTATGTCGACGTGATCGGCCTCGATGCGTACACCGACTTCGTCGACCCGCAGCACATTCGGGGTTACGAGGAAATCACGCGGCTTCCCAAGCCGTTCGGCTTCACCGAATTCGGCCCGCACGGTCCGCAGCAACCTCCCGGTGACTACGACTACTTGCGTTTCATCGGCGGCGTGCAGCAGCATTTCCCCAAAGCCACGTTTTTCCTGTCCTGGCACGGGAACTGGGGGCTGGGGAGGAATCAAAACACCAAACAACTGCTTGAGCATTCTTGGATCGTCAATCGCGAAGACCTGCCGCCGGAATCCGCTGCCGCGAAACCGTAATTCTCGGGCAGCGTTGCCGGAACGGACTCGACAACTGCCGATCTGCGTCCGCAACTGGCGATTGGAGGAGCACAACTCACGGACGGCCCTGGCGGAACACCTCGCCCGGCGGCGACAGACTGGGCAGCAATGGGAACCCGTTTCCTGTTTCTGGCCCGCCGTTCTGCCAAGAAACTCACTCTTCCTGGCAGCTGTCCCGGCACATGGATTTCGTCCTCTGACTCCTCCATATTTAACGAACCAGCAGGATCATCCCCGAGAGGCCAATGCGGGAACGACGAAGGCAAGCTGAAAGCCAAGGCACCGACCCGCAGTCCCGATCCGATGCCTTCTGCCTGCAAATGAGGAACGATGCCATGACGATTGCTCAGCGCTCGGTCGGATTGGGGACACTCTTGCTGTCCATCCTGGGTTTGGCGGTCTGCATCGCCGTGATCGTCGGCGTCTGGATGGTCAAATCTCGGGTCGAGGATGTGTCCAATGCGGCATTTGAGGCGGCAGATAAGTCGTTGGCCCTCGTGAACGACAAACTCGGGCAAGTCGAAGAGATCCTCAAGCGGGGCCAGCAACCAGTCACTTTGCTTTCGAAAGCCGCAGATCGACTCCGACGCCAGGAGCCAGAGGCCAATGAACAGGCCGCTTTGTTGCTGCGGCAGTTGGATGATGCGATCTTTCAGGAATTGAAATCGGCCCAGTCATGGCTCGACTCTGCCCATGCGATTGCGGCGGGAGTGGACCGGGTATTCGAGGCGGTAGTCAGTTCCGACTACGCCGCCACGCGCCAGGACACGGTTGGCATAGCGTTGGCGGAGCGGTTGCAACAATCCTCTGAGTCGGTGTCCGAGATGCTCGACAAGCTCAAGTCGCTACGAGGAGAAATAGTCCACTTGCGAGATACCGCCGTCGTGTCACGAGATGTCGCTGCACGGCTTGTGGCCCTTGTGGTGGACGTTGAGGAGAAGATGAACCGACTTGCTTCAGGGATTGAAAAACTGGATGCTCGAATCGCCGAAATCCGAGTCGATGTTGGTGATCTCAAGCAGAGAGTTTCGTGGTGGACGACAGCGGCGGCGTTGCTGCTCACCCTGCTCCCTGTCTGGTTTGCCGTCTCGCAGGTCGCAACGGCGAATCTTGGATGGAAATTGATGCGAGGGACGAGATGAGGAACGCTTGGCACGTCCGAAAAGGGGCGCACCGATGTTGAAGATATGCGAAGAAGAGCTGGATGATTTGGAAGGCAGGTATCCCGGATTTCGTGAGGCGATTCTCCGTTTCGAGGAGGCGACCCTGCCGCATTGCCCATCTTGTGGGGCGGATCACACTGCCGATGTTCAGTGCGGAATCACTGGGCGTACGATCAACATCGCAGCAGCCACCACGAAATTCAAGCTCGTCGCCAATGGGCTACGGCCCGGAAGGTACTTCTGCAATGGATGTGACACGTTCTTTGATGTGGGTTCGAACCCAGACACCGTCCACATCGATGACGAGGCGATCCCTGACCAGCCCACCGATTGAAGGCGTTCCTGAACGATCAATGCCGGGTGTTGCCCGGGACGATGCTGCGGAACACTCCTGAACGGTTGCGATTGGATTAGCGGCGGGCATGCGTGAATTGCCTGAATAATGAAGTCCATGATCGCAGTCAACCAAGATTGGCACATGCAGGGACTGGCGTATCGAGGAATCGACGACTTCGATTCCGCCATTAGGCAGAGAGCCGGAGGAAGCCGACAAATGACGACCGACACGAAGGCAATTGGTTACTCCCATACGCAAAAGGCCCCGCTTTGCTTGCTGGTCTACACGCTTGCCATCGTGTTCCTTGGCTTGGGTTGGATGATCCGAGACGCACCGCCGATTCAATGGCTGTTCCCACCCATTGGTCTGTTGATGCTCGTCGTTGCAGCCTCGTTCCATCACCTGTCCGTCGTGGACCGGGGTGACGTTCTGGCGATCCGCTTCGGCCCCATCCCGTTGTTCCGCAAAACCGTGCCGTATGCCGATATCGTTAAAGTCGAAGTCGGTCGAACATTGCTCCTGGACGGTTGGGGCATCCACAGGAGCATCCGTGGCGGCTGGGTCTGGAATATCTGGGGATACGATTGCGTTTTGATCCGTCTGAATCGAGGCACGTTGCGAATTGGCACGGACGATCCGCATGGCTTGGCAACTTTCCTGCACAGTCGCATCGACAGGCACGCGTAGTCGCATCGGTGCACGAGTTGCGAGTCGGTGTACTAATACATGTTTATGCAGACGGATCGGCCCGCCTGGACGATTCGATCACGATTCGGCGGGGGACTCGGCGTCTTTCCTGCGGGTTTGGTTCAACAGCGTCATTCGGAACCAGGGAGGACTTACCATGCTTGTCCTGTCTCGCAAGGCGAATCAAAGCATCGTCATCGACGAGGGAATCGAAGTCACTGTTTTGGACATCCGCGGGGACAAGGTGCGACTCGGATTTGTCACGCCTCGGGAAATGGCAAGAGAATCCTGAGCGAACCACCGTGGTTCAGCGGAATGGGCGGCTCGACCTTGGTGCTCGCGGTCAAATCGGGCACAACGGTCTGAGGGGCCTCACCGTCGCCAAGTACAAGGACGTGGTCCTGGTCGCTGAAATGGATGTCCGGTCGCAGGGATCCTCCCCGCGGCCCGAGAATTACTACGTGGGAGTGCGGTTGGTGCGGCCCGACGGCGAACAGATCTGGTTTCGCGAGAGCGGCGGCTGGCCTCCCAAGATTGTGGACAGGCAGGGTCATGTCCGATCGATCGAAGATATTGAGGTTCAGCTACGCAGCGGAGACGGAAAGCAGGTCATCGCTGCCGTCCGGTCCAGCAGCATGGGCTTCTACCTCTTGCCGTTGAAGAACGCTCCCTGGGATGTGTATCCGGTCGCTGGCCAGATTCAACTGTTGCTGGACGGGCAGACACTCGGAAGTCCGCTGCCAATCCAGTGCAACGGGTTGGCGGGGCTCTATCCGGACGACGTTTACGACGTTGTCGTCCAATAGGTCTTCCGGAGATGGAATCACCATGGCGAAAAAGAAGACGAAATCCACAGTTCCTGCCACGTTTCATGTCGGCGACAAAGTCCGGGTGAAGCACGGTATAAAGGACGAGGAATATCCCGACATGCCGCTGGGCGGCTGGGCGGGGACGATTACCGAGGTTCACAAGGAGGGCATGTACACCGTTCGGTGGAGCGACGAGACGTTGGCGGCCATCCATCCTGTATTTAAGAAGCGATGCGAGCGGGACGGCATGGTACTAGAGGATTATTGGCTCGGCGATGATGACCTTGAGGCGGATCAAGGTGGCCCGCTTGACATCGAGCATCCCAAAAAGATCACGACCAAGCCACTATCGGCCAAGGATCCGGATGACGGGGTGCGGATGATCTTCGGGCTGACTTCCAACGATCCGCTCCCCGAAGTAGACGAGGATACGCAGGAGACTTATCACAAGTATCTGTCCGAGAATCTCGTCTTCCCGTTCGAGGCGACGTTTCAGCCTGAGCATGGAAGTCCGCTGCGGATAACAGTCACCGGTTTGAGTAATCCGGACGAAGAGCCGGATTACATCGATGAAACGTACGGGCTGCTCTGTGACGCACGGATCGGCAGGCGGCAGATGGTGGTGCCGCTGGGAGAACTGGATGTTCCGAGGGGAAAACCCAATCGGCAGTTGATTTCCGACTACACCTCCTGGTTATGGAGCTGACGGCGAGAGGATACGGAGAAGCACATGGCGATTCCTCCATCGGAACTTCAAGACGTGTTCCCGAGGTTTGCCGCACCGCTCATGAACGGCGAGGCGGCAGCGAGGTTCGGGGAGCCTGCCGCCAAGCAACTTGCCCAGACATTTTGGCAAGCGATGATGGACGGGCCGGTCGAAGAAGCACGCCTTTGGAGATCGTTCGGCGAGTCCTTCACAGCCGACGACGTTGCCATGCTGCGTCACTGTTACGAGCAACAGATGAAAGCGTCCTTCAGCCCCGAACAACTCACAGCGATCGGGGAATGGTACCTGAAAGGAGAAAATGAGGAGTTCTCCATCGGTGACCAAGTGCGAGTGCAGTACGGCACCGTTGATCCCAATTATCCCGATCTGCCGGTGGGAGGTTGGGCCGGTACCATCGTCGCCATTGACGAGGACCTCGTCTGTGAAATCCTGCTCAATCCGGCCACCCTCAACCAGATTCATCCGATCTACCGAAAGCGGTGTCAGCGGGACGACCTCAGAATCGAAATCCTCGACATGGATCAGGAGGACCTCGAACCCGATTTTGGCGAGGGGCTGCCAATCGAGAAGCCGACCGACATCCAGACAAAGCCGCTCGACCTCAGCGATTACCAGGATCGCATTCGGGCGGCATTAGGGCTTACTACCGACGACGCCGTTCCGGTGGTCGAGCAAGCGACGCTGCACACGTACGGCGAATACCTGCAAGCTCATTTCGCCTTTCCGTTTCCGGCGACTTTTGCGGGCAACGCCGACCACCTGCGAGCTGGACGCACGATTTCGGCTATCGGGCTGGCCAATCCGACCTATGGCGAGCCGGAGTACGGATTGATCTGCAAGGTGTCGGACGATCAGCAAGTCTGGGAAATGCCGCTCGGACTGCTGGAGATCAGTACGAACGATCCGAATCTCCAACTACTGGAAGATTATCGCCATTGGTTTCGACTGTGGGGAGACTCCGCCCCAGGTCTCTGCACGAATAGGCACATCAAGCGTCAGGGCAGCGAACAAGCGGAACCAGCGGAGACTTGGAGGACGGGTCGTAACGACCCCTGCCCGTGCGGAAGCGGCAAGAAGTTCAAGAGGTGCTGTTTGAGGATACAGACTGGCGAGTCGATCTTTGGTGATTGAGAGGATACCATCGTGGCAAAATCCAAGCCAAAAAACTGGATCGTCGGACGTTGGCTCATCGAGTCCATGGAACAGTGGGACCGAAACTTCATCGACGAGGAAGTGCGTGGCTACTTCGAGTTCGATGCCAAAGACTCGGGCGACTTCCAGTTCGGCTACGCCCAGGGACAGATCGACTACCGGCTGGGAGAACGGGACGGCAAGCCTGCCGTCGAGTTCACCTGGGACGGCCATGACGAGATGGACCCTGCTCAGGGGCGAGGTTGGATGGTACTGGACGGCGATGAGTTGAGCGGAAGGCTGTTCGTCCATTTCGGCGATGATTCCGGAATCGTTCTCAAGCGTGAGCCGGAGAAGAAGCCTCGAAAACGGAAGTGATCGTCGATGTGGGAATGGAGCGACAGACTGCACTTGAAGACCCGCAAAGGAAGGAACAATGGCACGGAAAGAGCTGACTGACCAAGAAATTAAGGTGCAGATACTTGCCGGTGCGGCCGCTCGAATGCATGGTTCAGCCGCCAAGTCACTCGCGGCAGCCCAGGAAGCCGGGATCGAGACCAAGCCGCTGGTGCCATTTCCTCTGGACAGGACGGAACGAACGACGTTGGCCGAATTGACGGCATTGCCGGACCACCTCAGAACGAAATTGGCGGGTAGAGGTGGGAAGTTCGCAGTGACGGAGATCGTCAGCTTTGTCGACGCAGTCGCAGATTCGTTACTTGCCGCTGAGGACGAACGTCGGGGGGCGATGCGATGGATTGCACAGAAGCTCTTGTACGGCATCCACAGCGACCTTCTCATGCCGGCCTGGCAAGCCAAAGCCAGAAAGAAGAAACCCACCCGCCTCCTCTACCAGCTGAAAGTCACGCTGATTGGCTCCAAGCCGGAAATCTGGCGGCGGATTCAGGTCAAGGACTGCACGCTCGACAAGCTCCACGAGCACATCCAGACAGTCATGGGCTGGACCAATTCGCATCTCCACCACTTCGACGTTGACGGACAATTGTTTGGCGATCCCGAGTTGATCGCGGAGAACTTCCACGAAATGAGCTACCGGGACTCCACCATCACGCTTCTGAGCGAGGTGGTCCCCGAGGTCGGCAAACGACGTCATTTCCAATACGACTACGACTTCGGCGATTCCTGGGAGCACGAGGTATTGTTCGAGGGCTGTCCGTTGCCGGAGAAGGGCCAGAAGTACCCTCTGTGCCTGGAGGGTGAACGTGCCTGCCCGCCAGAGGACGTAGGCGGTATGCACGGTTATGCCGAGTTCCTGAAAACCATCAAGGATCGGGAACACGAAGAACGCGAGGAGATGCTGGAATGGGCGGAAGGGTGGTTCGACCCCGACGAGTTCGATGCGACTATTGCGACGAAGAGCATGTGGAAGGGAATACTGGATTGGCGTACCCGGGACTAGAGGGCGGCCCACGACCACGACTCCGCCGGGTAGCGTCGCAGAAAGGACGATCGTCACATGGGATGAGCATGTCGGGGGACACGTTTGGCGGCACGTGCCTGTATGCATCCCAGGAAGGACTTTGGGGGGCGTACGCGATCAGCCCAGTGAAAGCCACAGCATTGGCCAGGCCGAGGTTTGGATTGTGAAACGCAAATGGCGGGGGTGGTGACGGTGCGATGACTTCCGTCCTGGATGTTGGGGAGGACGATATCGATGCTCCAATTGTTTGCGACGAAGCTGTCCCTTTTCGGCAAGGGATAATGGGGTGATCTGCTGACGCATGCCTGAAACCCTCCAAGGACTGATCGACCGAGTCACCTACCACAACCCGGAGAACGGGTTCGCCGTGCTTAAGGTGCAGGTCAAGGGTCGTTCGGACTTGGTGACCGTTGTTGGCAGCACGACTTCGGTTTCGGCTGGCGAGCATTTGGAGGCGACGGGTCGCTGGGTCGTTGACCGGGAACACGGACAGCAGTTCAAGGCCGACGAACTCAAGACCACCCACCCGGCCTCGGCGGAAGGCATTGAAAAGTATCTGGCTTCCGGGGCAATCCGCAGCATCGGCCCGAAGCTGGGGGCCAAGATCGTGGCACTCTACAAAGACCAGACTCTCGAAATCATCGAGACTGCACCGGACCTCTTGCTCCACATCAGGGGAATCGGCAAGGAACGAGTCAAGCGAATCCGGCAGAGTTGGCAGGAGCAACGAGAAGTCCGCAAAATCATGCTCTTCTTGACCGAGCATGGCATCACTTCCGGTCGGGCGGTGAGGATCTACCGCACCTACGGTCAGGAATCCATAGCCAAGATCAAGGCCAACCCCTTCCAACTCGCCGACGACATCCGGGGGATCGGCTTCAAAACCGCCGATGAGTTGGCTGCCAAACTGGGAATCGACCGCAACAGTCCCTTTCGGGCCAGGGCTGCCGTCCAATACAGTCTGCGAGAACTGGCCGGTGACGGACACTGTGGCTACCCCGAGCCGAACGTTGTCGAACATACGACCAAGCTGGTAGAGATTGACCAGAACATCGTTGAAGAGGCGGTGCGGTTCAGCGTGGGGACTGGGGTGGTGGTGCGGGAGGACGTGGAGGGTGAGCCGTGGCTCTACCTGACCGCCCTGCATCGAGCCGAGGTCGGGCTCGCCCAATCGGTTCAACGGATCGCCTCGGTCACGCCGCACCTGCTGCCGAACATTGATGTGGAAAAGGCCGTCGTTTGGGTCGAAGGGAAACTGGCCATCAACTTGGCAGCGGCCCAGCGGGAAGCCATCCGGCAGGCGTGCCAGCAGAAGATGTTGGTGATTACGGGAGGGCCGGGAGTTGGCAAGACCACACTCGTCCGCAGCATCCTGGAGATCTTCAGTGCCAAGAAGCTCAAGTGCGTCCTGGCAGCTCCAACGGGGAGGGCAGCCAAGAGATTGGCGGAAACGACGGGTCGCACCGCCAAGACCATCCATCGGCTGCTGGAGTTCGATCCAGTGAGCGGTGACTTCAAGAAGAACCAGCAGCACCCTCTGAACGGCGACCTGTTCGTTCTGGACGAGGTCTCCATGGTGGACGTCGTTCTGGGGCACCAGTTCTTTCGAGCGGTTCCCTCCACTGCCTGCGTAATTCTGGTGGGCGATGTCGATCAACTTCCGTCCGTTGGTGCTGGCACCGTCCTCGCTGATCTGATTTCCTCTGGCGTTGTGCCGGTAGTGCGGCTCACGGAAATCTTTCGGCAAGCTGCCGAGAGCCAGATCGTCACCGCCGCTTACGCCATTAACCAGGGCCAGATGCCGAAGCTGACCACCTCCGAGAGTCTGGCAGATTTCTACTTTATTGAAGCCGACGAACCCGACGACATCCAAGACCTGGTGGTCCGATTAGTGAAGGAGCGGATTCCGCAGAGATTCGGTTTCGAACCCAAGACCGACATCCAAGTCCTGACGCCCATGCACAGGTCGGTTCTGGGAGCGAGGAATCTGAACCAAGTGCTCCAGACGGCTCTCAATCCCGACAATGGCGGTCCTGACGTCCAGCGGTTCGGATGGACGTTTCGCATCGGCGACCGAGTGATCCAAACGGAAAACGACTACGACAAGGATGTGTTCAACGGCGACCTTGGGATCGTCGAGAAGATCAACCGCATCGATCAGGTGTTGGTTGTCAACTTCGAAGGGCGGGCGGTCGAGTATGACTTTGGCGATCTGGATGAACTGTCGCTGGCGTATGTCCTGTCGATCCACAAGAGCCAGGGGTCGGAGTTCCCTTGCGTGGTGATCCCGGTCCACACCCAGCACTACATGATGCTCCAAAGGAACTTGCTCTACACGGCGGTCACCAGGGGCAAGAAACTCGTAGTCCTGGTTGGAACGAAGAAGGCGTTGGGGATGGCGGTGCGGCGGCAGGATACGAGCCGGAGGTATACGGCGTTGAAAAAAAGACTACAGGAAGTGTGACCCGATGCCCACTGGGTCCAACCTGCCGAGGGAACGATCCTCGTGCTGTGGCTGGACCGGACTTTGGGACGCATGAAATAGCGACGACATGATGGAGATCAACCCCATGAAGCCCGACGATGTCACGGTAAAGGCCAGGCTGGAAGAAGTTCTCCAGTCCATCATTTGTCCTGTGTCAGGATGCTGGGGACTACATGGTGCCCACTGCGAGTATTACCACGACGAGGGTTCCGAGTGCTACGTGCTGGAAGTGTGGCCAGTGGCCTTTGAGGAACCCGAACGGGAAGGTTGTACCGGTGAGGATACAGATGCTGCCATCTGCTATGAGTTCGCTGAATTCGAATTCGGCGAAACGATCAAACTTGTCTCGTTGGAGCACTTGCATTTCAGCCAGCGGCGGGAGATCTTCGAGATCGGCTGGAAGGAAGAGGGGCAGGATCTAGAATTGCGAGTTCACCTCATCCCGCAGGAAGTTGACGAAATCTAGCCGCAGAAAGGGATATCATGGGCGAAGTCGCAAAACGCCTTCATCGGAAATTGGCGTCGAAGTCACATCACCTTCCCATTACAGCACCCAAACGACGTCCCGGTGATCCGCTGCCAGGAGGTGCTAAGGACATTCCGACGCTCATCAAGGAGGGATGCGTTCCGCTTCATGCGGTCTACGCTTTCATTCAGCAAATGTCATCGCAGTTCGCTGAGGGCGTGGCGCACTGGCCAGAAATGAAGGCTTGGGCCCAGGTGGTTGAGCGAGCCGAAGACGAGTACATGCCTGCCGGTCCTCCCATGAGCCCGTTGACCGGCAGCTACTTCTGGATGTGGGCACTTTACGACCTTCGCATAGGCACCAGCAACGACACCCTGTCCTCGTGCCAAATCGCCGCCAACGACATCATTCAACTCGATGAGAACCAGTTGAATGTGCTCAAGGCGCTGGATCGTTCACGCATGGGGATCTACGAGCACCTGGGCAGGGACGGGTCGAATATCCGACTCGTGGAACTCATCACCGAAAAGCAGTTCCTCTGCCACTGCACGAGTGGCTATGTCGGCAACAAGGGAGAATTGTGGTACGTGCGAGTCGTCCCGCCGTTGGACCCGGAACTCGGAGAATTCTGGGTGACGATGACAACTCCATACGTGCTGGTCAACGTCAGCAAGTCGGACTGGATCGCCTTTCTCAAACGCACGATGCTTCACTCTGATGCCTCCACCGACCAAGCCCGGCTTCACAGGCTGCTCAAGTATGGGCCAGACACCCATTACTGGAATGAGTTTGTGTTCAAGGCGTACTGCAACCATCGACAGAATGCCGTCTTTCTGACGGGAATTCCGGATATGGCAGCGACACTGCCGCACGCATAGGATTGGACCGACCCCAGGAAGCAGACATTCGGCGATACCAAACATGGCCAAGGAATCAAAACGTCACTCTGGTCGAACGTTCAAGATTGGCGACAAAGTGCGTGTGAAGCACGGATTCATGGACGTGGACTACCCGGATATGCCACTGGGCGGTTGGGCCGGGACCGTCACAGACATTGAGGGAGCCGATACCTTCACCATTCGCTGGAGCAAGGAGACACTGAAGGCGATTCATCCGGTCTTCCTGAAACGTTGCGAGATTGACGGTCTGGACCCGGAGGAATACGTACTGACCGGCGACGATCTCGTACCGGACACCGGTGGCCCGCTGGATATTGAACAGCCCACCAAGATCACCACGAGGCCGTTGTCGCCGAGAGACCAAGACGACCGAATCAGGATGATATTCGAACTGACCAGCAACGACCCTTTGCCCGCCGTGGACGACGACATGCTCGACACCTATCACCGCTATCTGGCGAAACAACTGGTCTTCCCGTTTCAAGCCGACAGCGGTGCCGAGTACGGTCACCCGGAGCGAGTCAAGGTCATTGGCCTCGGCGATCCCGACGAGGAGCCGATGATTGACGACGAGTACGGCATTCTCTGTGAGGCTCGACTGGAGGGCCAGGTCGTCACTGTGCCACTCGGTGAATTGGACAACTTGAAGGGGAAGCCGAACCGTCAGTTGGTAGATGACTACTGTTATTGGTTCCACAACTGGCGTTAGATCATCGGCGAAAAGCGAAACTATCTCGGTGGTTCTCGCCCTTGGCAAGACGCCCGCACAGATCTACGCCTCCTGCCCGGAACCCAGAGAAGACGCCGTCAAAGAAACCGAACACCGTCCGTTGATGATGGAGCAGTTTCCAGACTGGACCGACCGTGTGGAGTATTGGGACGTTGATGACCTGGACTGCGAAATCGCCAAGGTGGCATTGCCGTACCTGGAAGAGAAGGTGCGGACGCTGGTGGCTCGTCTGCGAGGTGCAGCGGAAACCACACCAGCCAAAGGATCTCGCTGAGAGTCAAGTGGTGGCATTCTGGAGTGAGCAAACCATGAAACGAGCAATTGCAGGCTGGGTCGCCCTCGTCTTGTTCGGGGCCTTACCACGCCCATCGGTAGCGGTTGACGCATTCCGCCTCGCCCTCGAAGCGGCGAAGATCGGGGAGTTGCCTGCGGGGTGGTCGACGGCCAAAACGGGCGAGGGTCCGGGCGGCGTTTGGGCCGTGGTCGAAGATGCCACCGCCCCAGAGGGCAAGGCCCTAGCGCAGACATCCGACCAAGGCCCCAATCCCTTGTTCTGTCTCTGCATCGCAGACGGCACGAGCTTCAAGGACTTCGATCTGACGGTCTCGTTCAAGGCCGTGGCCGGGAAGCGGGATCAGGGCGGCGGTCCGGTGTGGCGATACCGGGATGCCAACAACTATTACATCGCTCGTATGAATCCGTTGGAGGATAACTACCGGGTCTACAAGATTGTGAATGGCAAGCGAACACAGCTCGGGTCCGCTGACGTGAAGATTCCGGCGGGCGAGTGGCAGACGCTGCGAGTGGTCCACAACGGCGACCGTATCCGCTGCTATCTTGGGGACCGGCTCCATCTGGATGTGAACGACGAGACGTTCAAGGACGCCGGGAAGGTGGGGTTGTGGACCAAGGCCGACGCCCAGACACGGTTTGCTGGTCTGCGAGTCACCACCCCAGCCCAGTCGCCGCCCGAAGAAATGCCCCGCACGAAAGCCGCTCCCGAAGCGCAGTCGGGTGCGTTCCTCTTCTCCTACTTCCGTGGCAATGGGGAGGACGGGCTCCATCTGGCATCCAGCCGAGATGGCTGCCACTGGACGGCTTTGAACCAGGGTCGGTCGTTCCTGGCCCCACAGGTGGGAAGCAAGCTGATGCGTGACCCTTCCCTCGTTCAGGGGCCGGATGGTGACTTCCACCTCGTCTGGACGACCGGCTGGGGAGACCGGGTGATCGGCTATGCGAGTTCCCGTGATCTGGTTGAATGGTCACCGCAGCAGGCCATTCCCGTCATGACACACGAATCGGCTGCCCGCAATGCCTGGGCACCGGAGTTGTTCTACGATGAGGATCAGAAGCAGTTCTTGATCTTCTGGTCCACCACCATCCCAGGACGTTTCCCGGAGACGGATGGTTCCGGCGACGATGGCTGGAACCACCGCATCTATTCAACGACGACCCGTGACTTCAAGAGCTTCGCCCCAACCAGACTTTTCTTTGACGGCGGGTTCAACGTGATCGACGCCACCATCCTCAAGGCGGGGAAGCAATTCTGCCTGATCGTCAAGGACGAAACGAAGACTCGTGTTAAGAAAAACCTGCGGATCGCTCGGAGTGCGCACGCCGAAGGGCCGTACCTGGATGTGTCGGCCCCGATCAGCATCAGTTGGGTCGAGGGGCCTTCTGCGATTCAGATTGGCGACGAGTTCCTGGTCTACTTCGACCACTACGCCGCACCGCAGTATTACGGCGCACTTCGATCCAAGGATCTGGTTCAATGGGAGGATATATCGCAGACCGTCAAGTTCCCGGAAGGCGCTCGACACGGCACAGTTCTGCGGGTATCCGAGGAGGTGGTTACGAAGCTTCAGGAGAGCTGAGGGCTGCGGGGCCCATTGGTGGAACGCCCACTCACATCTGGACATCCACACGTGGAAGCCGGGAACTCAAGGCTTGCTGCGGGGTATACTACTTCACCTCCCGAACCTGCAAGTACAGCTTCTTTGGTGCATCGGGGTAGTACAGGTTCAGCGCCGGACAGAGCCAGCCTTCCATCTCCCGCACGCCCCCTTCGACTTCGAACCTGCCAGTGTAGACATTTCCGCCGCCTTCCTCCCGCACCCATTCAAGATCGAAGTCGGCGTCGGGAAACGGGCCTGCCGAAAACACCAGCAGGAAGCCGTTCTCGGCGTTCGGGATTCCCTTCAATTGCAGAGCGGTGTCGATCATGGTATCGGCCCCGGCGACAAACGGTTCCTTGTCCAGGCCGACCCGCTCGTCGTCGAAGACCCACATGCCGTTCCACTTGTAGGGACGAATGACAAAGATTGAGTTCTTCATTGGTCACCTTTATTCCATCACGACGGTTTTGCCTCCGGTTTCACTGCTGACTCCAATCGCCAGATACTCCACTGTTTCCGAGCCAGTGTTCTGCATCTGGTGGATCTCGCCAGGATCGATGACAACGGTGTCGCCACGATGGAGCGTAACGGTCTCCTGATCGACGTTTATCGTTGCCTCCCCTTGCACTAGGACGAAGATCTCCTGCATGTCCTCGTGGTAGTGCCGAGCGAACGATTTCCCCACGCCGAGGCTCGCCCAATTCACCATCTGGAGACGCCCCGGTTGAAGGGCGTTTTTCTCGATAAGCACCTTTTTGACGACACCTGGCGACAGAGGATTCTCGTGTCCGGCAGGTTCAAAAGACCGGCTTGCGTAAGGGACGATTCTCACGGGCTGCTTTCCAAGCTGTTCTGGACCGGAGGTGATAACGGCAAGGTCACTACTCCAAATAATCGGTCGTGATCCGCCATGCCATGTACAACCCGGCCATGCTGCCAAACGTGCTAACCAGAAAAGTGGACATTAGGCCCAGGCCAACGTAATCACCGGCCCACCAGCCGATGTAACCGCCAAGGATCATCCCGATATACATCAACAATCGGTACATCGTCATCCCTGTCAATGCGACGGAAAAACCGCTCGGTCGAGAACAAACGCCGTCACCGTTCCGACGACAAAACCATTCCCGAGAAGCGGCTTCAGGACCATCGGAAAACTGTCCAGCACGTCGGCGGGCAAGAAAGCGATGATCGTGCCCAGGAGCACTGGCAGTCCAATCACCAGCCCGTCCTCGAACTGAAATACCTTGCCTTGGACCGCCACCGACAGTCCAGCCGCAATTTGCGACGTGAGGATGTAGAGCAATACGCAGCCTACAACCACAGAGGGTACTCCTCCCAGAAAACTGATCATGGAGGGCGAAAGCCCAATCATTGCGATGATGACGACGGCTGGTATCAGGGTGTATCTCGAAGCGCATCCGGTCGCTGTCACGACTCCGGGGCTCAGCGAGTAATCGACCGGTCCTACGACGCCTAAACAGCCCGCCAAGACATTTAGGATCCCCGTCACCGTAATTCCACGAAATATCCTTCGGTCCGTGTCCTGCAAGTCCAGAAGACGGTTCATCGATTGGATCGAACCCAGATCGTTGACCGCCAGGGCGATGTAGCAGACCAGGAAGGAAAACAGAACTCCCACGTTCAGTCCCGGTCGCGGGTTCACATCGGCCAGGAAATCGAATGACATCCAGGCTCCGGCCCGGAATGTCAGGCGTGTGGCTGTTGGGAAGAGTAGAAGATAGAGCAGGCTGCTCAGCACCATCGTCCACACAACGAGGGTGGATTTCCAAATGCCGGGCAGCCAGCGGTGAAAAACAAACATTCCGATGATCAGAGCGAGCCCGAACAGAAGATTCCACAGGGGCGGGATACCGCTCTCCTGGGCGACCAGCAGCCTGAGGATCATCGGCGTCAGCGTCAGTGCGATCAACAGAAGAACCGTCGCAATCACCCGGTCGGTAAAGAGCTTGCGAACCTGAGCGAAAAGTCCGGTAAGCGCCAACACTGCGAGCATTCCACCGCCGATCCCGACCGATGTGTAGATCTCGTCGGGCGGAAAACTCCGACTGGCGATGACTGCGATTAGAAGCACTGTCGCCGGACCTGCAACCAGCGGTAACCGATGACCGGCAAGCACCTGGACCAGAGTTGTCACGGCACTTAGGACGAACAGTTTTTGCAGGTAGGGCGTCTGGCGAATGGGTTCGGCAAAATCCAGCGAGGCAACGACATGTCCAAGGATGATGATCGACGGGACCGCAATCGCTGCCCACTGAACGCCGAAGAGGATCGCCTTGCCTAGCGGCGGCCACTCGTCCAACGCATATCGGACTGGGCTGCCCGGTTTGTTCTGCATTCGCTAGTTCCTACTGGATTTCGCCCCCTGCAACTTGGTTGCATTTCTCGTCGAAGGAATCAACGCCAATTCTACCCGGCATTGGAGGCAGGCAAAGCGGGCGATTTGTTGCGACTTGAGTTCGGCAAGGTCAGAATGACGGGCAACACAAAACGATCCACAGGAAGGACTGAGGCATGGCTCAGACTCGCAGAGATTTTCTGGCCGTCGTCGGAACAACCGCAATCGGACTAGCGGTTCCCCAATTGAAGAACCGCCCCACAGCGTTGTGAGCGAACAATGTTCGAGCGCAAGAGCGAACCGCTGGTGCCACGGTGGGCTTTCTATGCCCGAATGGCTAGGAGTGCGGCCATCGTGGCGGGCATCATCGCCTGTTCACTTTTCGTGGGCAGCGCCGGATACCACTACCTCGGTGATCTGCCTTGGATCGACTCCCTGCTGAACGCATCGATGATCCTGGCCGGAATGGGGCCGGTCGATCCACTCAAGACGGATTCGGCCAAGTTGTTTGCCACCTTCTATGCCTTGTACAGTGGGGTCGCCTTCCTGGCGATTATGGCCATCCTCACCGCACCGCTGCTTCACCGACTGCTGCACAAATTCCACATGGAAATCAGCGAGGTTGATCAGGCAGATCTGGATGACCAAACTCGAAAGTAGCGTGTAATGAGAATAGGCCGTGAATGTCCCCAACAGGAAGCAGATCATGCCGCAGACTCCCCATGTAGAAAAGCACTTCACTGCCACGGAGACTGTCCGTGATATTGTGATCGGTACGTCCGACGGCTTGACCGCTCGTCGCTGGTCGTTGCTCAAGGGGATTTCAAAATCGTCTGCTTTCCCACCGACGTGATCCACTTCCGGGTCCACTCCACGGCGGGCAGACCCATGTCGCAGACGTTGCTCGCCAGGAAGATCATGCCTTCGATCTTGCCCTCCTGGAGCCACTTCAGGCCCAGTTCGCACTGGAGTCGCATCCGATCCACCGTCATCTGCTTGTTGTCGCCGTAGTCGAACAGGTAGCAGCCCAACAGGATCGGCTTGGGACCGACGATGCGGCGGAGTTTCTCGAAGTTGGCCTCCAGATTTACCAGATCCTCCGAACGCCAGGTCCACATCGCCACCTTGTCCACTTGGTTCACATGGGGCAGGATGCGGGTTGAAATCTGGTGCGTATAAACGACGCAGGTGATTGGCAGCGTTCGACCGTTAGTTGCTATTCGCTCCCGTAGCTCCTTGAGTTGCTCGGGCGTCATGGAGGCAGGCACAGGTTCTGGGGCGGTGACTGGGGAAGGGTCAGACTTGAGTCTGCAAGCGGTGAGGACATTACCGGCGCAAAACCGTTCCGAGTACGTCGAAGTGGCGATCGCTTTCCACTGATCCATGGATATCAGCCGGTCCCCTTCCCAGATCTGGACCTCGGCCAAACCGCAGCTCCGTGCCGCCTGGGTGTCGTGGGTGCCCAGGATGCGGACTCGTAGGGCGGCGAACTGATTGCGGGGCAGCTTGACTTCCGCCTTCGCCCTTGCCGTGTTCGGAAGAACGCCTCGATGCACCTCGTTCCACACCTTCTCGTCGTTGGACAAATCGATGGCAAACTCCTTCGAGCGATAGTCTCCCGAATGCCAGGCAGTCTGCACGAGGACAATTCTGTCAGCGTCCACGGGTGCCGAGGGCGTGATCACGAGGTCCACGGGAAACCTAACGTCGTTAGCCGCCAGCCACGGGTCGGGCGGCGAATCGGCGCTCCAGTGAAGGAAGTCATCCAGGATGACCCCCGAGATGTTGGGGAACTCCCCGGCGAGCTTCAATACCGCTTCCCTGCCCTCCGAGGAAGTGTCGCCGCCAGCGCCTGTCAGCGACCAAACGACTTGCTGCATCGGACGAAAGTCGAGGGCATACTGCTGGAATTGGGAAATCGGCGGGTTGTTGGGGAAGTGGATGAAGTAGAGGTTGTGAACGCCAAGATACTCGGCACCCTCAACCGGCTTCATTCGGGACTTCCCGTTGCGTCCTCCTCCCAGATCGATCCCATCATGAACGCCGACCGGATGAGTCCAGATCCACAGCCGGTCCAAGACAGTCGATCCCTGCCCAGCAATCTCGCCCGCAAACGAATCGGTGCCGAGTACGGTCCAGAGCAGCACCGCCGCTGCTCGGATCAGGCGGGCTAGGGTGGCCGTTGCGCTCCGTAGTGAAATCATCGCAGTGTATCTCTTCGCTTCACCGATGCCTGTCTATCCCGTGCGAGTCGGCCATTGTAAGGTCTGTGGCAGCCGCTCGAAACGGGCAACATTCTTCCACCGGGGCATGGCGGCAGTAGAATGTGCCACGCCGATACGGAGTTCACCGCTCAGCCGAACAGCAGGCGGTGAGCGGCTTGCAAGCTCAACTCCGCCGAAGATTGGTTGCGGCGAAACTGCCCGGTGAGACGATCATGCCGTTGGCGGCGAAACCGTAATCGGGGAACTACCATGTATCGCTCACTGGTCTTGGCTTTCTTTGCCGCCATCCTCACGGGCCGACCCGCCCAGGCCCAGTACCAAATTTACTGGGGCGACATGCATGGCCACACGGCCCACTCCGATGGTAAGGGAAGCCTGGACGATTACTTCACCCACGCTTGCGACGTTGCCAAGCTCGATTTCGTCGTCGTCAGCGACCATGACTTCGGCAACGCTGCCCCCTGGAAACTGCCCCTGGAGACATGGACACTGACTCAGGACAAGGTCGATCAGTACACGAAAGACGGCAAGTTCGTCGCCATCGCCGGTTACGAATGGACCTCACAATCAAGGTACTGGACGCCCGAGGAGCCGCTCTTCCAGGGTCCGGTCAAGTACTACAACCACAAGAACGTCTACTTCCCAACCAGAGTGGACTACCTCTTCAGTGCCAGGGACGCTGCCTACAACAGCCCCAGTCTGCTGGCCGAGACGGTGTTGAAACTGGGCGGTCTCATCCAGAACAATCATCCCACTGCGGACACTGAGGGACGGGACCAGTTCGACTACGATCCTCGCTACTCGTCGGTCATCGTGAACTCGGAGATTTGGCCGGACACGATGCAATACCAGGGGAAGACGTACAACGTAAACATGGAGCGAACGCTGCGGGAATTTCTCAACCGGGGCGGGAAAACCGGGTTCGTCGCCAGCACCGATACCCACGAGGGCAAGACCGCCGCCAAAACGGCGGTGATCGCAACCGAATTGACTCGTCCGGCGATCTTTGACGCATTACGGCACCGCCGCAACTACGCCGTGTTCAACGCCCGGATCGTGTTGGACTTCAAAATCAATGACCACTTCATGGGCGAGGAAATCGAGATCGATGGGAAGCCACGGATCTTCGCCGAGGTGAAAGGCACGGCCAACATCGACGAAGTGGTCATCGTGCGTGACGGTGCAGTCATCCACGCTCTGAATCCGAACACCGCGGAAGCCCGCTTGGATTTTCAGGACGATTCGTTTCAGGGAAACAGTTACTACTATCTGCGAGTCATCCAAGCCGACAAGGACGAGCACGGCAACCGATCCCATGCCTGGTCGAGCCCGATCTGGGTGAAGAAGAAGTGACGGAGGCCATCAAGATGTTACATTCATGCCGATACGCTCTTCTTGTGCTGATCTTTTCCAGCGTTACCACCAGCCGAGTGGTCCTCGGCGACATGCCGTGGGTGCGAGTTGCCGAAGACAAGCACGCCTTCGTCCAGTCCGATTCCGCCAAGCCGTTCGTGCCGTGGGGATTCAACTACGACCACGACGAGAACGGCCGTCTGCTGGAGGACTACTGGGAGCAGGAGTGGCCCAAGGTCGAAGACGACTTCCAGGAAATGAAGGAGCTTGGTGCGAACGTAGCCAGGATTCACCTCCAGGTCGCCAAGTTCATGACTGGCCCGGAGAAGACGAACGAAGCGAATCTGAATCGTCTGGGCCTGTTGGTGTCCTTGGCCGAGAAGACCGGCATCTACCTCGACATCACCGGCCTTGCCTGCTACCGCAAGAAGGACGTGCCCAAATGGTACGACGAACTCTCGGAGCAAGATCGGTGGGATGTTCAGGCACGGTTCTGGGAGGCGGTGGCCGGACGATGCGTCAAGAGTCCTGCCATTTTCTGCTACGACCTGATGAACGAGCCGGTCGTGCCAGGAGGGAAAAGGGACCCCGGCGACTGGCTCGGGCCACCCTTCCTCGGAAGCGACTCCGGTTACTTCGTTCAGTGCATTTCGCTGGACCAGAACGACCGCCCCCGGCCCGCAATCGCCCGGCAGTGGTGTCATCGACTGGTAACGGCGATCCGCAAGCAGGACCAGCGTCATCTGGTCACGGTCGGGCTGGTCCCGTGGAGCCTGGATCGTCCCGGACTTACGTCGGGCTTCGTGCCCAAGGAGATCGCCCCCGAACTGGATTTCATCGCCGTCCACCTTTACCCCGAAACGGACAAGATCAAGGAGGAGTTGGAAACGCTGTCAGGCTTCGCCGTGGGCAAGCCGGTGATCATCGAGGAGATGTTCCCGCTGAACTGCCCGCTGCCGGAGTTCGAGCGGTTCCTCGACGAATCCAGAAAGTCGGCCTCCGGTTGGATTGGGTTCTACTGGGGCAAGACGCCGGAAGAATGTCGCAAGGCGAACACAATCCAGGACGCCATCATGTTGAATTGGCTGGGGTTCTTTCAGAAGCGGGCTGGCGAGATCCAGCGGCAACATCGTGAGTAGGATCACCAATGCAGATGCCGACAATCCTGATCGCCTACGATACGACCGAGGGCCAGACCCGTAAGATTGCTCAGCATGTTGCCGATGTTATTGCCCGCAGCGGCCGGAAGGTCCAAGTGATCGACATCCGACGACCACCCACGAGCTTCACGATGGACGGGTTCGATGCAATCGTGATCGGTGCTTCGATTCATATGAGCAAGCATTCCCGCCAACTAACGGAATTCGTCCGCCGCCACATTGCCCGCTTGAATGCTGTCCCCTCGGGCTTCTTCTCCGTTAGCTTGTCAGCGGCGGGATCGGAGAAAGAACGAGAGGAAGCAGGCCGCTTCGTCGAGGAGTTCCTCATTCAGACAGGCTGGAACCCGGCAATCAAGGCTACTCTGGCCGGTGGGCTATTGTACCGGGAGTACGGCTTCCTCAAGCGGTGGATGATGAAGAAGATCGCCGGAAACGGAGGCAAGGACACGGATACGTCGAGGAACCACGAGTACACGGACTGGAACGCCGCCGATCAGTTCGTGGCTCGGTTCCTTGAGCCGCAGGGAAAGTCGTGACGAGCGTAGTTCACCCGGTGATCTACTGCGACGGTAACGACTGCGTTTGCTGTGTGGGAGACTTTTCGAAAGTAGTGGTTCCCCATCGGAGCAGCAAGCTATGAGTGAGACTACTCGGAATCGGCTTCGTATCGGCGATACAGCGATGACTCGTCGAGGTTTCTGCCGACTGTTCGGAAGTCTGGGAGCATTGGCAGCGGCAGGCGAACTAGCCAGTGCGTTCGGCGAAACCGGCAAGCAGCAGCTTCGGGTCATCGCTTACAACGTTTACATCGCCACGGGCTGGCCCAAGGAGAACCGCTTGGCCCAGGTTGCCACCAGCAAGGGCCAAATGCCAGGGCGTTTTGCTCTGGAACTGGAGCTCTACGAACCGGATATCCTGAATTTCTCGGAGTCGCCCAAGGAGCCGGTCGTAAAAGAAATCGCTGAGCGACTGGGCATGAAGTACGTGTACCTTCCCAGCGGTCAGAATTGGCCAGGGGCGATCATGAGCCGCTTTGAGATCGTTCGTTCCGAGAACTGCCCCGTCATTGGCGGCCAGCGTCCCAAGGATCTATTCACCAGGCATTGGGGCATGGCGGAAATCCGTTTGCCCGACGGCAAGACGCTCGTGGTTCACTCGGCACACCTGCATCCATCGGACTCCCAGATCCGCAAACGTGAAATTGCCGAGATGCTGCGGTCAATGCAAACCGACCTGCGAGCGAACCGCTCCCTGCTCCTGATCGGAGACCTCAACCACACGCCAGAAACGGAGGAGTACAAACTCTGGCAGCAGGGTGGTTTGCTCGATACGTTCGCTCAAGTGGGCGAGGGCGTTGGAACGACTTTCATGGCGGATGGGCTGGAGCGCCGCATCGACTATGTCTGGGCGGCTGGCCCCATCGCCAGACAGGCCGTGGAATCGAAACCCTTGTTTCAGGGGGCGTTTCGCACCAACCCGGCAGATCCTCAGTCGTTTTCGCTGAGCGACCATTTGCCGCAAATGGCGGTCTTCCAGTTGGAATAAGGAGGACAACTGATTTGGAACGACGGCGCCTTGTTTCCGGTGCGTCCCCGGCAGCGTGCGGGCGGCTGCGGGCGTATCATGGGGGCGGCGAGCGAGCGGGTGCCAGCGACCATGACGACGTGTGTAACGACGCTCCGCCGATCCTTCGTTAACGGAGCCACGACGATGTCTGATTCGGCGGCGTCACCGCGCAGCGAGAGTCGGTGTTTGCGATGTCAGCAACCGCTTCCCAACGGAGCCCGTTTCTGTGTCTCGTGCGGGTTCCACAACGACGCAGATCTGATGGAAAGACGAGTGGCAGCCGAGAGTGAATTGGAGCGACGAAAGTCCCGCGCGGCGACTTGGCGCAGACTGCTGCGTTTCTTTCCGGTGTTCCGGTGGTGGACATAAAGAAGAAACTGATCAAATCAGCAGCGCGGGTTCCGGGTACTGCGGCCGCCGTGATTCTCATCGTATGTTCTGCCGTCCACGATCATCGATCGTTCTGGTGATCGGAGTCGTGGTTTCGCGACGATACCGCGTTTTCTGCTGGGCTCTGCCGCTGATCTGCATTCAGTGGCTGGCGTTCGCGATGATCGACCATGTGGGCGGCGGAGCCTCGCTGCGGTGGGCGAACCACGGTTTCATGTTCGGCACACTCTCTGGGCAGACCACACTCGCAACCCCTCACGGGGCGAAGGCGGCCGCTCATGGCAGTCGCGGAGCAACGTTGGTCGGCTGGGTGCGGACCGCCATTCGACCAGATTGCGCCGCGACATGAGCAGGTCGACCCAAACAGGGATGCTGTTAGACCAGCCGATTGTCCGGAGGTCTATTTCTCGGCCCTGCCCTTCGATTCACCGCCGGCCCTGCCCTTGAATTCACCGCCGGCTTTGCCCTTCAATTCACCGCTGGCTTTGCCCTTCGATTC
>CAIPEB010000606.1 GCA_903863885.1 uncultured Planctomycetaceae bacterium | reverse complement strand
ATGTGTACGAGTTTTATGGCTCTATTGTCTCGTCGGGGATAAGCTCTAGCGTCCAATCAAGCTTGAGGGGCGGTTCGAATCGTATGCCAAATCGATACAAAACTTGGAGGAAAATTGGCTCAGTGAAACGGGCATTGCTTGACTGTACAAACCCAGCACGTAGAGTGGAGGGAAGATCGATGCGCGCAAGCTTTTGGAAGGTGCCAGTTTGAGCGTTGCTTGGTGACTTGCGGGATGGTATTTGACGCCCGATGCGAGTTCCCGGCTCGGTCGGACGATCTCCAAGGCGGAAGTGGCGCACTGGAACAAAGGAATGCGAGATGTTAGTCCTATCGCGCAAGAAGAATGAAAGCATCGTGATCAACAACGACATCACGATCGTTGTGGTCGAGATTCGTGGCGACAAGGTGCGGCTCGGCGTTGAAGCGCCGAAAGAGGTACCCGTGCATCGTCGCGAAGTCTACGACGCGATCAAGCGGAACGAGCAGATGGCAAAGGAAGGCGAGTCGCCCAGCGGTGCTGAAGCTTCCGGTGAGAACTGAACGGATCGTGTCCGGTTGGCCTGCTCTTTTCCTCCCCGCCTTGATGCAACTTAGCCCTCCCGCCGCGCATCTTCTCGGTCGCCTCTGATGCAGTTTCGCGAAAACGCAGTGCTGCTCTTTCGACCCCACTTGACGCTGCGAAGCACTGCCAAGTATACCTTTCGCAGAGACACAGACATTGCGCAGCGATGACAGCTTCCGGCCCCGTCGTCTAGCGGTCTAGGACACCGGCCTTTCACGCCGGCAACACGGGTTCGAGTCCCGTCGGGGTCACTGCTTTTTCCAGAGGCATGTCTACGGGTCGCGTGCTTTTGCCAATTGTCCGCCATGTCGTACGCTGTTGCGTTCGGCGGTGCGTAGTTCCGTTGGCAGGGCGTCATACGTTTCGATCTGGAGTGCGGTGGGAACCGGTCGCTTGCGACGTCGGGTGGTCCGCATATAATTCAGGCTCAAGCGTGCAGGCGAGCTGCGGCTGAAGAGACTGGCTGCTTCCGCAGAGATTGGAACGCGGCAACTATGCGAGAATGGCTTCATAATATCCGTGTGACGATTGTGACGGTTGCCCAGGGACTCTGGGTGACGATGCGGTACTGGCTGGTGACGTATCGTCGCGATCGGGGGACGTTCACCGAGCAGTTTGAGTACCCCGAGAAGCCCCTTGTCGTGGCGGCCCGCTACCGCGGCTTTCATCGTTACGACCTGACGACTTGCATTGCCTGCGACCAGTGCGCGAGGGCCTGTCCTGTCGATTGCATCTACATCGGCAAGGAGCGTCCGGCGGGCGGAGGGAAGGGGTTTCGGGTAACGGGGTTCACCATCGATTACTCGAAATGCCTGCTTTGTGCGCTTTGTGTCGAGCCGTGCCCGGTGGATTGCATCTTCATGGGCGCGACGCACGATCTGAGTTGTTACAGTCGGGACGGCTGCATCGTCGATTTTTCGCGTCTTCCGCTGGATATTGCGTGGGGGCGTTCTACCTTGAATCCGACGGCCATTGCGGAATCGAAGCGGATCACTCAACCGGTCCACGGCGGTCCATCGCAGTGAGTTGTCCGGGACTTTTGTTCGGTCGGTTTTCTGGTCCGGTCGGGCCTCCCGAGAGAGGGCGGCGTGGACTTGTACCACTTGGTTGCCATCGTATCCTTGATTTCAATATTGCGTCATGATGCCCGTCAGTCGTAAACCGCCCAAGCTGTTCACTGTCGAGTCAGCCAACGCCTGTCTGCCGTTGGTTCGGGCAATTGCATCGGACATGGTCGGTCTTGCGTGCGACGTCGAGGAGCGGCGGAACCGCCTGGAGTCGTTGTCGAAGGGGCGCAGTGCGGCGGCGGGCGACCCGTACGCCGAGGAACTCGTTCACGTCCGTCAGGAGTTGATGCGGGACTCGCAGCGTCTCCACGATTACGAGCGGGAACTGGTTGACCTGGGCGTGATCGTTCAGAGCAGCACGGACGGGCTGATCGATTTTCCGGCGGTCATTGATGGTCGGCTGGTGTTTCTCTGCTGGAGATTCAACGAGCCGGAAGTCCTGTTCTGGCACGAGCGGGATGCCGGATTTGCTGGACGCCAGCATCTCACGGCCGATTCGCTGGCTGGGCATTCCGATGAACTGGCCTAGCCGTATCTTCCATGCGTCTCGCATCGACTCGGCGGTTACGGCGGACTCGGTTGCAACGGGCGCAGTGTTGCCTACAATGACGCGGGCCTGATTTGCATACTCTGGTTTTCTCTCGCCGCAAGGGCTTGATTCGGGAAGCTTATGTCTGCCGCTGTTTCCACATCGGTTTCGGTAGTGGCCTATCTGGCGTTGTTTGCCGGCATTGGAATTATCTTTCTGCTGGCGAATCTGATCCTGGGCCGCTTTGTGCGCCCGGCCAATCCGGTCCCCGAAAAGCTCGAAGTGTATGAGTGCGGCGAGCCGTCTATCGGTTCGAGCTTTATTCAGTTCGACCTGCGATTCTATGTCGTCGCCCTGCTGTTCATCATTTTCGATGTGGAGGTGGCGTTTTTCTTTCCGTGGGCCACTGTGTTCGGCAAGAGTTCCCACTTGATGGATCCGCGGTTTCAGGTGGTGGCTCAGACGGAACAGGGGCTGCAGTTGACCGATTCGGCCCGCTATCTCTATCGCGAAATGGGCGTACCGTCGCCGCGTCCGGTGACATCGGTGCCGGAGAGTCTGGCTTCCTCCGTTACGGAACGGGTGGATGAAGCCACGCTATGCGAGGAAATAGCTCACTCGGGAGGCCGCCAACTGGCGCTGCTGACCATCGTTGATATCCTGTTGTTCTTCGTCGTGCTGCTCGTCGGGTTTGCCTACGTGTGGTGGCGGGGAGATCTCGACTGGGTGCGGGCGGTCGGACGTGAGCGGTTCCAGGCGGAATCGGGTCTCCGGGTTTCATTGCGGGATTCTTCGGAGTCTTGCATATCGGCCTGATCGGGGCTGTCTGTCGATCTCCGCGTAAAGAACGGGCGGTTATGGACCATCAGAAGCTGTTTGACCAGTTGCGGGAGCGTTTTGGAGACGATGTCCGGGCTCTCGTCGTCGAGACCATTGATCCGTGGATCGAGGTGTCGGCGGAGCGTCTCGAGGATGTCTGCCGCTTGCTCAAGAATGACGCTGCATGGCAGTTCAATCTCCTGAATTGCATCACGGCGGTCGACTACTTCGAGCCGGACGCCAAGAAGGCGGCGAAGGTTGATTGGAAGCCTCACGTCCAGATGCTGTATCACTTGAGCAGCACGACGCTCAAGCACACGGTGGTAATCAAGGTCCGGCTGCCTCGCTGGAAGGACGACGTGGCGGGTCAGCTGCCGGAAGTCGCCTCGGTGAGCGGAATCTGGCGCACCGCGGACTGGCACGAACGCGAGGTCTACGATTTGATGGGCGTGATGTTCGTGGGGCACCCGGATCTGCGACGCATTCTGTGCCCCGAGGACTGGGAGGGGTACCCGTTGCGGAAGGATTACGTCATGCCGCTGGAGTATCACGGCATTAGGAATCGGTGAGACGGTTGGGCCGGCGGGGCGTTGGCGGCAGTGGGTTGAAATCTGTCTTGGGCAGCACCGGTCGGTCATCCGCCGGGCACCATCAGACTGGGAATCGACGGGATTTCTATGGCGAGTCACTTGGGCGATCCGCGAGTCGTTGAGTTCGACGTTCGAACCGACGAGATGTTGATCAACATGGGGCCGCAGCACCCCAGCACCCACGGCGTGTTGAGGCTCGCGCTGCGAACGGACGGCGAAATCGTCTCCGAAGCGACTCCGCACATTGGTTACCTGCACCGCTGCGCCGAGAAGATCGGAGAGAATCTCTCGCATCGCCAGTACATTCCGTACACGGATCGAATGGACTATCTGGCGGCGATGAACATGAACCTCGGGTGGGCGCTGGTCGTCGAAAAGCTGCTGAAGCACGAAGTGCCCGAACGCGGCCGGCACCTCAGGGTGTTGATGGCCGAGTTGAACCGCATCGCCAGCCACCTGGTTGCGATGGGGACTTACGGCCTCGATCTGGGGTCGTTCACGCCGTTTCTCTACGCATTTCGCGAACGGGAGCGGATCCTCGATCTGTTCGAGGAGGTCTGCGGCGCCCGGTTGACGTACAGTTACATCACGCCCGGCGGGGCCACGGGCGACTTGACGGAGGGGTGGCTCGAAAAGTGCGAGGCGTTTCTCGACCAGCTGGCGCCGGTGATTGAGGAATACCACACGCTTCTGACGAGCAACGCGGTTTTCATCCGGCGCACTGCGGGCATCGGTGTGCTTTCCGCGGAGATGGCGATCGACTACGGAACTTCCGGTCCCGTGCTGCGGGGCAGCGGAGTCGACTACGATCTGCGGCGTGACGGCGATCCGTGGTACACGGGACTGTACCGCGACTACAAATACGAGGTGATCGTGCAGAAAGACGGTCACTATCCTAAGGACCGTGATTATCCGCCGGTTCCGGCCGAAGCCGTGCTGGGCGACAGTTGGCATCGCTTCTACGTCCGCATGCTCGAGGTCGTGCAGTCCGTCGAACTGGTTCGTCAGGCCATGGAGCGGTATCGCGCTGCGAAGGGCGATTGCGGGGCTCCGCTCAAGCTGACGCAGCGGCTGCCCAAGGGGGAGGCGTATCTGGAGACCGAGGCCCCGCGAGGGCAGATGGGGTTCTTTCTGGTGGCGGACGGCAATGCCATACCGTGGCGAGTGCGGGTCCGCAGCAGTTCGTTCTGCAACCTGTCGATCACCCATGAAGTCTGCCGGGGCTGTCTGATCGCCGACGTGCCGGCTGTCATCGGGTCGCTCGACATCGTGATGGGTGAGATTGACAGGTGAGCGGTGTTGTGGCGTGCCCGCCAACCGGGGCGGGTTTCGCGGCAAACCGGCTTAGACGGCTTGTGGATCGACACTTGTTTATGACATATTTCACCGTTTCCGGGGCTTGAGTCTCGAGCGGAAAACTAAATCGTGGCTGAACTGATCAATCTACAGATTCTGAACCGGCTGCTCGGATGGGCCGGGGTTGACTTGCCGCCTTCGCATCTGGCGGGCGCGGTGCTTGCCGCGCTGGTTCACGGGGTGATTCTGCTCGGGATCGTCGCCGTCGCGGCCATGTTTTTTATCTGGGCCGAGCGCAAAGTGGCCGGGCGCATCCAGGATCGTCTTGGTCCGACTCGCGTCGGGGGGCGATTCGGCTGGCTTCAGGCGCTGGCCGACGGCATCAAGCTGCTCAGCAAGGAGGATGTGCGGCCGCGCGAGGCCGACGCATTGCTGTTTCGCTGTGCTCCGTATGTCAGTTTCGCCGCCAGTTTCACGGCGTATCTGGCGTTGCCGTTTTCGGATGGCTGGGTGGCTCAGCACATCAATTCGGCGGTGTTTTTCATCCTGGCCGTCCTGGGCCTTGAGGTTTTCGGCGTGATTCTGGCCGGGTATGCCTCGGGCTCGAAGTGGTCGCTGTTCGGTGCGATGCGGGAATCGGCACAGGTGGTCAGTTACGAAGTGCCGCTGGGGCTGTGCGTCGTGGTTCCCGTGTTTATCTGCGGGACCATGAATCTCGTGACGATCGGCAACATGCAGACCGGTTGGCTCACCAATTGGCTTGTCTTCCATGACCCGTTCACTTTCGCCGTGTTCTGGGTGTATTTCACGTGTGCCATTGCCAGCGTCAATCGTGCTCCGTTCGATCTGGCCGAGGCGGAAAGCGAACTGGTGGCCGGCTTCCACACGGAATACTCGGGCATGCGGTGGTGTTACTTCTTCATGGCCGAATACGGATCGATGCTGCTGGTGAGCGGACTGGCGACGATTCTGTTTTTCGGCGGCTGGCACGGTCCGGTGCCCGTGTTCGACATGCTGGGCTGGTCGAGTATGGGCGGGGTGCTCCAGTACGTCGCAGAATTGGCGGGTGCCGCGAACTTCCTCATCAAGGCGGTCGTGGGCGTCACCGTGATGATTTGGGTGCGGTGGACTCTGCCGCGGCTGCGGATCGATCAGGTGATGACGACCTGCCTGAAGTACTGCACGCCGCTGGCTGCGGTCTGTTTCCTCGGCGCGCTGGGCTGGCAGACCGGCATGTTCGGCCTTGCCGCCGGTCCGCTCTGGTCGCCCAACCAGTTGATGGCGGTAAAGCAGCGTGGCGAGTATCGCGAGAGTTGGGTGCTGAAGGCTGAAGCGGCCGCCGCGGCCGAGGGTTCAGCCGCGCAGGCGGGACGCCCCGCAGCGAGTGGAGATCGCGACGAGCCTGATGTGTCGGGTGAGACGGAACCGGCCCGTTCGTCAGCGACGGGGGCTGTCGGTAGTCCGTTATCCCGGAAAGGCGGTGTCGGATGATGACGCTCGCAGGCATGGATTGGCACGCGATCTATTTCTGGCTGTTTGCCCTGCTCACCTGCGGATTTGCACTGGCGGTGCTCTTTTCCGCGAATGTGGTTCGCATGGCGTTTTATCTCGTTTTGTGCCTGGGCGCATCGGCCGGCCTGTTTTTTCTGACCGGCGCCGAGTTCGTTGCGGCGATGCAGTTGATGATTTATGTCGGCGGCACGCTGGTGCTGCTGGTGTTCGGTGTGATGCTGACCGCCCATTCGCGATTCGTGTCGCTGAGGACGCCGTCCGGCGAGTGGATTCTCGCATTGATTGCCGGCAGCGCTCTGTTGGCGCTGTTGCTGTCGGCGGCATTGAAGGTGCCGGATTGGGTGAAAGCGAATCCGGACCGGGCGGCGATCAGCGCGGCGGACGTCGAGGCAACGACGCCGATCGGCATGGGGTTCGCCGGTGTGCGGGTGGATAAGCTGAGCCAGACGGATCCGCAGTTGCTCGGCGGTATGTCGGGATATCTTCTGCCGTTTCTCATCGTGTCGATCCACTTGCTCGTCGTGTTGATCGGTGCCGCTTACATGGCACGGGCCAAGCGGCGGGCTGCGGCCGTTGATGAGGGGGCCGTTTGAACGGGTCAATTGCCGGCCGCTTTGGTTTTCAAACGGCCAGACAGGAATAAGTTGCACATGGCGCCTATCACAGTTGCTCACTACCTGGCAGTCGGCGCGGTCATGTTCGTGGCCGGCGTGCTGTGCATGGTGACCAAGCGGAACGCGCTTGGAGTCTTGATGGGAGTTGAGTTGGTGCTCAACGGGGCCAACATCAACTTCGTCGCCTTCGGGAGCAAGTTGTTGCGTGCCGAATCGCTGGGACTCGACGGCCAATTCATCGCCCTGTTCGTGATCGTACTGGCCGCGGGGGAGGCGGCGGTGGCTCTGGCCATCGCGCTGAATTTTTACAATAACCACACCACGATCGACGTCGACCGCGCAGACGATCTCAAAGGCTAATGGACCCAGCCACTTTCCTACCGATACTGTTGGGCATCGCGGTCTTGCTGCCGCTGGTGTCGTTTGTTTCGATTCTGATCTTCGGCCCGAAAATGGGGCACGCAGGCCGGTGCGCCGGCTACGTTGCGACCAGTGCGATCGGGCTTGCCGGTCTGTTGTCGTTTGTTGCGCTGTTCGCTTGCTGGATTCCGCACCACCCGCGGAATGCCGGTGCGACACACGCCTCGGCCTCCGGCCACGAATCGCCGTCCCACGGCGAAGCGGCTGCCGCAGAGGTTGAGGGAGCGTCTCCGCACGAAGCGGATGCAGCTGAAGCGGCGGGGCACAAAGCGGGCGGGCACTCGGGTTCCGAGTACGCTCCCGCGGCACCGAAGTACTACGCCGGGGAGTTCAATGTGCCCGGACTGGGTACCCCGTGGGTACTCGGGCAATTCGGCAGCCTGCGGCTGAGCATCAGCTACTACATCGATGCACTGACCGTCTGCATGTTCTGCATGGTGACATTTATCGCTACGCTCATCCATATCTACGCGATGGGCTACATGCACGAGGAACTGGAAGAGGTCGTGGACCATGAGGTGACGCTGAGCGACGGACATCACCTGCATCGGCGCGGGCGGTTTTGCCGGTTCTTTCAGTATCTCTCGCTGTTTTCGTTCAGCATGCTCGGGTTGGTGCTGGCCGGAAACGTGGCGATGGTCTTCATGTTCTGGGAACTGGTGGGGATCTGCTCGTACTTCCTGATCGGTTTCTACGTCGAACGCAAGAGTGCATCGAATGCCGCCAATAAGGCGTTCATCGTGAATCGTGTCGGCGACTTCGGCATGATCATCGGGATGATGGCACTCTGGTCGGGTCTGGGAACGTTGTCGTTCGGCGACGTGAAATATGAGGATCGCGATGGAGTGGTCCGCGAGCATCCGGGTATCTTCAGGCTTGTGGGTACCTCCACGGAAATACAGCCTCCCGCCGGTCTTGTGGAACTCGCGGCGCCGCGGCAGGTGGCGCAGATCGCCCGCCAGCAGGCCGATCGCTCCGCTGCAGCCAAGGCGGTCGAGTCGCAACTGCCCGAATGGCGCAGCGGAAAAGACCGTGCGGGCTGGGGAGGCGGTTACTGGTTGTGGGTAATCGGGGGCGTGGGCATTTTCGCCGGTTGCGTGGGCAAGAGTGCTCAGTTTCCGCTGCACGTGTGGCTTCCCGATGCCATGGAAGGGCCCACTCCCGTCTCGGCTCTCGTGCACTCGGCAACGATGGTCGCGGCTGGCGTGTATCTCGTCGGTCGCTTTTATCCGGCGTTCGCTCCGGAGGTGCTGCTGGTCATTGCGGTTGTAGGCTGCATCACCCTGTTCATGGCCGCGACAATTGCCATTACGGCCACCGACATCAAACGCGTGCTCGCCTATTCAACGGTCAGTCAGCTCGGATACATGATGATGGCCCTTGGCGTGGGGGCGTGGCTGGCGGGAATGATGCATCTGATTACCCACGCATTTTTCAAGAGCCTTCTGTTTCTCTGCTCCGGGTCTGTCATTCACGCAGTGCACAGCAACGAAATGACGGAGATGGGCGGGTTGCGGAAGAAGATGCCGGTCACGGCCATTACGATGCTGATCGGCTGCATGGCCATTGCGGGCGCCGGTCTGCCGTTTGTGATCGGGTTCCTCGGCGGTCCGGAGCTGGCCGGGCTGGGGTTGAGCGGCTTCTATTCGAAAGACGCCATTCTCGAGCAGGCTTTTCTCTTCATGCAGTCGAACGGATCGCCGCTGGCGGGCGTGTTCTTTGTGGCTGCCGCCGCGGGTGCCGCGGTCACCGCGTTCTATATGTTCCGCCTGTGGTACATGACATTCGCCGGCAAGCCCCGCAATCACCATCGATACGAACATGCCCACGAGTCGCCGGCCGTCATGTACGTGCCGCTGATTATTCTGTCGGTGATGGCCGTCGTCGTGGCATGGTCGCCGATTCAGGGTGTGATCGGTTCGCTGGCTGCGATCGCGTTGTTCCTTGGATGGCGGTCCGTGCGCGGATCGGCTGCGGGTGGCCGCATCCTGTCGCTCGGCAATCTCCCGTTGCTGATCAGCGTCCTGGTGCTGCTGCTGGCGATCATCTGGTGGGTGGCACCGGTGAGCGACGTTTCGCTCGTGTCCCTGCTCATGCAGTCCGAACCGGTGCGCGCGGCGACGGGGATGAGCGGAGTGGCCCTGGACTGGGTCTGGCCGAGCGAGCACGGTGTCCACACCTCGGCCATTATTGTGCCGGTCACGATGATCGCGATCGGCGCCTCGCTCGCCGGCTTCGTGCTGTCGACGCTGATGTACGGTCTGGGCCGCATGAGCGCCGAGGAGGTGCGGAAACAGTTTTCGGGTATCTACACGTTCCTGCGGAACAAATGGTGGTTCGACGAACTGTACGACTTCCTGTTTGTGAAGCCGACCCACGTTCTGGCTGGTGCTGCGGCCAGTTTCGATCGCAACGTTATCGACGGGATCGTGGACGGCACGGCCCGGGTTACCAAGTGGTGCGCGGCGGGCTGGGATCGCCTGGTGGACCAGTCGCTTGTCGACGGTCTGGTGAATCAGATTGCCAAGTGGGTTTATTCGCTGGGCAATTCGATGCGGCGCGTGCAGACGGGCAGCGTTCGGCAGTACGTGATGTTCATCGTCGTGGCCGCCGTGGCCCTGTTCATCCTCATCAGCTTCTGGAATTCGACACTGGCTGGTTAGACCATGTTGCCAATTACTCTATTGAGCTTGATCGTATTTCTTCCCGCAGTCGTGGCGATCGTCATCGCACTGTTCGTGCCATCGCACTGGCACAACGGATTGCGGTACACGTCGCTGGCGACGCTCGCCGTCGTGCTGCTGCTCTGCGTCGCCGGTTTCCTGACCGTCGGACCGACGCAGTTCAACGCTGGCACGGACACGATGCAGAACGTGTTCAACGTGCCGTGGATTCCGTCATTCAACATCGAATACTACATGGGCCTCGACGGCATCAGCTTTCCGCTGGTCATGCTGACTGCCCTGGTAAGTCTGTTGGCCATGGGAGCCAGTTGGTCGGTAACGAAGTACGTCAAGGCGTACTGCGTGCTGTTTCTGCTGCTGGTGACCGGCATGATGGGAGTCTTCCTCGCGCTGGATTTCTTCCTGTTCTACGTCTTCTGGGAAGTCATGCTGCTGCCGATGTACTTCCTGATCGGCGTGTGGGGCGGGCCGCGGCGCGAATATGCCGCGATCAAGTTCTTCCTGTATACGCTGGTCGGCAGCGTGCTGATGCTGATCGCGATCCTGCTGCTCTACTTCCAGAGCGACCTGCGCAAGGTCATTCCGGCATCCGACCTGTATCGAGACCAGAAGACAGCTCAGGTTCATTGGGACGAACTGCATCTGCCCGCGTCGGTCAATCCGCGATTGGGACGCGCGTTCACGGGAGGAGACAGCCCGCGGCTTGAGTTCATTCGCACCGGAGCTGAAGCAGAACACCCGCTGAATATCCAGTTCCTGCCCGAGGATTCGGCTGCGACGCTGGAACACACCAAGGCGATTTACGACGCCGATGCGAACGTGGTTACCGTTCGCCTGCGCCGCGACGAAAGCAAGCTCTCGGACGTCGTTGCCGCGATGGAAGCAAATTCGCGCGTGAAGGAAGTTGTCAGGTGCTTTGTCGCCAAGGGCGCCAACGAACAGGCTGAGGTGGACCCGACGCTCGATAGCCTTGCGGGTGCCTCTGCGATCCCGGCTGTCGACCAGCCGGTTCACACGTTCAACCTGCTGGCCCTCACTGCGATCGGTCAGTACACGGACTGTTTCAGCAAGCCGCTGGCGTTCGGCTGGTCGCTGCAGATCTGGGCTTTTGTGCTGCTGTTCATCGGCTTTGCAATCAAGGTTCCGTCCGTGCCGCTGCACACGTGGCTGCCCGATGCGCACGTGGAGGCTCCCACCCCGATTTCGATGATCCTGGCCGGCGTGCTGCTGAAAATGGGCGGGTACGGCATCATCCGCATCTGCTATCCGATTTGTCCGGAGGGTGGTTATACGCTGGCCTACGTGGTCTGTCTGATCGGTGTGGTCAGTATGGTCTACGGGGCACTAGCCGCGCTGGCCCAGAAGGACTTCAAGCGAATGGTCGCTTACAGTTCGGTGAGCCACATGGGCTATGTGGTGCTTGGCCTGGGGGTCTGGTCCGCCCGCGATTACACGCTGTTCAATACGGACTACTGGAATATGGGCGTGCAGGGTGCGATGTTCCAGATGATTGCTCACGGCATCAGTTCGTCCGGCATGTTCTTTCTGGTCGGCGTGATCTACGACCGGGTGCACCATCGCAACCTCGATCAGTTCGGTGGCCTGTTCGGCAAGATGCCGGTGTACACGGCGCTTTCGATCGGCATCTTCTTTGCCGGGCTCGGTCTGCCGGGGCTGTGCGGGTTCATCGGCGAGGTACTCGTGGTTCTGTCGGTGTTCCGGTACGACGCGACGCTGGCCATCATCTCGGCATCCGTGGTCATTCTGACGGCCGGCTACATCCTGTGGGCCGTTCAACGCGTCTACCTCGGCGCCGAATATCGCGGTCCGCACCCGGAGGCGTTGACGCCGAGCAATTCGCGGGAAAACGCGATTGCCATCGTTCTGCTGGTTTTTGCCCTGCTGCTGGGCATCCTGCCGTACCAGACTCTGTTGCGGTATATGGATCCGACCATCCAGCGCCAGGTGAATTCGCTGGCCGAATGGACTCAGCGTGTCAAGGAAAAGCCGGAGCAGCCCGGCAAGCAGGAAGCGAAAGCACAAGCGGCCGTGAAGGGACCTCAGCGTCCTTTGCAGGTGGCCGCCGCCGAACGGCCGGAGCCGCCGGCGACTTTGGTACCCCCAGTCGTCTTTGAAGACCAAGCAAGTGAATCTGCACGAACTCGTTAGCAAGGTGCTGGTCGACGCGCAAGCCAGTTTCTGGGGATTCCTCCCGGAACTGACTCTGTGCGCGACAATCGTATTGATGTTGCTGGTGCGCATGCTGGGCGGACGGCGCGCGGACGTCTTCTGGGTCGCGCTGCTCGGCACCGCGCTGGCGTTGTGGCATACCAATCCCTGGCTGCATCTCATCGGACGCGGCGGGATTCCGGCGCTGGAACGCCACGAACTGTTCACCGGAATGCTGGTCTACGACCCGTTCACGGTCTTCATGCGCAGCATCCTCATCGGTTTCGCGTTCTTGTTCATCGTCTTCACCAAGTTGTCCGGAATACCGGACCGCGACGATTCGCCGGATATCTACTCGCTGGTGTTGGGCGCTATTCTCGGCATGTGCCTGATGGCGTCGGCCAACCACCTGCTCATGATCTTCATGGCCGTCGAGATGGCGAGCGTTCCGTCGTACGTGCTGGCCGGATTGCTGAAGGGCAAGCGGGTGAGCAGCGAAGCGGCGCTGAAGTACTCGATCTACGGTGCGGGCACGGCGGGGGTCATGCTGTACGGCATCAGTCTGATCGCCGGGATGTTTAACACGGTCCATCTGCCGACCCTGGCAGTACGCATGGCCGAGTCATTTCCGACCATGAGTTCCAGCCAGTGCATGGTGCTGGCCCTTGCCGGATTGATGCTGATCGTCGGTCTGGCCTTCAAGCTGTCGGCTGTTCCGTTTCACTTCTGGTGTCCCGATGTCTTTGAAGGGGCGACTGCCGAAGTTGACGCGTTTCTGAGCGTAGCCTCAAAAGCGGCAGCGCTGGCCCTGCTGGTGAGAATCGCAGTCGGTTTCGGGGCGCTGCCGGCGAATGTCGCTCCGGCCGGGCAGCCTGCGGAGACTCCAGTTGCCCTGGTTGCGGCGGCAGAGAACCCCGTCCCCCACGCGACGATGGAGAATCTGCGGGCAAACCGCGAGTTCATCGGCAAACTGATCGCTCTGCTGTCGGCGATCACGTGCACGTTCGGCAATCTGGCTGCATACACTCAGACCAACGTGAAGCGTCTCCTGGCCTACTCAACCATCGCACATGCGGGTTACATGATGATGCCCGTGTCGGCGCTGATGGTGATGATGAATTACGACACCACCGCGGCCCAGGGGGCGGTCAGCGCTCTGGCTGTCTACATCGCGGTTTATGTGTTCATGAACCTCACGGCATTCGCGATCGTTGCATTCCTGCGAAACGCCCTGCGATCCGAACAGATTGCCGATTACGCCGGGTTGGTGCGAAGCTGTCCCGTGATGGTCGTCTGCTTTGCGATGACTCTGTTCGGACTGGTTGGCGTGCCGCCCTTGTCAGGGTTTATCGGGAAGTTCGCGATCTTCGCAGCGCTGGTGGACGGTTATCAGCTCAGCGTCACGGCCGGGCATGCCGAACCTTACCTGATCGCACTGCTGATCGTCGGCGGTCTGAACACCGTGATCAGCCTGTTTTACTACCTGCGAATCGTCAAGGTCATGACGTTCGAGGAGCCCCCGAAGGACCGATTGCCGTTCGGCTTCTCGGCGATTTCGCTGCAGGGCGCTTTTGTCTGTCTGCTTACCGCGCCCACGGCACTGTTGATTTTCAACTGGAACATTCTGAACGAGTGGGCCGCGGCGGCTGCCCGTTATCTGCTGGCTTGAGAGCGATTTCGTCATGACCTCCGTCAATCCTGTCGACGTGTTGAATCGGCTGATTGTCCTTCACAATCGCTCGCTGGCGATGTATCTGCGGTATGCTTCGCCCACGTGGCTTCGTGGTGATGAGCAGGCCCGTCAGGTGCTTCAGCAGATTGGGGAGGATCACCAGCAGACCGTGGATCGTCTGGGAGAAATGGTCGTGGACCTTGACGGAGCGGTCAACTTCGGCGGCTTCTCCATGACGTTTACGAGCTACCACGATTTGAGCTTTGCTTTCCTGCTGCAGAGGCTGATCGAAGGTCAGCGTAAGATCATTTCGACAGCTGAAGAATGTGCACGGCAGTTGGAAGCGTTCCCCATGGCCAGGGCGTTGGCGGAAGAGTCGCTCGGGGCTGCCAAGGCGCACCTGGACCTGCTGGAAGAACTCGGTTCATCCAAGCCGAAAGTCGTAACCGGCGCCTGACGCGACTCCCGACCCTTCTTCCGCTCTCGATGCGCCGAGATGCCAGCGGCACCTGAGGCACTATGCGGCTGTTTGACACGCATTGTCACCTGGACGACGAGCAGTTCGATGCCGACCGGGATGCCGTTGTGCTGCGGTCAACTGAGGCCGGCGTCGCGGCTATGGTGACGGTGGGAGTCACCGCGGCATCGAGCGAAGCCTGTGTGGCTCTGGCGGCGAAGTACTCCACGGTGGCTGCTGCTGTCGGAGTCCAGCCCAACCACTGCGCGGAAATCGGACCGGCGGACTGGGACCGCGTTACCGGTCTCTCGGTCCTGCCGGCGGTTGTCGCCATCGGCGAGACGGGACTTGATCGCTTCTGGGATTTCACGCCCTTCGAGTTGCAGCAGGAGTATTTCGATCGTCACCTGCGGCTGGCTCAGCGTGTCGGGCTGCCGGTCATTGTCCACATGCGCGATTGCGACGACGATGTGCTGGCAATGCTGACCGAAGCGCGGCGGCGGGGTGCGTTGCGGGGCGTCATGCATTCCTTCAGCGGAACACCCGGCACAGCCCTCGCTTGCCTGGAACTGGGCCTGCACATCAGTTTCGCCGGGATGGTCACCTACAAGAAGTCGACGGCTCTTCGTGAAATCGCCGCGAGTGTTCCCGAGGAGCGTGTCTTGATCGAGACGGATTCGCCTTATCTCTCGCCGCACCCGCATCGCGGTCGCCGGCCGAACGAGCCGGCGCTGCTCGTTCACACTGCTGCCTGCCTGGCAGAAACCCGCGGAGTGTCTATCGAACAGGTTGCCGATTGCACGACCCGGAACGCGGAGCAGCTGTTTCGCCGCGACTCGATCATCTGATCATCCGGGTCGCACGGCCGGCCGGCCGGGAACCTCGCCGTTTTGGACTTCGACTGTGCGTTCATCGGGCCGCAGCAGGCCAGAGCGAGGACAACTGCGAATAGACGGCGTATGCCGCGACGCACGAAATCGAGAAGAACGCCAGCCACAGGCAGGCGTCGGAGAATCGGCGCGGGGCCAATCGCGGATCGGTGCCGAAGTAGCGGAAGAAAACGGTGATGCCGCTGATAATCGGCAGAGTAGCGGCCTGAGCCACAGCCCCGATCACGACCATCTTCACCGGGTTTTTCAGGGTCAGGAGGAGGGCAAGCGCCAACAGGGGGTAGAACACGCAAAGAACTTGAATCCACCTCGCGCGATCGCGGGCCGTTTCGAATTGCAGGAACTTCGCGAGGCTGAAGAAGTCGGCCGTGAGTCGCGCATGTCCGGCGCAGGAGATATACAGCGTCTTGAACAGGACGGCGCCGCACCCGATCAGGAACACCATTTGAGTCCACAATCCGAAGGGTTTGGCGTACATCTGCGACAGCGTGTCGACCATGGCCTTGTCTTCGGGGATCAGGTGCTGCGGGTGCAGGACGGCGGCTCCCATGAAATAGAACGAGACGGTGGCCAGCGTGAAGACGATCATGCTGCACCACGCATCCAGTTGCATCACTCGGATCCAGCCGCGCGCCCGTTGCAGCCACTCCTCGGATCCGTCACGGCTGCCTGCAAACCGGGCGTATCCTTTTTCCAGGCACCAGTAGGGATAGGCGTAAAGTTCCGTCGCGCCGACTCCGGTTACGCCGAAGACCCCGAAGGCAACCGCCATGCCGGCTGCGGGGACAAGAAACTGGAAGCCTTCGACGACTCGGTCCCAGCGAATCGCGTAGGGTGTCATCGGCAGGACGGCGACCGACAACACGGTGAGCAAGGTCACGGCCGCCACGAGGTAGACGGAGAGTTGTTCCACGCGACGATACCCGCCGCTGACCAGCAGGATCACCGCGGTCAACGATGCGAGGATGGCCCAGGGGTAATCGGGACGCTGTCGGATCAAGGAAGCCAGGTCCGGCCAGAAGGGCTGAGTCCAGTCGGCGATGGTTCTGGCTGCGTGGGGGAATGCCAGGTCCATGGCCTGTCCGACGCCGCCGGCCATGCCGCCGATCTGTGTGAAGGTCGTCAGCATCATGATCAGCCACCACCAGACGAGGATGTGAGCGCCGAGGCGGGGGCCCCGCAGTTCGTTGATGGCGCCGAGGGTGGGCTTACCCGAGGAAATTGCGTACCGGCCAAGTTCGATCTGCACGAAGACCTTGATCACGCAGCTGAACAGGATCAGCCAAAGGAACGCATAGCCGTATTGCGCTCCGAATTTTGTGGTGAGGATCAGTTCGCCCGAGCCGACGATGCTGCCTGCGAGGATGATCCCCGGCCCGATGTTGCGCAGCGCCCGCCAGAGATTTGTCGGCGGGGGCTGGATCGCGTCCGCGGGCAACGCGTAGGGGTCGTAGATTTCGCCGGATTTCATGGACGGCTCGCGACTCGAGGGAGTTTCGGGGCGTCGGACGGTCTTCATGACGGCGCGCCGCTGCGCGCCGGATTGCCTTCAAGCGGGGCGGACAATCGCGACCCGCGCGCAAGCTGGCGGACGATTTCGGTACAGTCGCCCGTTTCCTCCAGGATCCGCAGCTGACGATCGGCCCAGCTGGGGCCGTCGGCGATTTCCTGATTGCGCATCAGTTCGCCGGCACAGCCCAGCCGTTCGGCGATCGGGAGCAGCTTTTCGATGAGCGTGCCGATGATCTGACCCAGTGACTGGACTTTGTGCGTGTAAGGATTGACGAGCCGGGCACGCGTGCCGAAGCGGCAGGCCCTCCATTTGTTCTGCTGCACGAGCATCGGGTGGCAGTCGTACTGATACGTGCCTTCGTCGATTTCCTCGGACAGTGCGACGACGAGGCACTGCGTCAATGCGGCGATCGCGATCACGTCATTCAGACTGCCCGGCATGTCGCACATGCGGACTTCGACCGTTCCGAACTTGTGGTGGGGGCGGACGTCCCACCAGAGTTCGCGGACGGTGTTGATGAATCCCGTGTCCACCATGTGATTCACGAGCCAGACGTATTCGCTCCAGTTCCGCATCAGGGGCGGCATGCCGGCGGTCGGCAGTCCCTCGAGCAGCTTCGTGCGAAAGGAGGCGAGCCCCGTCACGCGGTTCTCCCAGAATGGACTGCTGCAGCTGAGTGCGAGCAGCATCGGCAGGTGCTGCAGGATGCGGTCGCAGATCATTACGGCCTTGTCGCCGGAGTCCGCGCCGACATGCACATGCAGCCCGCACGTGACGAGTCGCCTTGCCATTTCCTGGAGCAGTCCGACGAGGTTCTCGTACCGTTCGTTCGGCGTGACCTTCTGTGTCTGCCACGACGAAAACGGATGCGCTCCGGCCCAGAAGAGGCGCAGGCCGAGTTCATCGGTGGCCTGTTCAACGCGGATGAGCTTCTCGCGCAGGTCGGCTTCCGCTTCGCCCACGGTCTGGCAGATTCCCGTGATGACTTCGAGCTGGCACTGCATCAGTTCCACTTTGAACTGCTCGTCCGCGCCGCCGGGAATGCGCTGCAGCACATCGCCGATGCAGTTGGAGAGTTCCATGGTTTTGCCGTCGACCAGCGACAATTCGATTTCGATGCCGACTGTGGGAACGCTGCTGCCATGGAATTCGAGCTTCGTCATGAGTCGCCTGCCTCGGGGCTTTCTCCCTGAGGCCGGGAGACCGCGGGGAGATCGGGGTTGCACCATCGCACGGCGGCCTGTGCCATGACCTTGGCTCCGATACGAAGGGCCTCTTCGTCGATGTCGAAATTGGGAGTATGCAGCGAGGCCCGTCCGGAGCGATGCGAAGCGCAGCCCAGCCGCATCATTGCGCCGGGAACCCGATCCAGGTAGAAAGCAAAGTCCTCGCTGCCCATGCTCGGGCGCGCGATTTCCGAGACGGCCGCATGGCCCAGCACCTGCTTGCCCGAAGACCGGAGCAGTTCGGCGATCGCCGCATCGTTGCAGACCGAATGGCATCCCAGCCCGAAGTCGACCTGGATCTTCGTGAGAGTGGTCTGTCCAACTCCGAAGGCCAGTCGCCGGACATGGTCCATCGTGTGCTGGCGGACGGTGCGGTCGAGCGAGCGGATGGTCCCGCGCAGCTCGACTTCTTCCGGAATCACGTTGGCGTTGTCGCCGCCGTGAACCTGGCCAACCGTTACGACGACAGCCTCCTGGCTGTCCGTGACGCGCGGGATGTGCAGGTAGAGCGCGTTGATCAATTGCGCGGCCGCGGCGATCGGGTCGCTGGTCTCATGCGGACGGGCCGCATGTCCGCCTCGACCCTGGACTACGATTCGCATCTCGTCGCAGTTTGCCGTCAGCACCCCCGTGCGGATTCCGATGTGGCCGACCTCGCGAGTCGGATCCACATGCAGTGCGACGATCGCTGAAACTCCCTCGAGCGCCCCCGCTGCGATCATCTGCAGGGCGCCTTCGCAGGTTTCTTCCGCCGGCTGAAATATCGCACGGTAGCGGATCGGCCACGACAGCCGGCCGGAGTTTTCCAGATGCCGCAGCGCCGACAGGGTTCCGAAGAGAATCGCGCTGTGGGCATCGTGGCCGCAGGCGTGCATGATTCCCGGGTTCTGGCTGCGGTACGGCACCTGCTTTCCGTCGTGGATCCGCAGCGCGTCCACGTCGGCCCGCAGTGCGATCATCGGCACTTCCGTCCGATCCGTGCCGTCGCAGATCAGCCCTCGGCCGTCGCAGGCGGCGCGCGGCTGAAGTCCCTCGCGCACCAGCAGGTCTTCCAGGAACCGCGCGGTTTCGGTCTCGTGTCCCGAAGGTTCGGGGTGAGCGTGCAGCCACCTCCGCACTTCGGTCATCCGGGCGAAACGCTCGTCGATTGCTTCGTCGATTGCGGCCAGCCAGTCGTTTCGCTTGCCCGTATTGCTGCTCAAGAATTCGCTCCCGCTTCGCACCGGTTCCGGCGGAGTGCAAGCCGCTGCCCGCAGCGTCCCGGACTTTCCGGTCCGCCTCGCCGCAGGGATATTTTGCGCTACACGAATTCAGGTGTCACGCGTGTCGGCAGGACGCCGGCCTCGTGGCCGCGGGCAAGAAGAAGTCGCACCGCTTCCCGGCCTCGAGCCCCAAAATCCATCGTCCAGTCGTTGACGTACATTCCCACGAATCGGTCCGCCTGCGAGTTGTCCAGTCCTCGCCCGAAGCTCAAGGCATAGGCGAGCGCTTCCTCGCGGTGTTCCAGCCCGTAGCGAATGCTCTCGCGCAGCAGCGTATCGACTTGCTTCATGACGCGCGGGCCGAGGTCTTTTCGAATCCCGTTGGCCCCGAGCGGAAGCGGCAGGGAAGTCTCCTGCTTCCACCATTCACCCAGATCCACGATCCGCACGAGATGCTGCTGGTCGTACGTCAGTTGACCCTCGTGAATGATCAGGCCGGCGTCGATCGGCCGTCCCTCGAACTCTCCCCGGGCGGTCACATCGAGTATCTGGTCGAACGGAACCACGACGTGGGAGAAATCCCGACCCAGATAGAGCCGCAGCGCAAGGAAGGCGGTTGTCCAGGTTCCGGGCACGGCAATCACGCTTCCGGTCAATTCGTCGATCGAGCAGGGCCTGCGGGCCACCACCATCGGACCGTAACCGTCCCCCATGCTCGCGCCGCACGAACAGAGCGCGTACAGGTGCGTCAGGTGTGCGTAGGCGTGCAGGCTGATCGCCGTGAGTTCCAGTTCGCCGTGCAGCGCGCGGCGGTTGAGCGTTTCGATATCCACCAGTTCATGATGGAATCGATACGGCCCTGTATCGATACGGTCTTTGGCCAATGCAAAGAACATGAACGCATCATCGGGATCGGGACTGTGTCCCACTCGGATGTCGATGAGAGAGTCGGGCATGCGGACCTCAGTTTTGTCGTAAGTACCGGCCAGCGATCGTTCACGGGCCAATATGGCGCAGAGCCTGCGGGCGTGCAAGGATGCGACGGGTAGCGATCTCAGCTATCCGACCATGGTGGTTGCTTGGTCTTGTGGCTAGTCTATTCTGTTACCACCGTGAAGCGACTTCGTAATTAACAGATGGATTAATGCTTTGCCGGGAACTGAGAGGCTTGACCGAGCGGGTAAAAGAGTCATGATT
>CAIPEB010000605.1 GCA_903863885.1 uncultured Planctomycetaceae bacterium | reverse complement strand
ACCTCGTACTGCTCCGCGTCCAGTGCCGGGTTATCGCGGGTTTCTCCCTTGCTCGCGCAGGGGAGCGGATTGAAACCAGGAGGGGCTAGGACACGACGACCAACGGGGTAAGGGTTTCTCCCTTGCTCGCGCAGGGGAGCGGATTGAAACCTGACGACACTGGAAACATCAACATTCGACATTGCGTTTCTCCCTTGCTCGCGCAGGGGAGCGGATTGAAACCTTCAGTTCAGCCAGGTTGGCCAGGCTGAGTTGCAAGTTTCTCCCTTGCTCGCGCAGGGGAGCGGATTGAAACGTAAGTCCGCGAACAACGGTCCTTGGGTCACGGAGGTTTCTCCCTTGCTCGCGCAGGGGAGCGGATTGAAACTTCCCCCTGAATGCCCCCATGTTTTCGGCAATGTGTTTCTCCCTTGCTCGCGCAGGGGAGCGGATTGAAACAAGCGGATTCGCTCGATTCATGATTCGCGGCAATTGTTTCTCCCTTGCTCGCGCAGTGCCGCTCGTCTGGAACATGAACTCGGTCGCGGCCAACAACACCTCGCGAGCGAACGACTCATGTTCCTGGCGACTGCCGATACCCACGTGGAATCGCAGGAAGTGAAAGCACGCCTTTTGGACCGCCGGGTTGTTGATATCGATTTTCGCCATGGTTGTATCCTCCTCTATGGATACAAGCGTAAAACGGCCGCGTCAGCCATCACGCGATTCGCATTTTTCTTAAAAACACTCCGATTCAGGGAGCTGGCGTCGTTGGCAAATTGTTGCTCGCACACGCAGTACGTGAAAGACAGTGTCAGTGTGACGACGCCAATGGCGACGCTACCGATACAATCTCCCCGTCTCCACCGCAATCACCACTTTCCCCGTCGCTTCATGCACTCCCTTCGCAATCCAGTCGTGCGACTCCAAGAGTCCCACGCACGCTGACTCAGCCAGATGCTTTGCCTTGAAGTCCACAGGCGACAGCTTCCGATCCCGCTCCCGCCAGTCGTCGAACGGAGCCATGACGAGGCGATCCCACTTGCAGCCCCAGCGACGGAGCCATTCCTCGGTTACACCGCGATGCTTCTCGCAGCGATACGTGATGATCAGCGGTGCCGGCACGAATCGTGGCAGCCAGAGTGGCCGGGCGTTGGGTAGCCACGCCTCGTATCCCGGTTCGTCATCGCCGACTGGAGTGTTTTCACAGATCACGCCGTCTATGTCCAAGGCGAAACCGCCGGCGATGTGCGGATTCTGCACGCGGCCGGTGAGCATGCCGCTGTTGAGGAAGTTCCACTGGAGCAGATGCGGGCTGGGGAGGATCTCGCCGTAGATGTCGACGTGCTGCGTCTGGGCGGGGCGGACGTAGACCGACGCGTAGATTGCGTGATTATCTGCCATTCGCTGCCGAGCGGCGTGCATCGCGTAGCCGTTATAGACCGTGTCGTCGACCACGAGAAAAGGTGCGTCGGAAGGAGCCTCGATCTGACCGCCACGCCAGCCGTGATAGAGTCGCCGAGGTCCGTCTGCGGCCAGTTCGTACAGCGGCAAATGCAGCCACGTGGCCAGCACCGACGCGGGGATCATACCCGAGCGAGGAATCCCGACAATGCCGGCCAGCACGGGCGGAACCTGGGACATAAGCTTGCGAGTGGCTTCGATGAGGTCGCTGGTGGTGACCCAACGCCACGGAGCGATGGACTGATACTCGGGATTGAGGTGTGGAGCCGCCGTGTCGAAGTTCAACGGATCCGGAATCGTCACAGTTGTTCTGGTGGGCTTCCCGCCTTCGAATACGTCAGCGGTCGCTGGACAGATGACGCGTTTCCCGCTGGCCTCGGCAATCGCCTTGGCCTGGATTGGGCAGCTTTCCACGAAAATCGTCGCGTTGGAATCCCGATACGCCGCTCCTTTATATGCACCCGCGTCGTAGCCACGCGTACGATCTTCCTTGGTGGCCCACGGCCCCATGACGAGCTGCCGGCAGCGGACGCCGTAACGACGCAGCCAATCTTCCGTCGGTTCGCGATACTTCTCCAGTCTCGCGGTCACAATTAGAGGGATCTCACAGGATCGCACCAGGTACTTGGGCCTGACCGTTTCCAGGAACCGAGCATACCGCGGCCCGTCGTCGTCATCCTCGGCGGGACAGTCCTCGCAGAGAATGCCGTCGAAATCGAATGCGGCCGTCTGCGTGTGCAGGGAATTAAAAAAGTTCCACTCCAAGAAATGCGGCAGCGGCAGTAGCTCTGCACACAGGTCCACAGCGTGAGCGGCTTCCGGGGAGGCAAAGACCACGGCTGTGAGTACGCGACGCTGCTGGGCAAGTTCTCTAATCCTCGGTCGCAGCCCGCACATCGACAACCCCGAGGCCACCGTATCGTCTACGATCAGCAGCGTGCCATCGTCCGGTTTTTCAGCGTCGAACCGCAGGCCCGATGGCAACTGGGTCAGTCCCGACTGCTCATGGAGCGCATACAACCTTACATGCAACGCTTCCGCGATCTGTCCCGCTGCCGCCATCCCGGAGCGGGGCACGCCGGCCACGGCTGTGACTTCGGCCGGAATCGCCGCGATCAGTTTCTCGACGGCGGCCGTGCGATCGACGGT
>CAIPEB010000604.1 GCA_903863885.1 uncultured Planctomycetaceae bacterium | reverse complement strand
CCTCACGAGACCTTGGGCGGCAAGACGCCGAACGAGGTTCATTTCTCACGCCCTGCCGCCAACGAACAGCCGCGCATCGAGCCTCGAAAGAGATGGCCACGCGGTTCGCCATGCGCGAAACCGCAGGTCGCGGTTAAAGGCCAACCCGGCGACGCGATCATTCTCGAAATCGACTGCCTCGAGAACCGTCGCCACTTGCCTGTAATCCGAGTTCGCCGCGCTGCGTGAACGTTGCCGATTCGCCGGAACGCTGCGCTATCGGTCTGCGCGCAGCGAGTGTCTTTGCCGGTTTGTCGATCGCACTGACGAGGATCACACCTCGTAACGCGATACCTTCGCCGCTGTACCCGTGCCATAACGGGCAGCGTTCAGTGGACAAAAGGTCACGACGAAAGACGGTGGGCCGGTTCACGGCGCGGTTCGCCGCTCGCGGTGCGCGCATTGCCCGCCATCGCTCGCTCACCGGAACGCATATTCACGCCCCAGCGGGCCTGCACGACCGAAATTCAGCCCGCAGCCAGGCTCGAAAACCAGATTGGTAACGAACTTCGCCACGGGCCGAATTATTTGACCCCACGGCACAGTATTTTGACCGTACGTCAGCATGAATCACGGGAAGCCCAGCAACGGCAAGTATGTCATGTGAACGGAGTAATTGGTCGCGTACACCGTCATTGCCATCTCGTCCCGTAAGGCTTCCTCCTGAGAGACATTTGTTCTCAGTCGCTCCTCCACTGCGTCCCCGCTAATACGCTGCATTCGAGCAAGAAAACTCGCCTTCGGTTTTCTCATCCCCCGCCAGTCCGCCCGCATTTGCATGAAACGGCTTCCAGCATCGTCGCTCTTGGAAATGTATCTCATGCGGACACACGTCTCCGGCTTGCCGCCACAGAATAAAACGAGTCCTTTTGCATTCGGATCGCGTTTCAACATTGACGTCTTGTCGGAGTCAGCACTTTCCCCGCGATAATGCCTGATTCCCCACGCTGGTGCACCTGGCGCGAGTTGTTGCCACTCGGGAAGATCGGACGGCAGCGCCTGTCTTGAACCCGGACGATTCATCCGTTCCACAAGTTCCTTCATTAGCGACTCACTTGTTGTCGCAAGGAACACTGTCGACGAGGGCGAGGCGAACCATCGGTGATCGGCCGGAATGACTTGACCGTCGTTCAGGTCAACCTTAAAGACGTGAATTCCAAGGTAGTCTTGACGAAGGGATGGAACGCTGGTTAGGTGCTCCAATTTGCGTTTTGCCGTGTTGTCGCTAAAAACCACGATATCAGACGTTTCCGCAATCCCTTCTTTGTCGTAAGAAAGAGCTTTGGCGAATAGAACGGCTGTTCGCAGTCCGTAGATCTGCTGGACCATCCGATCTCGGAGAGGGTGCGGGTAAAGCACTGAGAGATCGGCAAGCGGTCCGATGCATTCCTCGGCCGCCAAGTCTTCGAATGCAATCGCTGGAATCCGATCAAATCGAGCGGCTCCCATCGGCCCGATTATTGCTGGCGGTCCTGTCTCAAACGAAATGGTGCCGTGCGACACGAGAAGCGATTCCGTACTCCCAGGCAGCCAACACAGGACTCGGTCGACCTCGTCCGAGATTTTGCCGAGGGGCGCCAAACCAGCACCTGCCGCCGATGGCCTCGTTGTTACCGGCAAGCGTTCGACTTCTTGGCCGTTACAGATGCCCGGTGGAGTAGAACATAACAGAGTAAGAAGGTAAATCGGCAAGAGCCTGAGTGAACTCTTCCAAAGCATGGAAAATGCCTCCGCTAGATCCTGTAAAAGACAGTCGGGACACGGGCCATGAATGAGTTGGGACGTCATAGTTACTGCTGTCTTGAGAAAGAGTTGCCCCAGCCCGGCAAGTTGCTAATCGTCAAGGGCGCGGGCGTGACAGTCACCCCAGCATTAACTAGCACTTCCCATGTAACTGAGTTGCATGTGCGAGCATCACTCGTCCATTGTCCGTGTTCGTCGAAGAGGTAGTACCGACTTTGTTGATGCGACGCCCATCCTACGGACTTCCCCTGCGCGAGCAGTCGATTAGCAATAGCACACCACTCATTGCCTGAATTTGGTGTCACAACCCACCACATCGTGCCCGGTGTCTTGGCGTCTATTGCACTGCAGGCCATTGGCGCTACGAAGATTCCCCACCCTGTGGACTCCGCAAGCCGCATCCCAACCAACGGGACATGGGCCAAAATATCGCCAATGCCTCCAGTCGGCCCCCACCCGACTCGTCCAGGCCGGTTCTCGGTGCCTCTCAAGAGTTCGATCGACCATATCTCATGCACGACCTCCTGGGTAGTCACGCTCTTTGTACCCACGCACTGCTGATATTCTTTGTATCGTCGCTCATAGTGTCCCCCGGAAGAATCTGGCACCCACACGTCTATTGTGTCGCAACATTGTGCGTAAACGGGCACCTGCCGTGTGACATCGCGCACGACGTCGCCCTCGACCTGAATGCACGTATGATAGTAACGGCTGCCGAGGACTGGAGAGGCAATTACGAACACCCTGCACAAGCCCAATGGATCCATAACATTCGTTGGTGAGCTACCGACGTAACAATAGGGATTGTCATGACTGCTGATTCGATCCCTGCTATTAAACTCTCCCAACTGACAATCGTAGTATCGATTCCGGTAGTGGTAGAGACCGGTTTCCGCATCGCGCTCCCGACCCGTGTACATCATGACGTTGGCAAAGCTGGACGCGCTCAGAACACTCGTCCACGCGCCAACATACACGGTGCCCCGGCCGTACGCATCATAGAGATACCGCTCGACCGCATCCCCACCCGTATTCGCCAGCGTCGTGATGTTGAAGTTGGCGTCGTTCAGATAGTAGATCCGCTCATCGTCGCACAGCCCATCGGTGTCGGTGTTCTTGTCTCGGAGCACGGGAGCATCGATGTAGCGTGGCGACCAGACGTACTGCCAGTCGGGCTGCAGGTTCTCCGGCTGAACGCTCTCGGTAGTGGTGTCCCGGGTTTCCAGAACTTGCCACGCCGAGTTGTAGAAGTAGTGGATATACGTGTCGATTCCGTTGGGATTGTTGGGAGCTTGGCTGTCCACGTGGCGCGTGACGCGTCTGTTCAGCGGGTCGTATTCATACACGCCAATCACGACTTCGCCGTCTTTGGCCTCCACGATCCGGTTCCAGGCATCCCACTTCAAACTCAGCGAGTTGGCCAGCGACGCCGGCTTGGGCACACTGGTCATATTCCCCGCACGATCATGCACCGGCGTGGCCCAAGCGGTGCCGGTGGTCTCCGAGATATCGGTGATCTCGTTGACTTCATTGTGCGTGCGATCTTGATCGAGATCCGCGGATCCCGATGTCTTCTGCACGTACGCCGACCAATTACCGGTCATGTCGAGGCCCCAATCCTCTTCGCGGACAGGAATCCCCGAGATGGCCGTCTTGCCGACGTTCAGATCCCCGCGGTCTGAATTGACAAGCCGGTTCACTCGATCGTATGTGTAGAATTCATCCTTGCCGCTAGCTGTCGCGTTTTCGCGATAGAGACGGTTCGAGGCTCGATCATACCCATACGTGTAGCGGTCCCGATCGGCATTCGCACCGTAGTCGTACCACCGCTGATCCACGACCCGCCCGAAGCGATCGAAGCCGCCGTAGGCGCTATCGAAGAAGTACTCGAGCCGCACGTCGGGCTGCTCAAAGTCCTCTTTCACGATCGTGCCGACGCCGAGATAGCTGTAACTGGCCAGCGTGCTTCCGGGACTTCCGCTGCTATCGTCCTTGATGGCATCCAGCCGATTCAAGATGTCAGCCATACTGTCCTGTGCCCCCTACAAAATCTTTGCCATTTTTCGGCGGTTAATTGGTAGAGAAATGGACCTCCGGGTGACGGACAGTAAGCCGAGTTCGACAAGAGCCCGG
>CAIPEB010000603.1 GCA_903863885.1 uncultured Planctomycetaceae bacterium | reverse complement strand
TTCCGAGCCGAGAGGAACGAAACGATCAAGTACCAGTTCGAACGGCCGGGGACGTTTTCATTGCCGGATCTCACGGTGAGCTGGTGGGATCCGGACGCGGGTGCATTGAAACACCAGACCCTTCCGGGCCGGGTGGTGGACGTTCGAGCTGCCGCCGTTATTGCGGAACCGGATGCTCCGACGCGAACCTCTCGCTGGCCGCTTTTCGCTCTGCTCCTGACCGCCGGCTTGGCCGTCTGGTTGGTGCGTGGAGCAGCCGCCAAGTTGCTGGCCGTTTGGCGCGCGAGGCGAACCGATCCCGCAGCCGCAGCGGCCCGGCGATTGCTGGCGGCTTGCCGAGCCAACGCGGCGGCCGAGGCTTACGCCGCGCTGCTGCAATGGCACCGGACTGTGGCCGGGGGCGCGGGAGAGACGAGCTTGGGCGGACGGCTGCCGTCCGACGCTGCCGCGGAATTCGAGCACGAGTGGAACAATCTGTCTCGGCACGTCTTCGGTGCCGGGAACAGTGGCTCGGTCTGGCGTGGGGAGCGTCTGGCCGGAGGATTCGTACGCCTGCGGCGCAGTTTGGGCCGCGCATCTCGGACACGACACGCCGTCGACGATCTGCCCGCGCTGAACCCGGCTTCGATCGCAGACGGGGGCGGATGAGGCTCTTGGGCGACCCCCGCATGGGCCCGCCCGAAGTTTCCGGGAAAAGGTCGCTGCCGCGGCGGGAACTGTAACCGCCGATTGGCATCCAATAGGACGTTCAATGCTCCCGGAGTTTCCTCGGAGCGGTTTGGAAGGTCGCGACAGCAACAGCGGCGGAAAACGCTGGAAAAGGACGACTGCAATGCGAAGCTGGGTCTTGTTGATATCCGGTTTGGTGATTCCTGTTGCCGCCTGGCCAACGGCGGCGAGCGACGGCGCGGAAAACCCCAACGAAAAGCGGGAATTGCTGGCCAGGCATGAAACGTTGGCGGTGTTCGAGGGCGTGAATTACCGCCTGTGCAGGGGCCTGACGTCGCGCTGTCCGAAAGCGTGTGGCGATTCCGGCGAGTTCGCCAGCTTTGGCATCAAGAAGTACCTGAAATACGAACAGCCCGGGCAGTACGGCGACTCGGAACAGGAGACCTTTCTGGTGCAAGTGAGCGACTATGACAAGAGGCCGAAAGGCGATTCCAAGATCTTGGAAACCGTCAAGTCGTTGAACAAGGGCGACCATGTGCTCCTGTCCTGGCATCACGATTACGTGACGAAGGAAGGAGCGTCATTCCCAGAACGCCCGATCGTCAAACTGCAGAAGGTTAGCCAAACCAAGGCGGAGGAGCTGATGCAGACCCCTAGGGACCGAGTACCGCGAGCGACGACGCCGTGACGGAATCGCGCGGTCCGTCATCGCTCCAGGGCGTCTGAGGGCTCGTTTTCCCGGTGCGTCTCGGTGGCCAGCAGCAGTTCGTCCCGCTCCGCTTCGGTTTTCGCCATTCGCTCGGCGACGTACCGCAAACTCTCGGCCAGGAACCGCAGCACGGTGCCAACCGGTTGCTCGCGTCCGCCCACCGAGTCCAGGAGTTCCGACAACTCCATGCGGTACAGGGTGGTGGGGCCGACAGCTTCGACGGTAGCGAATTGCGGAATTCGCAGGAGCACCCCCAGGGCGCCGACGACATCGCCGGCTTGGGCCAGGCCGAGTTCGACGTCTTGATCTCCGACCTGCTTGCTGAGCCGGACTTGGCCGCTCTTGATCACGTACAGGCTGCGGGTCCGTCCGCCCTCGCGAAGGATTATGCCTCCCGGCGGAAAATGCGTCAGATTGCGCCGCACGCGGAGCATGGCCAGTTCGCGCCGCACGTACGCGTACGCAGCGCGGATCAAGACTGCGACCGAGGCACCGACAGCGACGCCCAGAGTATTGGCCACGCCATCGGCAACGTCCATGTTTCGGCCGGTGAACGATTGCAGGTACTCGACCAGGAATCCCATGCCGATCAGCGTCAGAAGCGCCGGCATGAAGAGCAAGGGGCGCAGGGCCAGCACAAACAAGGCTGCCAGAACCGCGTAACCCGAGAAGTGCAGAACCTTGTCGACTTCGATCGTCTGATCGGTGCCGCCCACCAGACTACCGACGACGATCACGACCATTCCGGCGAGGCCCGCGACGGCGATCAGTCGGCGCGTCCGGGGCGGGATATCGAAGCCGGCTTGCGCCCGCAGCGCCAGTTGCAGATTGCTGATGCCGCGACCGCCGAGCGGGTCGCGATGTGCTCGGGATTCCATGCGATTCCTACCTTTGTGTCAGCGGTTGCGCAAAAAGAGGGGCGGTCTATGTAAGACGGATTGGCGATCCGTCCCACCTGGCACATGCTCAGAAGTCGCAGGGAATCGCCAGTACGGGGCACGGCGCCCGCCGCACGATCTGCTGGGTCGTGCTGCCTCGCAGCGCGTCCAGGAATCCTTGAGAGCCTTCGGTGACGAGGATGATCACGTCGGATGCCAACTCGTCCGCGGCCCGCAAAATCTCCTCGACGGGCTGTCCTCCCCGGGTGATGCACGAGCATTTCCAGCGGCGTTCGTCCGGCAATTTGGGCCATGGAGCGACGCCGTCGCTCGCGCCCACGTGCAGCAGGGTGAGCGTTGCCCCCTCGCTGCCGAAGGCGTCCAGTGCGCGGACGCCGCGGGCGATGGCGGCGTCCGGTTGGGGCTTCCACGCCACCGGGATCAGCACATTGTCCAGCGTCACGTGTCCGTCGTCGAGCGAAACGCAACTGCGCGCGCCGTGCGGGACAAACAGCGTGGGCACATTCGCCCGCTGGGCGACCGGCTCGGCAATGGAGGGCTTGATCCACCGCGGCAAGCCGGTCCGGCCTTCGGTGGCGATCACGATCATGTCGACCGCGCGTTCCCGCAGAAAGCCGACGATCGA
>CAIPEB010000602.1 GCA_903863885.1 uncultured Planctomycetaceae bacterium | reverse complement strand
CGGTCAGTGACCACGACCCACCGCGACGTGACCGCCATGCCTCCGAGACCGCGACCCTCGAGCGGCGCACTCCACAACTTGCGCATGGCATCGAGTGACACGGGAAGCGCAGGCACCAGTCCAGCTCGGCGCGGGCCGCGGAAGTCGGTCCAACTTGTCGCAGCATCGTGATGATCGTCCGCCGCGACGGTCTGAAAACCGTTCTTTGACTCGAGCAAACGCAACAGCGTGGGAAAGCGGTTGCCAGCCAGCAATTCCTGCTGGATCGTGGAACGCAGTTCCGGCGCAACTTCGTCGGTGGCAAACACCGTGACGAACGGCACCGGCTCCGTTCTGCCAATGACTCGCAAAGAGTCCTTGGGGATGGAATGACATCCCTCGAGCAGCGTCTTCGCATAATCGGAGATCACCGTCACGACCTTGTCACCGTCGGTCAGTTTCATCAGCTGATTGGCACCGTCCGTACAGCTCGGTACCGTCTCCAGCGATTCGACATCGGGCAATGTCACACCCGCCGCCCGCAGTGCGTCGATCGCGGCACGGTGTTTCTCGTCACACGACTTCGGGCCGAAGATGACGCGGTAGCCCTGCAAATCGCTCAACGTGCGCGCCGCATTGCCGGCGCGAACGACAAACAATCCCTGGAGCGTCGTCAATCCCCGGCTGTCGGTCAGCGTTGCGATCGGATAGACGGGCCGGCCCATTTCACGCGACTGGAAAACCACGTCGGAATACTTGCCCACGATCAACGAGACCTTTTGGTCGTCGCTCCAATACGCCGATAATTTGGCGCCCTGGAACGTCTTGACCGGAAAACGCAGACGTTTCTCCAGCGCAAGGGCCAATGCGTCGTACCGACGCTGGGCGAAACCCGCGACGCACTCGCAGGCCATTCCCTTGGCCAACGGATCCGCGACGAGAATCGACAACTGCGCCGGCGCTCCGGTTGCCGCGGTCTGCTGGCCGCGAGCTGCGTCGTAGCGAGAAGCGAAAAGTGACAATGCCACCGCGATCTGCAAACAGATTGTCCGACAGCGCATCCGTCGAATCCCCGGGAAACGCGTTTCGATCGGTCAGTTTGAAATACGACGGACGAACGATCGTCGGATCGGCCCGCCGCGCCACCGCTCATTCGGGCTGGAATACGTAGATGGCGCTCTCGTCCGGGTTCATCAGAAAGAACGTGTTCCCGTGCACATCGACCGAGACCCGCACGCACCCCGATTCGCAGACAGGGAAGCAGGCCACGTCCTGAAACACGCCGTCCAGCGTGAAGCGTTTGACACACACCGGCGGTCCGGACTGTGCGGCGTAAACATACTTTCCGTCCTGCGAGAAACGCAGGTTCTTGGGTTCACAGCACCCGCCAAAACCGTCGGCCGCCTCGCGATCTGTCTTGCCGAATTCGCTGAGTTTCTTGCCGTCGCGGTCGTAGCACTGCACTTTGTGCTGTGAGTTCATCGCCAGCCACAGATGGCCGTCATGAGCCTGGCAGTCCATTTGTCCGCAGCAACCGCGCAGGCCGCTCAAGATCACTTTGGGCTCATCGAAGTCCGGCGTTATCCGCCATGCGTTGTAGGAGTAACCGGGGCCCGAGCAAATGACGAACAAGTCCTTGTCGGCGACAGCCAGCCCCGTGTAGGTAGCCGAGCCCGTCAACTCGTCCGCTTGGCTCTGCACCTGCTGCACCAATGCTTCCCGCTGCTTGGCCACGTCGGCACCACCGAGGGATTGAAGGTACTGTTCAAGGACACGCGCCTTGACGCCCGTCGATGTACCCTCGCTGAATGCCAACTCCCACTGACCATCCGTCCCGGTCAGGCCGGCGACGCAGTTGGAAATATCGTCCTCCGACATGGCCGCAATCTTCTTGGACTCCTCATCCGTGGGCGGGGCCTTAGCCAGTTCCTTCTTGACGAGATCGAGTTGCTTCTTGATTCCCTCCGACATTTGCTGCATTTGTTTGATTTGCACTTCGATTTCCTTGAGCATTCCGTCCACGAGCGTCTTCTTGTCTTCAGCCGACGGCGGCGGCGGGAAAGCCAACTTTTTCTGCACCTTGCCGTCGGAATTCAGACGCGCTAATTGCCCCTGGCCGCCCACGAAGATCGTGCCGTCACTCAACCGCACACTGATGGCTTCGGGAACAAAGTCGAGCGTATACGTCGTCTGCAATTTGCCGTCCGCCGATAACACGCGGATCTTCTTGTCGCCGCAGCAAGCAAGAATGCGACCTTCCGCATCGAGGCACATGTTGTTGAGTTTACCGGGAATCGCCAGACGATTGACCTGTTTGTGCGTCGGCTTCCACCGCGAGTCCTTCAGCAATCGATCGCGGGTCTCGATGGCCTCCTGCTTGGCACGTGCCGCATACGATTCCATCGCCTTGATTGCCGCTGCGTTGTCATCGGCTGCTGAAGGCGTGGCCGCGTCCAGTTCCTTGGACAGGTCGCCCAGATCCGGATCATCGGCCTGCTTCTTGGGTTCCTCTTTGGCCTGCGACGGAGCCTGTTGGCCAGTGCAGTACGAACCGCCAGCCAACAGCACGACGATTCCGATCACTACTCCCAACTTCATGTCAATGCGCATCGCCATTCTCCAATTGGTTAAGCCCCTGTCTCCGTCCCCGAACGCAACACGCTAAGGAACGTGCTTGAAAAAAACAATTCACCCTCCCGCAACGCGGACGTGACAGCATCCGGGGAGGGTCAGTGCACGCTCACCGGCCAGACTCGGCCGGCTCTCCCTGAGGGGAAAATGGAACCTGGAACACGTTCAATAGTTATCGAGCCTATTCGCCACGCTCGGAAGCCGTAATTACTTCCAAGTCGGTTTCACTGACCAACTCGCCCAAAGCGCGGAGAGCAGGTCGTCCTTCGCCGCGCGGAGTGCCTTCGGCCAACTTGATGCGATCTAACGCTATCACCCCGAGTTGGCGATGTGATTTATCTTTGCCGGAAGGAACCTTCACTCGCACACCGTCCGGGCCCACGAATGTGACCACGAAGGTCTCGCCCTTCCGTGCAGTCGCGATAGTGCGTCGTCCGAACCGGATGGGTGTGCCGTCTTCCGTGACGACCACGGTGTCGCCATGCACGAAGTCGATTTCCTTACGCCGATTGCGCAACTCGGCGAACAGGTCTTTCACGAGCACCTGGACCTTTGCGTCCACCGCTTTTTCCGCGTCGGAATCGCCTCGCTGAGCCACCACCGTGGCCTCGACCAGGCCGTTGGCCGTCTTGACCTCGACGTCAGTCGCCTTGAACCTGCGGCGCAAATCGTCTTCGCTCACGCCGGCTTGGAGCCACACTGCGACCTGAATCGCCCGGAGGCTGGCCCCGGCCGCCTTTCCTTTGTCGATCACGCCCAATGCCTGCTGGTCCTTTGAGCCCAGGCGAAACGCGCAGCCGGCACCGGGAGTCGGCTTGGCGAAGTCGCGACAGAAGGCCTCGACCAAAAAGCTCAGTGGCCGGTCATCATTCAAAACCATGACGTCGACGCGGCGGTACGCGTCCCCTTCCTTCTGATACTTGACACCGCTGCAAACCATGTTTTGCGCATCGCCGGAGGCGCTTTCCATAACCGTTCCGGGCTCGACCACGACCTGAACCGCCCGGTCCACTTTGCGCCGCACCTCGACTCGGACCGCGTCGCCGGTGCACGCCCCGCGGCCCTTGACTTCAACTTCGACCAACCCCGTCTTGACGGCCACATCAAGCGGGACAGGTGAGGGGTCCGCGGCTAGTCCGACGGCACAGAAACGCGAAAACAACGCTGCCAACGCAACTACTCGCAACATGATCTGGCCCTCCGATTGTAGCAGGACTGGGGTCCGGGGTCTGGAGCCGTGGTATTTGTCTGTGTTAATCCGTGCGAATCCGCGGCCTCCTAGTTATACACGCCGACTACCGACTACCGCGAACAGGAGGTCCTGTTCCCACGACGATCCAACTGCCGCCGCGCAAGGCTACTGCACCGGGGTCAGCGACAGGAATCGCAGGCGTTTGGACAAGCCTGAAGTCTCGGCCATCGTTGCTGACCCCCATCCAGACCCCGCCGGGCGGGCGTCCGGCGAGCGGGAACCCGCTCCCGCTCGGCTCGCCCGTGCCGAAGAACGTGATCACCTTGCCGTCCGATTGGGCATTGCCCAGCCAGCGGCGGCGGCCGACGATCTGGACGTCCGCGACGCGACTGAAGGTCAACCCGTCCTTGCTCGTGGCGTGGTAACCGACGCCTTCGCGCGCCGGGACACCCGCCTGCCCCCGCGGCGAATCCCCGGGCAGCGCCGGCAAGCCGTTGTCCGGCGCGTAGAGATGAAACAGGCCGTGGTGCAGAACGACCGCGCAGTCGATCACCATCCGCTCCTCGACCGCAAATCGCACTCCAGGCTCGTAGGTATAGTTCACTCCGTCGGCGGAGATCGCCGAGTGGATGGCCGGTGTGCCGCGTTGATGCGCGCGGGCCATGTTGCCCGTGAAATAGAGCCGCAAGTTTCCATCCGGCAGCGGGACAAGCGTTGGGTCGAAGGGGAATCGCATCCCTTGCGGCAGGTTTTCCACTCGGATCACCTGCGGAGCCGTCCAATTCCGCCCATCGTCCGACGAAAAATGCACGGCCACTTTGTCGAATTCGGCGTTGTTGTTCTCCGGGAAATGCTGGTGCGCCGCAATAAGCCGCCCGTCCTTCATGCGGGCGATGGTCGGAACGCCGGCCCGCTCAAAGGTCGCCATCCGGGTCACTTCACCGTTGGCGCCGACTCGGTAGACGAGCACGTCGTTATTCCATGGCCCGCCGCGCGGCGGTTCGCGGCCGCCCGGTCCTTGCGCCCACGCGGCATGGATGACCGCCAATCCGGTCGCCAGGACCCGAAGCATCGTCGTCATCGCGCGCCCTCCAGGGTGCTGTCCCAGGGTGTCACATGGGGGCCAACCTCGCCGCACTCAGCATACCCTGACGGCCCCGGCCGTACGACCGCCATGACGCCGCCGGAGACGATTTGCGAAATGAGGACTCGAGTTCATTGACGGTCCTTTGATTTCAGTCGCAGAATATCGGATTCCTGAGTGTGACATGCGGCCCTCATACGCCCGCGATGCTCAGCGTGCAATCGCACCGGCTACAATGTTCGCGATGACGTGAACTAGTCCCGACCGTCCGTGATCCTTCTGTCCCAGCCCACCGGCGCAACAGATTGCACTGCGGTCGCCGGCGACCGCGATGGACGCGCGGCCCGGTCGTCCATCGTGCGGAAACGCTATTCCGAGAGACGGGAAGAGAACAACCACGTCCCGGGGCAACCGTACAAGTAGTCGTTTTGCCCGCCAGCACTCTTAACTGGACAAGCTATGAAACACAGCCTCGTTCTGCTCCTCGGCCAGATACTGGCCGCCGGTGTGATTGGCAGCCATTCCCGCGTCGAGGGATCCGGCGGAGACTCTCCCCGGACCGCATTTGACATCCGCGAGTTCGGGGCGGTGGGTGATGGCGCCACGCTCAACACGCGCGCGATCCAAAACGCGATCGATGGCTGCACCGCGGCGGGCGGTGGAGAAGTGCTGGTTGCCGGCGGAAAGTTTGTCACCGGTACGATCCAACTGAAAGACAATGTGACGCTGCACCTGGCGGCCGGCGCGGCCTTATTGGGCAGCACTCGGATTGGGGACTACGCCACCGACACGCACAGGAATGCGTATGCCAACGAGTCGCACATGGACCGCTGCCTGATCTTCGCCCGCGGTGCCAAGGGCATCGGCGTCGTCGGCCCCGGCACCATCGACGGGCGAGGCGGGAAGGAACACTTTCCTAACCCCGGCGATCGGCACCGGCCGATGCTCATCCGGTTCCTGGAATGCAGCAACCTGCGGATGAAGGACGTGACGCTCCAGAACCCCGCGGCCTGGACCTCCGCGTGGCTCTATTGCGATAACATCGTGGTGGATGGAGTGCGCATTCACAGCCGGGCGAACGCCAACGGCGATGGCCTGGATTTTGACGGGTGCCGCAATGTCCACGTCAGCAACTGCAATTTCGACACCAGCGACGATTCGATTTGCCTGCAGGCTTCGCACGCGGATCGGCCCTGTCGCGATGTGGTGATTTCGAATTGCGTCTTTGTCAGCCAGTGGGCGGGCATCCGCATCGGCCTGCTTTCGATGGGGGATTTCGAGAACGTCGCGGTCAGCAACTGCGTCTTCCGCGACATCAGCGACGCCGGCCTGAAAATCCAGATGTGTGAGGGCGGAACGATGCAAAACCTGGTTTTCGGCAACTTGGTCATGCAGAACGTACCGCGGCCCGTGTTCATGACCTTCAACCGTTGGCGGATGGGAGTCGACACGCCCCAGGAAACACCGCCGATGAAAGCCATGCGGGACATGCAGTTCAGCCATATCCGCGTGGACAACTCGGCGTTGAAGGACGTGCCTTGCGGCATCGTTCTCTCAGGAGTGCCTGGGCACTACATCGAGAATATCGCGTTTGACGATATCTCGCTCACGCTGCCCGGCGGCGGGACCCGCGAGCAGGCGGCCTGCCACGATCTGCCCGCATTTGTCGACCGGCGGCCGGAGTTCGGCGTGCTCGGCGACACGATTCCCTTCGCGGGCGTCTACGCGCGGCAGGTGCGGGACGTGCGATTGAGCAATTTGCGCATCACGGCCGATCGCGAGGAAGCGCGTCCGGCAATCGTCTGTGAAGACGTGCGGGAACTGTCCGTCACGGGGCTCCGGCTTTCCTCCGCATTTTCAGCTTCTGAAACGATCCGCTTGCACGCGGTGCAGAAAGCGACCGTCCTGCCATAACGGGCGCAGCAGGGTTCAATATTACCATCGAGAATGAGGCGAACGTCAGAACGCAGGCTTGAGTGGAACGGCCTCCCAAGCCGGGGAGCCTCACCGAGACAATACTCCGCGGCGTCCGAGAAACGAGTTGGGGTCACGCGCGACTCCTCGGCGAAATGAAGAAACTGCAAGTCTCCGTTTCGCAGTCCAGCGGAAGCCTTTGTCCAGCACTTGAAATACAATGGACTCGAAGTCGGTATCGCGGCGCAACACCAAATTGAAAGGACAGTCCCCATGAAGACGCATTGGCTCCTGGCGGTTGCGGCGACGATGCTGACCAGCGGCGTCCGGGCGGAGTCGGATTGGCTGGCACGATGCAACGTTGTCTGGGAATCGCCATCCCGAGACTCGCTGGACTCGATGCCCCTCTCCGGTCGTCTCGGAGCGGGAGCAAACGTGTGGGTACAGGACGGCTCGATCTGGCTGTATCTGGCTCACAACGGCGCCTACGATGAGCAAGGCCGCCTGCTTAAGCTCGGCTGTCTCCGCATCACTCCCGCCGGCGTCAGCCTGGGATCGGGCACGGGATTTTGCCAGACACTAGACCTGGCAAGCGGGAGCATCGTTGTCAGGCAAGACGATTTAGAAGTGCTGCTGTGGTTTGCCGGGGAAACGCTGATTATCGAGTCCAAGTCAGGCAAGGCGTTTCCACTTGACGTCGCATTCGGCACTTGGCGTGATCAGCCGCGCAAGGGTATCCGGCAGGACATGATGGGGGGACGAGGAGACTACACTCAGGACCACGTAAACGTCGAAACGCAAGGCTGCACCTGGTTCCACCGCAACGCGGATTATTCTGTCGATGTGGTCACCATGGCCAAGGGGCAGGGAATCGTGGCGGATGCCGTGCACGACGTCACCACGAAGCGTGTCTTTGGCGGTGCCATGGCCGTCGATGGCGGTGTGTCCAAGCCCGAGGAATCCCAGGTCGCCTGGCAGTTCTGGGAAGGCAAGGCCTGGACGGGCCGAACCCAGTCGCGCACCTCCCACGTAATCGCCGTGCGACTCGGAGCGGCATTGGATGCCGATCCGCAGCATTGGCAGAACGAGGCAAGTTCCATGCTTGCCCCGTCCGCCCGGCAGGCTGCAAAGGCCGACGAGTTGCGGCGGTGGACCGAGTTCTGGTCGCGTTCCCATGTGATCGTCAATCCGGACGCGAAACCGGACGACCCTGGGTGGCAGATCGGGCTGAACTACCAACTCTTCCGCTACATGCTCGCCTGCAACCGGGATGGAGAACTTCCGCTGCTGTTCAACGGCGGGATATTCACCACCGACAATAACGGCCGGATCAAGGGCAACAACAACGACGAACTTCCGACGTTCGAGGGCAAGCCTGTCACGCCCGACTTCCGCCGCTGGATGGGATGCCATTTCATGTCCCAGAACCAGCGCTGGCTCGGATGGCCGGCGCTGGCGGGAGGCGACGCCGACTTACTCGCCCCGTCCCTCGCCTTCTACCGTAATCGTTCGGCCACAGCCGCCGCCCGAGCGAAGATCAACGGCGCCGAGGGAGTGGTCTATCCCGAACCGCTGGACATCTGGGGCCTGTGTTGTGTCGCTCCGCGCCCGGACGGATTGTGCGGTGCCCAGCACCTGACCTACCACTTCTCGATGATGCTCGAGCACGCCTGGATGGCCCTTCAGGCCCATGACGCAATCGGCATTTCGCTCGAGCAGGATCTGCCTTGGATCGAGGGAACAGTGCTGTTCTACGACAGCTTCTATCGTGCTCAGGCGAAGAAACGAACCGGCAAGGAACTCGGCGACGACGGCAAGTTGGTCATCTACCCGGGCAACGGCCTGGAATACGCCGGCGGTGCCACGAACCCGGTGGAAGTCGTGTGCGGCCTGAAACGCATCACTGCCGGACTGCTGGCCCTTGCCGATCTGCCGGCTTCGTCGCGTGGACAGTTTCAGAGGATACAGTCCACGTTGCCGGAGCTTCCAGTCGGCAAACGCAGGGGCCGGCCTTCGCTCCTCCCGGCCCAATCGTGGGAAAGCGATTACAACAAATGGGAACCGATCGAGATGTATGCCTTCTGGCCATACCGCTTGGTCGGCATCACAAGACCCGAGACCCTTCAACTGGCCCGCGACACGTGGGAGACCGTCCCCGCTGACCGAGCCCGGCTGTGCAAACAGGATTACTCGTGGATGGCCAACGTGGCGAACATGGCCGCGCTAGCCTTGCCGGAGGAAGCGAAGAAGCGGGCGGTCTACAAAATGGCCAACAGCAGCGCACCGCAGGCCCGCTTTCCTGCGTTCTTTGGCCCCGGCCACGACTGGCTGCCGGACCACAACTGGGGCGGCTCAGGGATGACCGGCGTCCAGGAGATGCTCTTGGCCCCCGAACCCGGACCGAACGGAAAACTCCATCTCTTCCCGGCCTGGCCGGCCGAGTGGGACGTCGATTTCAAGTTACGCGTCCCCGGACCCGCAACCGTTGAGGCCGTGCTCCGCGGTGGAAAGCTGGAGTCGCTCAAGGTCACGCCCGAGTCGCGCGCCAAGGACGTTGTAAACTGGCTCGGCAGGCAGCCCGCCTATGAGCCGCCACCGCCGCCGCTCAGCCAGGGAAAGCAGGTCACCGTCTCCAGCCAGTTCAACGAACCCGGCTACGACGCCGCGCGAGCCGTCGACGGCGACCTTACGACGCGCTGGGCCTCCGACTTTGCCGCGCGCTCGGGCTGGCTGGCTGTGGATCTTGGTCAGGAGCAGGAGATCGATCGCGTCTGGATTTCGGAGATCGAATGGCCGGAAACCCGCGAGTTCACCATCGAAATCGAGCAAGGCGATACCTGGAAAGAAGTCGCCCGCGGCACGACGATCGGCTCGGACAAGGAGATCCTCTTCCCGCCGGTCAAGGCGAGAATTGTCCGGCTGAACGTCTTCAAGGCGGAGCGTCCCATCAATATCAACGAATTTCAAGTTTTTCGCGCGAACTAGAAACTCGGCTCATGGAGGTCGTGCGGGTTGGAAACCATTTGGCATAACGACTTGGCTTCACCCTCCCGCATGCCTCGTTGTACTACACAAGTTAATTGCGCGAAAATTTTTTCTTCGAGCCTGGCCCGAAGGCATTCCAGGCGTTGGACAGGTCGTAGCTGCGCTGCAATCCAACCCAGAGGGTTTGCGT
>CAIPEB010000601.1 GCA_903863885.1 uncultured Planctomycetaceae bacterium | reverse complement strand
TCGCTCGAGTTCCCCGTCCAGGATGCGGGCTGCCGCGGCGGCTCCATCGGCCTGCGTGGAAATAACCAGCATATCGTCCGCGTAGCGAAAGAAGCGGATGTTCCCGACCGCAGCGAGGCGATGATCGAGTTCCGACAAATAGAGATTGGCAAGCAGGCAGGCAATCGCCGTTCCGAACGGCACGCCTCGCTCCGCCGTGCGGACCTCGCCCTTGTCAACGTAGCGGAACCTCACGCATTGCGACACGATCACGTTCAGAAAGTCGTCCTCGGCAACGTGTTCCCGGATCTTGTCCAGCAGCAGCCCATGATCAATCGACGCAAAGAAGTCGGAGACGTCGCGCTTGGCGATGAACAGGGGTCGGGCGGAAGCTCTCAAAGCCGCCGCGATGTCCTGCTGACAACGGTCCACGCCGAATCCGCGGCACCGGTACGCATACGCGCAGGTTGAGAACCCGGGATCCAGTGCGACGTTCAGGATGCGATACAGCAGGAGGCTGACAAGCCGTTCCTCCCAGGGTTGCACGAACAGCGTGCGGTGCTTGCCATTGAAGTTGCGGTGCAGTGCCAGGGCCGGGCGGAACTCGAACTGCCGGCGCACGAGCGAAGAGTGCAGTTGGCGCAGGCGGGACATGCCGTGCCGTGCGAAATCGTAGAGCGTCCCTCCGTCCGCCGCGCAAACGAGCGCCTTGCGCCAATCAAACAGCGGCTTCGTGTACAGTCTCACCGCTGCCTTGTAGAGTTCGGCCTCGCTGTAGAGATCGCGCCAATGCAGAAGATGCTTCGACGGCGATTGGGATGACGGCATTGCGACACCTGCTGAAAGTGGCGGTTGATTGTATCCGACAGGGACGCATCGTGCGCGGATTCGTCCGTCGGCGGACATCGCTGCACGCCGATCCGAAAACTGGACATGCCGTGTGTAATTTGTTCTGATTGATCGCGCAAACGAACTCCAGAAGCGGGAAAGTCCGACGACGGATGCTCGAGTTACCAGCCCGAAAACAGGAGATGCTATCGATGTCCAGCCATCATGATTGCCATCGTTGCTGCATGAGCCGACGACAGTGCATGCAGCTTCTTTCGTTATCCGCGTTGGGGGCCGCCGGTGTGGTTCCCGCCCTGCGAAGTCTCGCCGAGGACTCGGCCACGCCCGCGGCCGGCGATGTGATCGATCCCCGGTCGCTGCGTCCGAATCCGGAGGTGAAGGTGGCGGCGGGCTTCTTTGAATTGCCCCGGCCGTATTGGCTCGGCTGGCCAGGAACCACTTACGATCTGGATGCTCGTCAGACCGAATACCGCGCGAAACTGGACAAGTCCGTTCAGCAGACCGGCGTCAAGGTCGCGCTCGAACCCAAGCCGATCAACGACGACGCGACGCTCGGCAGTTGGATCGCCAAGCTCAAAGCGGAGGCTCCGCATGCGGCGCTGATCATGCTGCAGCATATGCAGTGCTGGCAATGGGTGCAGCGGGTCTCGAAGGAGGCCGGCATTCCGGTGATCGTCTTTGCGCCGGTCGGGACTGCGTTCACCGGGCATGTGGCATCGGCCTCCCGCCTGCCTCGCGTTCATGTAATCTCGTCGCTCGACTGGTCCGCGGTGGAGTCGGGGCTGCGGATGGTGAAAGCCAAGCGGATGTTCGAGGAAACCCGCGTGCTCTGGATCCGGGGCACCGAAACGAATGAGACGGTCGTCGAGCGGCTGGGCATCAAAGTGCGTTCAATTCCGCGGGACACATTCAACACGGAATTTGACAAGCAGACCGTGACCGACGAGGTCAAGGACATTGCCAGCCAGCTGCGCAAGACGGCACAGAAGATCGTCGAGCCGAACGAGCAGGACACGGTGAATTGCGCCCGGGTGTACGTCACCGCGAAGCGTCTGCTCACGGCGGAGAAGGCCAACGCGCTGTCGATGGACTGCCTCGGCATGGTAGGGTCGAAGCTGGTGCCCACTCCGCCGTGCGGCGCGTGGACGATGCTCCAGGATCAGGGAATCACGGCGGGCTGCGAGGCGGATCTGTTCGGCGCGATCTCGCTGATGATGTCCAGTTACCTGATGGACAGGCCCGGTTACATGAACGACCCGGTGCCGGAAACCGTGACCAACTCGCTGATCGCATCGCATTGCACCAGCGGCACCCGGCTCAGCGGTTTCGACAAGCCGTCCGCGCCGTTCATTCTGCGGAATCACTCCGAATCGGCGTTGGGCGTTTCGATGCAGGTTCTTTGGCCGGTGGGCGAGCCTGCGACGCTTGTCCGTTTCAGCGATGCCAAGGAGATGATCATCGACACGGGCAAGGTGACTCGCAACATCGATACGCCGCCTGCCGGTGGTTGCCGCACATCGGTCGATATTGCGATGGACGGGATCGAAGACTGCCGGGACGTCAGGGGATTTCACCAGGTCGTGGTGCTGGGCAATCATCGCCGCGTGCTGGAAGGCTTCTGCGAACTGTACGGCATACAGCACGTCCATTCGCCGCAGTTCTCGACCTTTGCGGAAGGAGCCACGACATGACAACGATTGCGATTCTCCTGGTCCTTGCGGGCAGCGCAGCCGGTGCCGGGAGCCAGGCCGTGTCGTTTGCGTCTCCCGGCTTTGCCCCAACGCAGATGGACAATGCGGGCCGACTGATGGAGGACTGGGGAACGTTCGGGGTTCGCCTTGCGGGAGAGGGAATTACGGACGGCACCGTCAGCGTCGAGTCCCTTCGATTGCGGGATGTGATACCCGCGGCACGCTGCACTTCAGACCGCGGCGCCGTTCGCATGGTGTGCACGGCCTTTCGCGCGCCCATCTTTCCTGCAGGGGCCGATGCATTCACAGTGCGACTGGAAGAAGCGAAAGGGAATGCAGCGAAGCTCACGCTGGCCGTTGATTTGCCCGAGAATTCTCAGTTGGGGATGCGCACGGTGAAACTCGGCGGACGCACGGTGTTGGCTTTGCCGCGCGAAGCGGTCAGCAACCGGGGGCTTCGGGAATGGGGTTATTGTGACGAGGCCTCTCCGCTGCCGGGTTGGGGCAAGCCCGTCGGACCATGTGATCCGGCGTTCCGCAATATCCGTGCAGGAATGGGAGGCGTGCCGATCGCCTACCGGTTCAACGTGAAGCCGAAGAGCCGCGCCCAAGTCGTGCTGGGATTCTGCGAAAGCCACTGGGCCGATCCGGGCCAGCGTCCGCTGACATGCCGCGTGGAGGGCGCTCCGTCGCAGACCGTGGATCCGGTCGGCAAGTGGGGCCAGCACAAGCCGGGGGTACTGCGGTTCGCCGCGAGCGATGAGGACGGCGACGGTGCGCTCGATATCTCCGTTCGACCAGCGGCCGGAGCTGCCGATCGCAACCCGATACTGAACGCGATCTGGATCTTTCCGCCCGGCGAAACGCCCGACCTTGCGCGCGTCATCGCGGGTGAACTGTCGGCCGGCGCAATTCGCTACGTGGACGTGGGCGGGCCCAGCGATCAGTCGCTGTTTCCGCCCGGAAAACTCGAATACAACCTCGAACTGGCCGCGGGCGGGGCGATCGAACTCGTATTTCTCGCGGCCTGTAAAGGCGGCGACGTGCCAACGCCCGAAGCCGGGGTGTGGACGCCCGAAACGCTGCTGAAGGCAGCGCACGATGTGTGGCGTGATTGGCCGTCCGATCGCAAACCGTGATCGGATACCGTGATCCGCCGACCCGTTTGCGTGTATGATTTAGAGCTTGCAAATCAGCCAGCGATCACTCGAACCACTGGAGCTCTTTGAGTATGTCCGACCATCAGAACCGCAGCGATTATTCGCGCCGCGAATTCCTCACCCGCTCGTCACTGGCCGTCACCGGCGCGGCCGCTCTCTCGCAGCTACCGTTCGTGCACGCCGCCGAAGGGTCGGCCGACCTGGAAATCAAGATCGGCTTGATCGGCTGCGGCGGTCGAGGCACCGGGGCGCTGCTCGATGCGCTCGGAGCCGCGACGAAAGTGATTTATCCGCAGAGCGGCTACCACACGGAGGACGCGGCGGAAGGGAGCAGGATCGAACGCAAGAACATTCGCGTCGTGGCATTGGCCGACATGTTCCCCGATCGCCTGGAGGCCTGCCGGGCTCAGCTTGCGAAAATCGGTGTCGACGTGCCCGCGGCACAGTGTTTCACCGGCTTCGAAGCCTACAAGAAGCTGCTCGCAATGCCGGAGGTCAACTACGCGATTCTGGCCACGCCGCCTCATTTCCGGCCGGTACATCTCAAGGCGGCCGTCGACGCGGGTAAGCACGTGTTCCTCGAAAAGCCGGCCGCGGTGGACGTGCCGGGCGTGAAGATGGTCATAGAGGCGGGCCGGATTGCCAAGGAAAAAGGGCTGGGCATCGCCGCCGGCACGCAGCGGCGCCATCTGCCCAGTTATCAACAGACGATCAAGCGGATTCGCGAAGGCGCGATCGGCGATATCGTCTACGCCAAGTGCTACTGGAACGGGGGCCAGATCTGGGTGGTCGATCGCAAGCCCGGCTGGAGCGATGTCGAGTGGCAACTGCGGAACTGGAACTACTTCACATGGCTCTCCGGCGACCACATCGTCGAACAGCACGTCCATAATCTGGATGTTATGAATTGGGTCTTGGGCAGCCATCCGATCCGCGCGGTGTCGGGATTGGGCGGCCGACAAGTGCGGACGGGCGAGCGGCACGGCCACATCTTCGACCACTTCGCCGTCGAGTTCGAGTATCCCAACGGCGTGTTCATGTTCAGCCAGTGCCGCCAGATCAACGGCTGCCAGAACATCGTCTCCGAGTTCGTCGCGGGCACCCAGGGCACGAGCAACTGCAAGGACAACATTCAGCCCAAGAGCGGCGAGCGCTGGCGCTTCCGCGACAAGGACCCGAATCCGTACCATCAGGAACACGAAGACCTGATCCAGAGCATTCGGGCGGGCAATCCGATCAATGAAGCCCAGACGATCGCCGAGAGCACCATGACGGGCATCCTCGGACGCGAGGCTGTCTACAGCGGCCAAGCGATCGAGTGGGACGCGGCCATGCAGTCGTCCACTCGTCTTGGGCCGCCCGAGTACGAACTTGGTCCGTTTCCGATTCCGCCGATCGCCATGCCCGGCCAGTACCAATTCAGTTGATCGCATCGCGGCGAGGCCCGGGCCGACCCGGTGTGGGGCGTGCATGACGGCGGAAAGCGAAATCTCCGTGCGGAATCTGCACCGGGCCTACGAGGTCGGCGGGGCCCAGGTGCATGCGCTGCGCGGTATCGATCTCGAAATTGTCCGGGGCCAATTCGTGGCCATCGTGGGCGTGAGCGGTTCCGGCAAGTCGACTCTGATGCACCTCATGGGCGGCCTCGACACGCCGACCGACGGTTGCGTCGAAGTGTGCGGACACGATCTGGGCAGCATGAACGCCAAGCAGCGGGCCGTGTTTCGCCGACAGATCGTCGGGTTTGTGTTCCAGTCGTTCTACCTCGTGCCGCATTTGACTGCGGAGGGCAATCTGCGCCTGGCGCTCACCTTCCAGGGAACATACGGAGATCGACGCCAGCGCATGACGCGGGAAGCACTCGAACGAGTGGGGCTGGCCGATCGCATGCAGCATCGGCCCGGCCAGTTGAGCGCGGGGGAGCAGCAGCGAGTTGCCGTGGCGCGGGCCATCGTGCATCGTCCGCGAGTCCTGCTGGCCGATGAGCCGACCGGCAATCTGGATCATGCCACGGCCAATCGATTGCTGGAACTGCTGTGCGAGATCCAGGCCGAGACGAACATGACGATCGTGATGGTGACCCACGACGAGGAACTGGTTTCCGGTTACTGCCATCGCAAAATCCGCATGCGCGACGGCTGCATCCTCGAATCCGCGGAGATGACATGATCCGCATGGTCCAACTGGTTTCGCAATCGCTCCAGGGGGTCATGCGATCCCGCCTGAGGTCGCTGCTGACCACACTGGGCATTGCGATCAGCAGCGGCGCTCTGGTTTCCATGGTCGCCTTCGCGGTCGGCCTTCAGGCCCAGTTTGAGCTGCCGATTCAGAAGCTGGGACTGCTGAACGATATCGAAGTGCGTCCCGGCGATAAAGGCGCAGTTCTCGACGACCTCGCCGTCGAGAAGATCCGGAAGGTCCGCGGCGTGTCCTACGTCTACCCCGATTTCCGGCTTTCGCAGTTGAACGTCGTTCATGGAAAGCACAACCGGTCATCGATGGCGCTCGGTCTTCCCCGCGAGGCGTCACTCATCCAGGTTTTTGACGAGATGATCGTGGCGGGAGAATATTTTTCGCTGGGTACGGAACCCCAGGCTCTGGTCAGCGACCGGTCGTTGCGGGACCTCGGATTCGACTCGCCGCAGGCCGCGATCGGACAGACCCTGCAGATCGAGGTCTCGGGGCTGGATGCCAAACAGCCGAACCAGTTTGAACTGAGGAAACACCAGACCAGCGTGCGCGTCGTCGGCGTCTATCGGGCGCCGGGCATTATGGAGGAGTTCGGGCACGGCGCGCTGCTGCTGCCTGCCGACGTGATGCGCGATATGCCCGGCCTCGACTTTGAACGAACGTTGCGCCGTTTGCGATCCGACAAAGAACCGTTGAAAGGGTATTCGCGGGTTACCGTGCGGGCCGACTCGCCTCAAACGGCTTTCCGGCTCGAAAAGAAGATAGCCGCAATGGGATATGAGGCACGCGCGGTGGCGGGACGCATCAAGGAGGCTCGTCGAGCTTTCCTGTTCATGGAAGTGCTGCTCTCGGCGGTCGGCACCGTCGGGTTGGTCGTCGCCGGACTGGGCATCATGAACACGCTGCTGATGTCGGTCATGGAACGGTACCAGGAAATCGGCATCTACAAAGCCATCGGCGCGTCGGATTCGGATGTGGGTATTCTGTTCCTGACCGAGGCTGCCGTGCTGGGGTTGATCGGAGGCCTGTCGGGCCTGGCGCTGGCGCGAGTCGTCTGTTGGGGATTGCAATGGGCGATCGGCATCTATGCGTCGCGCGAGGGCATCGAGGAGTTCGGCGACGTGTTCCGCTTTCCTCTCTGGCTGCTCGCCGGCGCCGTTGCCTACGCGATCCTGATCAGCCTGTTGAGCGGCGTCTATCCGGCGACCCGCGCGGCGCGCGTTGATCCGATACGCGCCTTGCGCGGGCAGTGAAAGCCGTGTTGGCGGTTCGGAATGAGAGGCCTCAGCACAAAACCGAGGGGGCAAATTCTCTCCAGGGGCGTCGCCCTTTTCCGGGAATTTCCGAAGTGGATTGGCCCTGCCACGCAGGCCGCTGAGCAGTTTCAGCCTGTCTCGGGAAAGTGAAGTGAGCGTCCGCCGCTCGCGGGCCTGACGATGGAGGACCGCCGCAAGGCCGCACCCGTCCTGTGTGCGGAGCGGTCGTGGCTACCCGGCATTTTCCAGATGTGCGACAAGCCGGTCCAGAAAGGGGGCCTGCTCGGGGTGGATCCGCTGTCGGGCCGTCTCGAGCGGGAGGAACTCCGCGTGATCAACTTCCCACGATGCGCATCGAGGTTCGCACGGCACGGGAGCGGGACCGCCGAAACAATGGATCCATTTCCGGCTCCGTGTGTACTGGATGGACCCCAGTTCGACGAGTTCTCCCGCAGCGACGCCCGTTTCCTCCCGGGTCTCGCGCCTCGCGGCCTCTTCCAGCGACTCGCCTTCGTCGGGTATGCCTTTGGGAATGCCCCATGGGGCCGTGCGGTTGTAATTGCCCGAGGCATGAACCAGCAACACTTCGATGCCTGCGCTCCCGATCCGGTAGAGCAGCGTGCCGGCGGACTGTTTCACAGACATGGACGCGATGTCTCGTGTGATGTCATTTCTGTGGTCCGAAGGAGTCTCCGGCTCGCCGGAAGAGCGGCCAAAGCCGGATACGGAAGTTCTGCCGGTGCATTCTACCAGTCATTTCAGGGATGCGGCAATTGAACGATGCGGCGCCCTCGTGCACCTGCCCGGGACTGCGGGTTTTGCGGCAAGGTGCTGCGCGGCCCGCCGGACCTGCGTGGCCGAAGGCCGAATGCACGCAAGTTGAAAACGATCGGGCAGGTTTTGCTGGACGATCGCGAAAGTGCGACGGTTCGCGGTTTCACAGGCGTGCCGTAAAGCCGGTCTTCGCGTATAATAGAACCCTGGTCACGCATCCCTGCCCGGCAACGCTTGCCCGGAGAGAACCTGCCGACCTACTTCGGACTTCGAACTTTCTTAACCTAGCTCGCCGGGCAGGAAACCGTCGCGCGGTCGCTGTCTGCTGCATGAAAACTCGATACAAGCTCGCGATAGCCGTAGCCCTGATGTGTGCCGCCGGGGCGGGCGCTTATATGCCCGCTCGGAGCTACTTGAAGCAGCGCAATAAGCCCAAGTGGCAGACTGCCGAGATCGAGAAGGGCAAGCTGCTTTACGTCGTGAACTCGACGGGAACGGTCAAGCCGGTGCTTTCGATGCACGTCGGCGCGGTCGTGTCCGGTCCCGTCAAGAAGCTGTGTGCGGACTTCAACGACGAGGTCAAGAAGGGCCAGTTGCTGGCGGTAATCGATCCGCAGTTGTACGACGCGGCCGTCGCGCGCGACACGGCGAATTTGAAGACTCGGCAGGCCGAACAGAAGCGGGTCGAGGCCCAGGTCGCTCAGGCCACCAACGACTTCACCCGCGGTCAGCAGTTGTTCAAGGAAAACCCGGACTATATCTCCCGCACGGAACTCGACCAGTTGAAGTTCGGGCTGAAGTCCCAGGAGGCGGCGCTGGACGTGGCGAAGGCCGCCGTCGAGCAGGCGCAGGCGAGCTTGAACAACTCGCTGACGAACAAGGAATACACGAACATTATTTCACCTGTGGATGGAATCGTCATCGACCGCAAGATCGACGAAGGGCAGGCCCTGGCGTCTTCGTTCCAGGCCCCGGAACTGTTCATCGTCGCTCCGGACCTGCGGAAGAAGATGTTCATTTACGCGACCGTTGACGAGAACGACATCGGCATGGTCCGCAAGGCGCAGACTGCGGGGCAGTCGGTGGAATTTCGGGTCAGCGCGTATCCCGATGATATTTTCAAGGGACAGATTGAGGAGATCCGGCTCAGTTCCAGCGAGTTGCAGAATGTGGTGACGTATCCGGTTATCGTCGCCGCGTCGAACCCGGACTTGAAGCTGTTGCCCGGCATGACCGCCGAGATTTCATTCAACGTCGAGGAGCGTCAGAACGCCGTCAAGATCCCGAACGCCGCGCTGAGATACTACCCCGAGGACCGATTCGTCCGGCCGGAGGACCAGAAGCTGCTCAAAGGCGAGGCATGGGAAAAGAAGGACAAGGATGAACCGGAGGTAATTCTCTCGGCTGCCGAAAAGGCTGCCTCCCGCAAGAAACGCAATTCGCGGACCGTATGGGTGGTCGAGGGCGAACTCCTGCGGGCGGTCGAGGTGACGATCGGGTTGAGTGACAGCAAATTCACGGAAATGGTGTCCGGCAAGCTGAAGCCCGGCGATCAAGTCGTGACCGGAACTCAATTGCCATAAGTTGGCCAAGATGAACGTGCTGTTGACATTGCGGGTCGCTTGGCGGGCGTTGGCCAAGAATAAGATGCGCGCGGGGCTGACTATTCTGGGAGTGGTCATCGGAATAGCGGCAGTTACCGCGATGGTCTCGATCGGCCAAAGCGCCAGCGGACTGGTGCAGAGTCAGTTCGAGATGCTCGGCACGAACGTGATTGTCGTGTTGCCCGGCAGCCATCGCCGCGGCGGTGTCCGGCAGGGAATGGTCAACACCCTGACCGCGCGGGACAGCGAGGCGATCGGCAAGGATTGTCCAGCCGTCCTCGCGGCGACTCCGCTGGTCGGGACGGCGGCCCAGGTGATCTACGGCAACTCGAATTGGAGTCCCAAGGAAATCCACGGTTGCGGTACCGACTATCTGCTCGTCCGCAACTGGGCGCTGCGGCGCGGCACGTTCTTCACCGAACGCGATCTGCATTCGCGTTCGAAAATCTGCGTGATCGGCCAGACGGTCGTGAAGAAGCTGTTTCAGACCGCCGATCCCATCGGCCAGACGATCCGCATCCGCAACATCCCGTGCCGCGTCGTCGGAGTGCTCGCCGAAAAAGGCGCAAATATGGTCGGAGAGGACCAGGACAACATCGTGCTGCTTCCGTACACGACCGTGCGGAAGCGTATCCACGGCTCGAACTTCGACGATGTGCATGCCATCCTGGTCTCGGCTCGCTCCGTGACGGAAATGAAGAATGCCGAAATCCAGATCAACCAGCTGCTCTACGAACGGCACCGGATCCCCGTGGGGGAGACCGCGGACTTCGTCGTGCAGAACACGACCGAAATCGCCAACGTGCTGGGCATCATCACCGGCACGATGACGCTGATGCTCTCGTCGATCGCCTTCATTTCGCTGATCGTCGGCGGCGTCGGCATCATGAACATCATGCTCGTTTCGGTCACCGAGCGCACCCGCGAGATCGGCGTGCGCATGGCCGTCGGCGCGCGGCCCCGCGATGTGCTGCGGCAGTTCCTGGTCGAGTCCGTCCTGCTGGCCACGACCGGCGGCATCATCGGTTTTATTCTCGGAGTCGCCGCCTCGACCGGTGCGACCGCACTGATCAACGCGTTCACGCCGGGAACGAAATGGCCGGTGGAAATCTCGTTTGTTGCGGCCATCGCCGCAGTCGTGTTTGCGGCGCTCGTCGGCATCATTTCGGGGCTGTACCCCGCGATTCTGGCCAGCCGGCTCGACCCGATCGAAGCTCTGCGCTACGAGTGACGCAGCCGCGCGGCGGTTGTCACCGCGGCTCCGTCGCGGCTCCGGGGGCGGGAATCGCCTCGGCGCCGGGGGCGACCGGATCCGCCTGCCGATGACGGCGGGGCAGCGGGTCTTTGAGGTCAAACGTGTTCTCCGCCGGGCCGTCTCCCTGCGGGTAAACGTCCGCGTTCGGAGTCGGCGGAAGCCTCGCCGGATACTCGCGAGCCGGGCCGAGGCGGCCCAGCGGCCCGATCGATGCGAACCGCTCTTCGTAAAACCGCACACCGTGCGTTTCGAGAATGGTGCCCGTCTGCTGCTCGAGCGTCGCCAGCTCGCTGTTGTACTGCAGCAGCGACTGGACTTCCGCATTAACCGCGTTGCCCCAGCTGTTGATCGCATCGAGCACGTTCAGCAGGATCACGCGGCCCGTCCGCTCGGCCGCGATCTGCACCTCGAGGTTCTCGCGGGCCGCCTTGCGCGCCTCCGTATATGCCTCGAACTGCTCGTAATACTGTTCGATGTTGCGGAGGTTCAAGGCTACGTCGTGCGTGACCTGATGCATCAACTGGTCGATGTTTGCGCGGTCGCGCGCCATGATCAGCTCGCGCTGCCGGACCGCGGCCCGCTCGGCCCTCAGGCCAAGCGGCACCGAGAAGTTCACCCCCAGACCCCAGTCCGCGAATTCGCCGGGACCGGAACGCAGCCGATCACCGGTCGGCGTTTCTCCCTCGAGCCCGTTCCAGCGGTAGAGGGCCACCGCGTTGAGTTGTGGCAAGGCCTGGTTGTTGGCGATCAGAAGCTGTTGGGCGTCCGCTTCGAGGATGAGCTTCAACTCGATGATGTCGGGGCGCCGCTCGGCGGCCAATTCGATCAGCGGCTCCCAGCTCATTTCCGCTCGCTCCTTGACCGGCGGCGTGGTCGGAATAATCTCCGACTCCGACGACGGGGGCAGGCGGAGCACGTTACGCAGCGCAGCCTCGCGCTGAAGCACCGCACTGCGCGCTGCGATTCTCGTTGCGATCGCATTCGACAAGGCCGCTTTGGCCTGTGCGACCGGCGAACGGTCCGCCCGCCCCACGCGGAACTGGGCTTCCGACCGGTCGTAAGCCAATTGAAGTTGCTCGACCTGCTGGTCTCTCGTCCAGACTTCCGTGCGGGCCTGCACCAGCGACCAGTATCCCGCCACCACGCTGCGCACCATGTTCTGGACGTTGTCCTTGAACTGGAAGTACGAACGCTCCGTGTCGATACGCGCCAGGACGATCGATGCCACATTGGCCGCAATACCGCCGCCCTGCAGCAACGGTTGCGTGAAATCGAGTTGGGCGTCGGATCGCGTCTGCGGATTCAGCGGAAACCCGTCGCTGTTGAACCGCATCGGGTTTGCATTCACGCCGAAATTGAGCGTACCGCCCGTGACCATCGGCTTGGAGAGTCCGACGTTCATGTTGTAATCGTCCGTGCGCAGACCGCGGATTGCGGCCTGGAACGGATCGAGAAGATCATCGACGGCGTTTGGCGTTTCGGTCCGGCTGAAGTTGTTGTTGACCTGCAGCCTGGGATCGAACTTCGCACGCTGCTGATCGATGCCCGCGTTGACAATTGCTGTGTCGTAAATCGTGCTGCCCGATGCAGTGGCCGTCACGCCCGTGAGTATGCGGACGACTTCTGAATTGGCCAGCGCGATGCGGATTGCATCGTTCAGCGACAGCATGATCGGCTCGCGCTGCGCTTCCCACTGCGCCACGGTGGGCGGGGTCGGGATCATCGGCATCGGCGTTGGCGGCAACTGCGACGGATCGCGCACGTCGATGGTTCGCTGCTCGGGTACAACCAGCGACAGTAAGTTCTGCGCCTGCGCAGAATGCGCAAATAGGGCGGCCGTGATGACCGTGATGACGAAACGGCTTGAAACGAGGATTCGCGCTACCATACTTGCATAGAATCGGACGGTGGTAGCGAATGGATCGATTGTTTCTGTCGTGCCGACGGTGATTTATCGGCCGGTCATTCTTCCTGTGACGAATGCAGTGACTTTACCGCCTGGGCAAAATCGCGGGTGTCGGAAATGATCTGCCCGTCGCGCAAGGTAACAATTCGATCCGCGTTCTTGGCGATGTCCTGATCGTGAGTCACCAGGATCACGGTGATGCCTTTTTCCTGGTTCAGTCGGCGCATCAACCCGATGAGTTCACGACTGGTCTTGCTGTCCAAATTGCCGGTCGGTTCATCCCCCATCAGAATGGATGGTTCGTTGACCAGCGCTCGGGCGATCGCCACGCGCTGCTGCTGACCGCCGGAAAGCTGGTTGGGGTGATGATCGAGTCGCTCGGCCAAGCCGACGAGTTCCAGCTTTTCAATCGCCCGGCGTCGGCGTTCCTGAGCGGACAGTCGCGTGCCGTAAAGCAGCGGCAACTCGACATTTTCAATGGCTGATGTGCGGGAAAGCAGGTTGAAGTTCTGGAATATGAAACCAAGTTGCCTGTTTCGGATCCGCGCTCGCTGGTCTCGCGACATCGTGGCAACTTCTTCGCCCGCAAGCTGATAGCTTCCTCGCGTTGGACGGTCGAGGCATCCCAGCACGTTCATCAGCGTCGATTTGCCCGATCCCGAAGGGCCGACGAGGGCGACGTATTCGCCCAGTTCGATGTTCAGGTTGGCTTCGCGCAACGCTTCGACCTGCACTTCGCCCAGATCATAGACCTTCCAGACGTCGCGTATTTCGATCAGCGGCACGTGAATACCTCCGGTTTACGTCAGATCTGCCGATAGGTCGATCCAATCAGGGCCCGTGCATTCGACCATTCCAGGCTGTTTCGCGGACGGACTCGTCCCCTCCATCTTCGGCTCCTATCGTAGTTGACGATCGAGCCATTCGTAGGCCTGCTGGCGTACGTCATCCGGAAAACTGTGTTCGCAAGCCGGGTAGGTGGCCATCAACCGGTCCGGGGCTCCGTCGAGTACGTAAACCTTCTTCACTTCATCCACCACCTTTACGACGCCGTCCACAGCGAAATTCGCGTCATTTAGCGGAGCCGAAACGAAGACGGATCGCGGTGCAATCGCCGCCAGCACTTCGTGGAAGTCGAAGGGCATGCGGTCGGGGTCTTTCCGGTACACATCCCGGATTCTCGGCATGTATCGATCGGGGGTCCATCCATCGAGCTTGCCCCCGTAATAGTCGTGGAACCCCGTGAAACCGCAACTCGTAATCACGGCACGGATTCGGAGATCAAACGCGGCCGTGAACAGGCTGTTGTGGCCTCCCAGCGAATGACCGATGCAGCCGATGCGAGTCCGGTCCACTTCGGGAAGCGTTTCGAGTACGTCCAACGCACGGATGTTGTTCCAGATCGCCTTCATCGAGCCGCTTGCATAACCGGCTCCCTGCTTGCTGAAGTCAAAGGCGTACTCTCCGAACGAAGGGTAATCGGGGACGATGCAGACGTAGCCGCGATCGGCCAGCTCGGCCGCGTAGTGCAGCGTCGCGAGGCCGCCGATGCCGGCCGGTTCGTCCTTGCCGATCGATGTTGTCTGGTGCAGGCAGAGCATCGCCGGTCGCGGTGTTTGTGTCGTCTTCGGAATCAGCAGGTATGCCGGGACCCGATCACCGGCCTCCGCTGCGAAGGTGATATGCCGCCTTATGTGGCGATCGAGTACAACTTCGTCGCGGACCTGTATATCGAGCGGGACGCGCCGCGACGGGTCGGGCAATGGTCCCATCGCAGCCTGCATGCCGAGCAGAATATGGCTGCGCCGGATGCCCATTTCTTCCGGGGTCCGCACCGGCAGCAGATGCCCGTTCTCGTCGCGATAGACCATCACGTCCGAGTGCTTTTCATAAGCTGGTTCGCCGCCGATCTCCTTCCTGCAACTCGAGTCGGCCACAGGCCGGTTCTCCAGCCAATAGAGACCGCTGCGTCCGGGTGCGACAAGGTCGAGGTCGCCGTCACCGTCGAGATCCGCTGCTTTGGGATCGAGGTCCCAGCCGACCCGGCCCCCTTCGGAGACGGCATGCCGCCGCCAGGTTCGCGCCTCGGGTTCGTACGTGTATCGATAAATGACCAGCGGGTCGAATTCGCCGAGATCCTTGCCTTCATGACCGAGGTATCGCTTGCCCGCGATGAGTTCATTTATTCCGTCGCCGTCGCAGTCGGCTAATAATAATGTGTGCGGCTGAGACCAACTCGTGTCGATTGGGTGCCGTACCCATGTCCGCGAGTTGTCGCCGTTTCGGCGTTGTTCGAGCCAATTAAGCCCGGTGCTGTGTCCTCGGCCCCAGATGAGATCCGCGTCGCCGTCCGCGTCGACGTCCGTGACCAGAATGGGAATGCTTGCGTCCCGGTCCAGGTGGAACTCGCCGTGAAAAGTCCATGGATGGTCCGGTTGCTCCGGAGTTGCCTCGAGCCATCCATCGGGTCCGACAAGATCCATGCGTCTGTCGCCGTTGACATCTCCGCATCCGATGCCGTGTCCGGCGATTTCCGATGGAAGATCGTGTCTCAGCCAGCGAGGTTCATGACTCGGTTCGGACAGACTTGCACGATCGAGTTCCCACCATGCGGCGAAGCCCGTGCCGTTGGGCAATACGTCGAGTTGCCCGTCCGCGTTGATATCGACCAGTCGTCCGGTCTCCATCGGGCCCGGCTTGTCGATGACGTGTTTCGTCCATGCCGCCGATGCGTCCGCGGGCTGTTCGACCCAGTACAGCGATTCGCTGCGGTAGTTGCAGCTGATCAGGTCGAGTCGCCCGTCGCCGTTGACGTCCAGCGGCAGTGCCGAGTAGTCGTCGTAGCGGCCGCGGATCATCTCAACTTCACGGACACGCTGCCGTTCCCAGTTCGGGGCCCGGTACCACCAGCCGCCACAGACGATGTCGCTCCGGCCGTCGCGATCGACGTCGAGGACGGCTGCGGCGCTATATGTGGAATCGGCGCTCACGGTGTGCGTTACAAAACACCGCTCGGCCGACGCGGCCTGCAAATGCTGGATGAGGCTGACCGCGACGATCAAGCCCCTGGTACACATACGGAGGTTGCACATCGCGCGTTCTCGCGGTTTGTCTTTCGCGGCGGGTATGGGACGTTTGGAGGTGAACCGCCATAATATAGCCGCGGAAAAGCTGAAGATGCCACCGAGGAGGCGGACGGAGACCGGAGACCGGAGACCGGAGACCGGAGACCGGAGACCGGAGACCGGAGACCGGAGACCGGAGACCGGAGACCGGATGCCGGATGCCGGATGCCGGATGCCGGATGCCGGATGCCGGATGCCGGATGCCGGAGACCGGATGCCGGATGCCGGAGACCGGATGCCGGAGACCGGATGCCGGAGACCGGATGCCAGATGCCGGATGCCAGATGCCGGATGCCAGATGCCGGATGCCAGATGCCGGATGCCGGATGCCAGATGCCGGATGCCGGAGACCGGATGTGGTGTTGTGAGTTCTTTCCGCAGTTGTGTTCTCGGGCATTTTTCCTCCAGGCTCCAGACTCCAGGCTCCAGACTCCAGACTCCAGACTCCAGACTCCAGACTCCAGACTCCAGACTCCAGACTCCAGACTCCAGACTCCCGTACAAGGTCTGATGACATGCCGGTCGAATTCCAATGCCGCGAATGCGGGCGTCAGCTCCGAGTTCCCGACGAAACCGTGGGCAAGAAGGCCCGCTGCCCGGAATGCGGCACGATTCAGGAGGTGGTGGCCGGTTCGTCGCCGTTTTCGGACGCCGTGCAGGAGATCCCTCCCAAGGCAGACGAGTTTCCCAGCTTCCGGCCTTCGTTTGTTCCCGCTGCGGGCGGCGAGAATCCCTATCAATCGCCGCAGATGACGGGCGGCGCCTCGGCCGCAAGCGGATTCCTACCTCGCGAAGTGATTCTGGCGCGTGTGCAGGGACCGGCCATAGCGCTGTTGGTGACGGCGATCGTTTCGCTGTTGCTCATGGTGGCAGGATCCGTGTTGCAGATTGTCTTTGTGTTTGCGGAAGAAGGGCCGACCAACGAAGCCGTCGGCAATATTGGAGTGATGTTGGTGCTCGTCGTCTTTTATGGCGTGATGTTGCTGGGAGCGATCCGCATGCGCAAACTGAAAAGCTACGGTTTGAGCATCGTTGCGGCGGCGCTGGCAATGGTTCCCTGTTCGGGCTGTTGCATGATCACCCTGCCAATCGGTATCTGGGCGCTGGTCGTTCTGCTGGATCAGCGAGTTCGGTCGGCGTTTGAATAAGCTTGCATGAACGGCAACCGCGATTGCCGTGTCTGCTGCACTGTATCTGATTCCGTGGGAATTCACTGCGAGCGGATTGTTGATGGTGCGATACGATTTTGACGTGGTCGTAGTTGGGGCGGGGCACGCGGGGACTGAGGCTGCGCTGGCCGCTGCTCGCACGGGGGCCAGTGTGGCTTTGCTGACCACCAACCTGGATACCGTGGCGCAGATGAGCTGCAACCCGGCCATCGGAGGTGTCGCGAAAGGCCAGATCGTTCGAGAGATCGATGCGTTGGGCGGGGCAATGGGCCGGGCGATCGACGCGACGGGCATTCAGTTCCGCATGTTGAACCGGCGCAAAGGATCGGCGATGCACGGTCCGCGCGCCCAAGCCGACAAACACGCTTATCAGCACGAGGTAAAGCGGCTCGTCGAGGAGCAGCCGAATCTGGCGCTTCGCCAGGAAGTCGTGGAAGACATTCTCTTCGAGTCGTGCGGCGATCGGCTGCGGGTGGTCGGCGTCCAAGTCCGGGGCGATGCCTGCTACTATGCGGGTGCGGTCGTTCTGACCACCGGCACGTTTCTCCAGGCCTTGTTGCATCTGGGAGAAAGTCAGACGCCGGGCGGCAGGGCAGGAGAGGGGACGACCGCCGGGATCAGCGCGGCGCTGGCGCGGATGGGACTGCGGATTGCGAGATTCAAGACGGGCACGCCGCCGCGTCTGAACAGCCGGACGATCGACTTCAGCCGAACCGAGTTGCAGCCGGGCGATGATGTGCCGCAGCCGTTTTCGTTCCTGCACGATTCGCTGGATGTCGTGCAGTTGCCGTGCTGGATCACCTATACGAACCAGCAGGTTCACGACGTGATCCGGGCGAACCTGCACCGCGCGCCGATGTACAGCGGGCAGATCAAATCGAGCGGTCCGCGGTACTGTCCGTCGATCGAAGACAAGGTCGTGCGCTTTGCCGACAAGACGCGTCACCAGATTTTTCTCGAGCCTGAAGGCCGGAATACTTGCGAGGTTTACGCAAACGGCATCCCGACCAGTCTGCCTCGCGACGTCCAGGAATTGATGATCCGCCACATTCCGGGTCTGGAGAACGCCCAGATCATGCGTTACGGGTATGCGGTGGAATACGATTTCTGTCCGCCCGACCAACTTTGGCCCTCGCTGGAATCCAAGACCGTTGCCGGTTTGTTTCTCGCGGGACAGATCAATGGAACAACGGGTTACGAGGAGGCGGCAGCGCAAGGGTTGGTGGCGGGGGCCAATGCGGCGTTGCTGTTGCAGGGCAAAGACCCGCTGGTGCTGAGTCGGGATCAGGCCTACATCGGCGTGCTGGTGGATGATCTGGTCACGCGCAGCGTTGATGAACCGTACCGCATGTTCACCAGCCGCGCCGAGTATCGCCTGCTGCTGCGCCACGACAACGCCGATCGGCGACTGACGCCGCTGGCGCGAGGCCTTGGCTTGGTGGACGACTCGCGGTGGCAAGCGTTCGAGAGCAAAGCAGCGGCAATCGCCCAGACGCTCCAGATCCTCAACGACCACCGCGTTCAAGGCGTTCCGATGGCGCGTGTCATCAAGCGGCCGGAAGTGGAGTGGGCCGATGTTCTGCGGTGGGTGCCGGCGCTGGAGGGTACACCTGCGGTTGTAGCTGAGCAAGTGCTGGCGGATTTGAAGTACTCGGGCTACGTCGCCAGACAGCAAACGCAGGTTGACAGACAGCAGCGATTGTCAGCCAAACGCATTCCCCGCGATTTTGATTTCCGCTCGATTCGACATCTCCGAGCTGAGGCTCGCGAGAAGTTAAGCCGCGTTCAACCTCAGGATTTGGCTCAGGCGACTCGTATCAGCGGGATCACACCCGCCGATATCGCGCTGATCATGGCTCATCTTGATGGTCGAGGGTAAATGGGCAGTCCTGCTCAAGATCGTCAAATATTATGGTCTTGGCAGTTCCCAGTTCTTTGTTTTTTAGCTGGCAGAATCGCAAGCCTTGTCGTAGATGCGACTTGTGGCAACCGGATCAATATTGACTCATCGGAAAGGGGCGGTATAATTCGTCCGTCTGTGAAGATCGGTAATCTTGGAAAAAGCGACCAGATCTAATCGGATGGAGCGGTCTTGGAAGGTGTGCGATTTGCGCACGCAGCGAGGTTTTTTACAAACGAGGGAAGCACGGACTAGCGCGACGTGGCGCACCACGGAGGTGAGGGAGTCGAGGTAAAGCGGCGGGACGCCGTTGCCCTCGGTTTCAGCTGCTGGTCCAACCATCGGTAAGGAGGGATGGTAAGAGCCATGTCTATGAAGACCGTATTTACGACGGGCGAAGCGGCACGGATCTGCAAGGTAAGCCAACAGACGATCATCCGTTGTTTCGACAACGGCACGTTGAAGGGGTTTCGCGTGCCGGGCAGTCGCTTCCGCCGCATTCCGCGTGACCAGTTGTTTCAATTCATGCGGGACAATGGGATCCCGACCGATGCTCTGGAGAGCGGCAAGCGCAAAGTCCTCATCGTGGACGACGACGAGGAGTTGGTAGAGCTGCTTTCGGACGTCTTCGAGAAGGACGGGCGGTTTGACATCCGGACGGCCAACAATGGTTTCGATGCTGGCATGTTCGTGAAGGAATTCCGCCCCGACCTCGTCGTGCTGGACGTCATGCTGCCGGATATCAATGGCAAGGAAGTCTGCCAGAGGGTCCGCAGCGACAGCAATCTCGAGACGGTGAAGATCATCTGCATCTCCGGCATGGTTGAGCAGGACAAAGTCGCGGACCTGAAGGCGGCTGGAGCGGACGAATTCATCCAGAAGCCGTTCACTGTCGATCGACTGCTGGATCGCGCCTGCGACCTGCTGGAGATCGAACGAACCGTATCGGGCTGAGTTCGCGAGGAATGGCTGCGTCATTGTCGAGATTGCCATGCTGCGGCTACCAACGCTGACCGCTGGTTCCGCCGAATGGCGACTGCCGTTGCCCGAGGCTGCAGCTGCGCAGTTGCTTGCGAGTCTGGTGGCTCCGAGCGAGCGGCGGCGAAATGAATCTTTTGCCCAGACGCTGAAAGGGTCTCCATCCTTTCTCGTCTGGGCAATTTGTCGTGACGCGGCCGCATTTGACGCTCCGCCCGAGACTCTTGGCGGGTTGGCTCGGCGTTTCTTGCCGCGACTGCTGGATGAACTGAACTGGCCCGAGCAGGGGCGTGCGGCGAACCGCATGTTCAGCTCCTGGGACAAACGCTGGCAGGCACTGGCGGAACGGAGTACGCGGGTGGCCGAACTGGCCGCTTCGCTGGCCGTTTCCAGTGTGCCGTCCCCCGGTCATGCGCGACGGTTTGTCGGTCAGGCTTTTCTGCTGGGCCTGCTGCACACGGCCTGCGATTGGCTGACCAGTTGCGGGCCATCGGTGCGCATTGCGTCGGGTGCTCATCGCACATCGCCATTGCCCGGCTGGCTGATCGACAGACTGCGCAGAATTCATGAGGGGGATGAACCGGGCGGCGCGGCGTCCGTAGTGCGTTCCGCCCTGCTTCAGTACACGGCCCGCGCCGACGACCGCGGCGCACACAATGGCCGCCCGCATAACGGCAGCGGGCACAACGGCATTGGGCACAACGGCATTGGGCACAACGGCGGAGCGAACGGGGCGATTGACGAGCAAGAGACGCTGACGCGGTATTCGGGCAGTCTGCTTCCGCAGGTTGCTGCAAAGCTGCGGCGGCTGAACCAGCTTGAAACGAAATTCGAGACGCTGCTTGAGCAGGAGAAACTCGCTTCATTGCGGCAGTTCGCTTACGGGGCGAGCCACGAGATCAACAATCCGCTCGCGAACATTTCCACGCGTGCTCAGACATTGTTGCGTGAGGAGACGAACCCCGAGAAACGCAAGCGTCTGGCAACGATCAACGCTCAGGCCTTTCGCGCTCACGAGATGATTTCTGACGTGATGCTGTTTGCGAAGCCGCCCGAATTGTCGTTGTCGGCGGTGGACGTGCAGAAACTGCTCGACACCCTGATGAAGGAAGTTCGGCCGCAGGCCGAGCAGCAGGGGACTTCGCTTCGCTGCCTGTATCCTGAGATACCGATTATCATCCAAGCGGACTCGGTGCAGTTGTCGGTGGCGATTCGTGCGGTTTGCATCAATGCGCTGGAGGCACTCGGGGCAGGGGGCGGTTCTGTCGAGATCCACGTCGCGGTCGGGCGGGGGCCGGACGGCGACGGTCGCGACTGGCTGGAGGTCTGCGTGCGGGACACCGGGCCCGGCATTTCCCAGGAAGCCCGCCGCCATCTTTTCGATCCGTTCTATTCAGGACGGGAAGCCGGCCGCGGGTTGGGGCTGGGGCTCTCGAAATGCTGGCGAATCATCACGCTGCATGGAGGGCGGATCGACGTGGACCGTCACGGAGGTCCGGGCGCAACGTTTCGTCTCCGCATTCCCGTCCGATAGCGCAAATTCCATCGCCGGCAGCGGACGTCGCTCAGCGAACCGGTTCGTCGCCGTCGATGGTGGTCATGGCGTTAACGAGTTCGGGAGGCGTCGATTTGTCGAGCCGCCGCACCTGGCCGTCGGCCATCAGGATCCGGGCCCCTTCGGGATGGGCACCTCGAATTCCGCCTTTGCCGCGCGCGTTCACGCTGAGGTTTGTGACGCGGAGGTCAATGTCGGACGGTTCCAGCCAACTGCGTCCCGTGGCTGCGGACTCGGCGACCAGCAGCGTATCGGAAAGCGGGTCGCTGATGTCGCTCAAGCGGCGAGCCGAATTGCCGGGAAATGCGGTTCGTGGGCCGACCAGCACTGCATAGCTGGTCTCGCCGTTGCTGGCCGCGTCCGCGTCGCTCGGACAGGCGAACACTTCGGGCATGCGGGCATTCAGCTCAGAATTGCGGCTGCTGTCCCACGGTTGCTCGAAGTCGTAGAGCCTGTAGAGATCCTCGCGGCCAAGTTGCGGGAGGATCAGCACTCGCCAGCTATGGGCCGGCTTGCCGTCCTTGCCGAGTACGAAGGCGGGAGGCAGGCTGTGGTACGTCTGTTCGTAGGTCCGCAGCGCCTGGCCGATTCGCAGCAGGCGGTCCTCGCACAGGGCGCTTGCCTGCCGCAGTCGTATCGCATGCCAGGCAGGGAAAGCCAGATACAGCAGGACAAGGAAAGCGATTGCGGTACAGAGCGTGCCGAGCAGTACGAGCAGGATCAGAATTCCCGCAGATCGAAGTTTCGCGGCGGCGATCAGTCGCATAGCTCGCAGTTTACTCGGCGGGATTTACTTGGGGGGCACGGATTGCACGACCTGGAAGAACTGTCTGGCTAGTGATTCGATGCGTGCCATGTCGCCCTGCTGGATGGCTTTGGATTCGACAAGAGAGCCGCCGACTCCCAGCGCGCAGGCTCCGGCCCGCAGGAAATCGGCCGCAGTCTGGAGGTCGACGCCGCCGGTGGGCATCAGGCGGACTTGCGGGAGCGGACCGCGGATGGCCTTCAGGTAGGCGGGGCCCCCGACGTCCGCGGGGAAGATCTTGACGATATCGGCTCCGGCTTCCCAGGCGGTGACGATTTCGGTCGGAGTGAACGCGCCCGGCATGACCAACTTGTCGTATCGTCGGCAGAGTCGGATGACGTCGACGTTCGTGGTGGGGGCGACTATGAACTGGGCTCCCGCTAGCAGAGCCGCGCGGGCTGTCTCTGTATCCAGCACTGTACCGGCCCCGAGAAGAACCCTATCCCCCATTCGATCGGCGACCCGTTCGACGACTCGAATGGCTCCCGGGACGGTAAAGGTTACCTCAAGTACCTGGACGCCGCCGGCGAGCAAAGCCTCGGCCACGTCCACCAGCGAATCGCCGCTCTCGGCTCGAATGACGGCGACGATTCGGGAGTCGAGAATCCGCTGGAGTTGTTTGGCTTTGGACATCGTGAAGGCTCGACGGGGGACAGGCACGGCTTTTGGGGCCACTGCAGAACGCAGTACGGTTCTAACCCTCAGCCGGCCCAGGGATTGCGGGATGAAATCTGGCAAGTTCTGGACTCGCTGGGGGTGATGTGCATAATATTCGATGTGTTCGATTCCGCAAGACGTGGCGATTTCTCTAAGGACCGCCCGCTTCCATGAAGGAATTCCTGCTCACTAGTCCTGCTCAGGCGGTGATCTGGAGCAGCGCTCTTCTCGTTCTAACTGCGGTGGGTATATACGTTGCGGGAAAATTTCGGGGTCGCACCGATAACACCGGCGCAACCGCAAACGAATTACTCACGAACTTTCGAGAACTGCACCACCAGGGTGACATCAACGACGCGGAATTCCGAACTATAAAGAACGTGCTGGGTGTAAGACTCCAACGGGAGTTGAAGAGTACGGAACGGAAGGACTAGTCGCGTTTTCCCTGGATTTGACGCTTATTGCGGGATAACGACCGTTCCGAGTGTGATGCGGATTCAACCCAACCGGTCTGAGGGGCCGGCGGCGCCCCTGATGGAATGCATGCCTGACAGCTCGACGCACGCGGAAAGGATTCCCGATCGAAGCGGGGACCAATTGGTTCGACGCGAGCAAGACACCTAGGAGAGTTTTCCGCTGGGACTGTTTCAATCGACGGGCGGTTCTGCGGGAGTCCAGAAGGAGAGTCCAGCCTATGCCAGGTGGTAAGGAGACAAATGGCGGTCGTCGAGGTGGAACCACCAAGAAGAACGCCTTCTGTTCGTTTTGTCGCAAGAGTTACCGGGACGTCGGGCCGTTGGTCGAGGGGCCCGGTGACGTCTACATCTGCGGCGAGTGTATTGATCTTTGTCAGTCGATCCTTGAGCAGGAACAGCGTCGCCGAGGCAACGGCAAGCAGTTGTTCAGGGAGATTCCCACGCCCCGTGACATTGTCAAGCAGCTTGATCAGTATGTGATCGGGCAGGGGGCTGCGAAGAAGGTCCTGGCGGTAGCGGTCCACAACCACTACAAGCGGCTTTCGATGGGCTGGCAGGGTTCCGACGTCGATATCGAGAAGTCGAACATCCTTCTGATCGGCCCGACCGGGTCGGGCAAGACGCTGCTTGCGAGAACGCTGGCCCGCGTGTTGAACGTACCCTTTGCGATTGGCGACGCAACCACGTTGACCGAAGCCGGATATGTTGGCGAAGACGTGGAGAACCTGCTGCTGAAGCTGCTGCATGCGGCGGACTTTGATATTGAAGCCGCTCAGCGCGGGGTGTTGTACATCGACGAAGTGGACAAGATCGGCAAGACCAGCCACAACGTCTCGATCACGCGCGACGTGTCGGGCGAGGGTGTTCAGCAGGCCCTGCTCAAAATGCTCGAGGGTACGGTTGCCAACGTGCCGCCGCAGGGCGGACGGAAGCATCCCGAGCAGCAGTACATCCAGATGGACACCACAAACATCCTGTTCATCTGCGGTGGGACATTTGTCGGCCTCGAAGACATTATTCGCAGGCGACTGGGCCGTCGCAGTCTCGGGTTCGGCCAGCCGCTCGGCTACAAGAGCGAGAGCGACCTGGCGGAATTGCTGCCGCAGGTTACGACCGACGATGTGCTCGAATTCGGAATGATCCCCGAATTCGTCGGCCGGCTTCCCGTGATTTCCACGCTGGATCCGCTGGACGACTCGACGCTGATCCGCTGCCTGACCGAGCCCAAGAACGCTCTGGTCCGGCAGTATCAGACGCTGTTTGAAATGGAAAACTGCGAGCTGACCTTCACCAGCGAAGCGCTCGGTGCGATTGCCCGCCGCGCGATGCAGCGGGGAACCGGTGCGCGAGGCCTGCGTTCGATCGTGGAACACGTCATGCTCGACGTGATGTTTGACCTGCCCGACCAACCCGAAGGCAGTTCGTTCTCAGTCACGGAAGACGTGGTCGAGGGACGAAACAAGCTGTTCAAGCTTCCCGAACCCAAGACCAAGAGCGCTTGATCGGCGGTTGGGGCCGCAACACGGCGGGTGGCCCGGCAGACTGCCATAGTACTCCCAATAGGTCTTTCCGTAGACGGGCGCGGCACCTGGTGTCAGCGCCCGTCTTTGTTGGTTTGGAGTCTGGTGTCCGGAGTCCGGAGTCTGGAGTCCGGAGTCTGGAGTCCGGAGTCTGGAGTCTGGAGTCTGGAGGAAGGCAGGCAACCTCCATCCGGCATCCGGTATCCGCCTTCTACGCCCGCGCGAAGACCTTTCTGCCGAGGCCGTGGCACGGCGGGCGCAAGCAGTTACAATGTGCTGGAGCTTTTCGAGGCGTATCCTTTTCCCAAGCAAGGCGAGACTGAGTCGCCCAAATCCTGATGCGAGCCGTTTGGGATGGCGCAGCGGGGATCCATGCCGGGTATCGGCGGAATCTCGTGGAAGCAATCGCGCGGATCAGACTATTGGTCTGGCGGGGGCGAGGAAGATGAAGAAAGCCAAGTTGTATACTGCGGGTGGTCGCATGACTCAAGAAGTCAAATCGGAATACTGGCTGGGGTTTGACCTGGGCGCGTCGAAGATGTACGCGGTCGTGTTCGACTCCAAGTTCAAGATCGTCGGCCAGCGTCGCCGCAAGACGAAGGGGCACGAAGGTGCCGATTCGGTGCTGACCCGCATGCTTTCCGTGATCCACGACGCGGTTACCGACGCGGGCATCGAGGTTGGAAAACTGAACGGCATCGGCGTGGGAGTGCCGGGGCCGGTGGATGAGGACAAGGGCATCGTGCATGAGGCGGTGAACCTCGGGTGGAAGAACGTGCCGCTGGCCGAGTTGCTGGAGAGCAAATTCGGCCGCCCGGTTACCGTGCTGAACGACGTGGACGCCGGGATTTACGGCGAGTATTGCTTTGGCGCGGCCAGATCGGCCCGCACGGCGCTGGGAGTGTTCCCCGGAACCGGCATTGGCGGCGGCTGCGTCTATGCGGGAGAGATCATCCACGGCAAGGGAATCTCCGCGCTGGAGATCGGGCACATCCAGGTGCGCGACAACGGTCGGCTTTGCGGCTGCGGTCGCCGCGGTTGTCTCGAGACGGAGTCGAGCCGTTTGGCGATCGCGGCGGAGGCGGCCATTGCGGCTTTTCGCGGCGAGGCTCCGCACCTGCTGGCCGAGGCGGGCACGGATCTGTCGAAGATCCGCAGCGGCGCGCTGGCCAAGGCCATCAATGCCGGCGATACGGTGATCGAGGACATTGTGCGCCGCGCCGCGCGATTGCTCGGCGTCGGGGTGGCCAATGCCGTGTTGCTGCTGGCTCCCGACGTTGTTGTGCTGGGAGGGGGGCTTGTGGAGGAAATGCCCGATTTGTTCGTGCAGTGCGTGCGCGAGGCGGCCAACGAGCGAGTCATGTCATCCTTCGTCGATTCCTTCCGCATTGTCGTGGCGAAGCTGGGAGACGAGGCGGCCGTGATGGGAGCGGCGGCCTGGGCCCGCAAGACCGTGACCAACCTTGCCGCGTCCAAAGTGTGAACGGTCCACATTGGTTGTCCGCCCGTTCTGTCAGTCTGAAATCCATTTGATTGTTCGCTAATATGCCCGCGCCCGGAGTTGACAGTCTGACGCCCGCTCGCAGCAGCAAGCCTGTCGCCGTGGTGGATATCGGCACGACCTCGGTGCGCATGGCGATCGCGGAAATCAACACGTCCGGCGGAGTGCGGAAACTCGAGAGCCTTTCGCAGGCCGTGCGGCTTGGCAAGGACACCTTTACCGCGGGGTTCATCCGCAAGAGCACGATCGAGGAGTGCGTGCGGGTCCTGCGGCGGTACCGCCAGGTGCTGGCCGAATACGGCATTTCCAGCCCCGAACAGATCCGCGTGGTGGCCACGAGCGCGGTGCGGGAAGCCCGCAACCGGCTGGCGTTCATCGACCGGATCTACATCGCGACCGGGTTTCGGGTCGAGCCGATCGACGAGGCCGAGGTCAACCGGGTCACGTACCTTGGCGTCCAGCCGCTGCTGCAGGCTTCCCCCTCGCTCTCCACCGTTCGCACGCTGATCGTGGAGGTCGGCGGAGGCAGCACGGAACTGCTCGTCGTGCGCGGCGGCGACGTGGTCTATGCCAATGCGCTGCGGCTTGGCTCGCTGCGGTTGCGTGAAACGCTGGAGGCCTACCGCACTCCCACGCTCAAGGTCCGCGAGATGATGGAGAACCAGATCGAGCGGGCTATCAAGCAGGTCACGGAGAACGTTCCGCAAACCGGCAAGGTCGAGATTCTCGCGATGGGCGGCGACGTGCGGTTTGCCGCTTCGCGTCTGGTCACCGACTGGAACCCGAATCAGCTGTCTCGCATCTCGCTTGTCCAACTCGAGCGGCTGACCGACAAGCTGCTGAGCATGTCCGACGACGCGATCGTGCGGAATTACCACCTCAGTTTCGCCGAGGCGGAAACGGCGGGGCCGGCGCTGTTGACCTACATGCAGCTGGCGCGCACGTACGGTCTCGACACCGTGCTGGTAGCCAATATCAATCTGCGCGACGGTCTATTGAACGAGATGGCCGCCAAGGCGATCTGGACCGAGCAGTTCAGCAACCAGATCATTCGTTCGGCGCTCGACCTTGGGCGGAGATATCATTTCGACGAACCTCACGCGAGGCACGTGGCCGATCTTTCGCGTCGGATGTTTCAGGCGATCCGGGATGAACACCAGCTGGATCACCGTCACGAGATCATCCTGTACGTCGCCGCGCTGCTGCACGAGATCGGTTATTACGTAAGTCAGCAGAGCCATCACAAGCATTCGCTGTACCTGATCAAGAACAGCGAGATGTTCGGGCTCAGCCGTCGCGACGTGCTGCTGGCGGCGCTGGTCGCCCGCTATTACCGAAGGGCTTCGCCGCAGCCGAGCCACGAAGGGTATGCAACGCTCAGCCGCGACGAGCGCGTCGCCGTGGCGAAGATGGCCGCGATGCTGCGCGTCGCAGTGGCATTGGACGACAGCCGCAGCCAGCGGATCGCGGACTTCACCTGCAATCGCGAACCGGGCCGCTTTGTGATCACGGTGCCGACGGTCAAGGATCTCTCGCTCGAACAGCTGGCTATCCGCCAGAACGGTTCGCTGTTCGAGGAAACGTTCGGCGTACCCGTACTGTTGCGCACGCGACGAGACGAAACACTGTGACGGCCTTCGCCGAGCCGTCCGCCTGCCGGAAATCCCAGCCGAATGAACAAGAAGAAGAAACTCTTTCGGTACTTCAACCGCGAGCTGAGCTGGCTCGAATTCAATCAGCGCGTGCTGGACGAGGCCACCGACGGCACGAATCCGCTGCTGGAACGCCTGAAGTTCCTGGCGATCACGGGGTCGAACCTCGACGAGTTCTTCATGGTCCGCGTCGGCGGCCTGCAGATACTGCGGAACCGGGGCGTGACCAAACGCGACCCGTCCGGCCTGGATCCCGTCCAGCAACTCGCGGCGATCAGCCAGCGGACGCATCAGATGACGTCCGACCAGTACTCGTGTCTGATCCAGTCCCTCGAGCCGGGGCTGGCCAAGGAGGGCATTCATCGGGTTCAGTCGTGGGAGATGACCGAGCGGCAGTCCGTGCTGGCCGAACAGATCTTCGAGAACGAGATCTATCCGATCCTCACGCCGATTGCCGTCAGTTCGTCGGAGGACTTTCCGTTCCTGGTCAACCAGAAGCTCAACGTCTGCGTGCGGCTGCCGGGAACTGAAGCGGGTGACTCGCCGTGGCGGTTCGCCGTGATTCCGTTCGGCTATTTCGGCCGGCGGTTCCTCACGCTGCACGCGGATAGCGGCTATGCCTACATGTCGCTCGAGGACCTGGTGGCTCGCTTTGCGGACCGGTTCTTTGCGGGCGAGAAGATCGTCGAGTGCACGCCGTTCCGGATTACGAGGAACGCGGACATTGCCATTCGCGACGACACGGCCGCGGACCTGCTGACCGACATGCAGGAACTGCTCGACGCGCGCAAAACCAGCGACTGCGTGCGGCTGGAGATCGCCGACCGCGTCAGCGCCGAGATGCTTTCCTTCCTGCAGAAGACGCTCGAGGTGAGGGACGAGGACGTGTTCAAGGTGCCCGGACCGCTCGCCCTGGCGAACTTCATGCAGTTGACGGACCTGCCGGGCTTCGACCGGCTGCGCAACAAGCCCTGGGCGCCCCAGCCCAATCCCGAGGTCGATCCGACGGCGAGCATGTTCGACGTGCTCGCGCGGCGCGACATCCTGTTGTGCCATCCCTACGAGAGTTTCGACCCGGTGGTGCGGCTGATCGAAGAAGCGGCGGATGACCCCGACGTGCTGGCCATCAAGCAGACGCTGTATCGGACAAGCCGTCAGAGCCCGATCGTCGCGGCGCTGGCCCGCGCGGCCCAGCGCGGCAAATACGTCACGGCCATCGTGGAACTGAAAGCCCGCTTTGACGAGGCCCGGAACATCGAGTGGGCCAGGCAGCTCGAACAGTCGGACGTCCAGGTGATCTACGGCGTCAAGGGACTCAAGACGCACGCGAAGTGCTGTGTGATCGTCAGACGCGAGGCGCACGGCATTCAGCGCTACGTTCACTTCGGCACCGGGAACTACAACGAAATCACGGCCCGGCTCTACAGCGATGTCAGCTTCATGACCTGCAACGACGAGCTGGGGGCGGACGCCACGAGTTTCTTCAACGCGATCACGGGCTACTCCCAGCCCCAGAAGTTCCGCAAGATCGCTGCCGCGCCCATCGGGCTGCGCGAGCAGGTTCTCGAACTGATCGAAGGCGAAACCAAACGCAAACAGCAGGGCGAGAAGGCGCAGATCATCGCCAAGCTCAATTCGCTGGTCGACCCGGTGCTGATCGATGCGCTGTACGAAGCTTCCAATGCGGGCGTGCCGATCCGCCTGAACGTGCGCGGAATCTGCTGCCTGCGTCCGGGCGTCAAGGGAATGAGCGAGAACATCTCGGTGGTCAGCGTCGTCGGGCGTTTTCTGGAACACGCCCGCATCATGTATTTTCAGCACGGCGGCGACGATCGAGTCTATATATCCAGCGCGGACTGGATGCCCCGCAACCTTGACCGGCGCGTCGAGCTGCTGGTTCCGGTCGAGGACTCGGCCGCGCGCCGGCGGCTGATCAGCATGATGGAGGTCTTCTTCCGCGACACGGTCAAGGCGCGAAAGCTGCTTCCCGACGGGCGGTATGTGCGGGTCGAATCGGAGGCACGCCAGAAGCCGCTGTCGAGCCAGGAGCGTCTTTATCGCGAGGCCTGTTTCGCGATGGAAAATGTCGAGCAGTCGCATGCGACCGTGTTCGAGCCGCATCGCGCGCCCGGCTCGGAAGCCTAGAGCGATGGCGGCCATTCGCCGGAGATTCCCATGAAGACCCTCTTGCTGCTGCGGCACGCCAAATCGAGTTGGGACAATTCCGATCAGTCCGATCACGACCGGCCGCTGAACGACCGCGGCAAAATCGATGCGCCGCGGGTCGGAGAGTTTCTGCGCGAGGAACAACTCAGGCCCGACCTCGTGCTCTCCTCGACCGCCAAGCGGGCGCGCAAGACCGCAAAAAAGGCGATCGATGCCAGTGGCTTCGAACTCGGAATCGACTTGAGACCCGATCTGTATCTTGCCGACGTCGGGGTCTGGATGCGGATCCTGCGCTCGGTGCCGGATGAAGTGAACTGCGTGCTGGCCGTCGGGCACAACCCGGGCATCGAGGATATGGTCCATATCCTGACGGGCCCCGGGCGTCCTGCGATGCCGACGGCGGCCCTCGCCCAGATCGAACTGCCGCTGGAGCATTGGTCGGATCTGGCTCCCGGCGTGCGGGGATCGCTCTGCCGTGTGTGGACGCCCTGAACGGAGCAGAGACAACGCCCGCGGGTGAAATCGACTCATGAAACCGGCTATAGCGCAAGTCTGTTCGCTGCCCGCTCCGCTGGCCCGCCAGGTCGAAGACTACGCTGCGGGACAATGCCGGGCTTTGGAGATCTGGCTCACCAAGCTCGAAGAATACCTGCGGCATCATTCGCTGGATGAAGTGCGGCAGTTGATGGCACGCAACGGAATGGCGATGCCGGTTGCGAGTTTTCAAGGCGGTCTGCTCTTGAGCAGCGGCCTGCTGCGCGACGAGGCGTGGGACCTGTTCGCGCGGCGTCTGGAATTGTGCCGCGAATTGGGAATCGCCACGCTCGTCGTCGCGCCCGACGCGTCCGGCTCGGCGACGGAAGCGGATTTTGAACGGCTTCATCGATCGCTCGGCGAGGCCGCGGAACTCGCCGCCTCGCGCCAAGTCCGCATTGCGGTCGAGTTTCAAGCCAAAGCGCCGCTGTTGAACAACCTGCAGACGGCGGTCGCGGTGGTCGAAGCAATCGGGCATCCGGCCCTCGGCATCTGCTTCGACGCGTTTCATTTCGCGGTCGGGCCGAGCAAGTACGAAGACCTCGGCTGCCTCGCCGCGGAGCATCTGTTCCACGTCCAGCTGTGCGACCTGTCGGAAATGCCGCGAGAGCTGGCCACCGACTCGCACCGTATTCTCCCCGGCGATGGCGACCTGCCGCTGGCGCTCGTGGTTGAGCGTCTGCGGCAGATTGGCTACGACGGTTATGTGTCGGTCGAGCTGATGAACCACCAGTTGTGGCAGGTGGCGACTCGCACCTTCGGCGAGATCGCCATGACTTCGCTGCGGTGCATCCTCGGCCAGGCCAGTATGGGCGAGTCTTCCCCCGTGATTTGACCGCTGCGGAGAGGTGGCCGGCCGATCCGGGTGCCGCTGCGGAGGTAATTTCCGCGGAATCCGTGCAGTCCGGTGGCACGGTATCCGATACCAGTCGATGGGCGCGCCTATATCGACGCGCAATGACGGGGCGTAGATCATTCGGGGGGGCCTCTGCATGTGGTGTCGCGCGTGCCAACAGGAGGTTCCTGGCATCGCCTCGCCGCAGGATGGAACCATCCGTTGCGCCCGCTGCCACTCGGCGGCTTCGAATCGAGTGGATTCTTCGAGTCCGCAGACACCCGCTGCTCTGGTCAACAAGGTCGTTGAAACCCCGCGCACGAATCGCGTCGGCATTCGCGGCGACGGTTCGCGAAGTGAAGTCAGGCAACCGGGGAACGTCTCGCCGACCTTCTTTCAATGCTGGGACCTGGACGAGGACCTTCGCGCCGCCGAGCAGATTGCGCGGAACCTGCGCATTCACGCCCGGCACGCGGGCATGCTGTCAGAGAGTGATTTCGGGCCGGCCGGAATGGCCGTGCCGGCTGTCGAAAAGCGGCCGGTTGCCAAAAACAGCGGGTGGCGCAGACTGCTGCGAATCGGTTCTAGGGCGGCGCTGGCCGCGAGCCTGCTGCTGTTTCTCGCGGCTGCCGCGCTGGCCGCATGGTCAGCCGCGTGCGGCGATACTCTTCCCTGGCGGATCGAGATGCCGCTGGCCATGGCCGGCGAGGCGGGGCTGGTGCTCAGCCTTGCGGCTTACGTGCTCAGCGACGCCCATCGCGAGCGTGCGGCGCGGGATGTGATGGCGCAGCTCGACGAGCAGATGCGGCAGCTTCATGGGCAGGCCGATCGTCGATCACGACGGCCGCATTTCTCAAACGCCGCGAACGTGCACGTCATGCTGGCCGAACTCAAGTCCCGGATTGAACAGCTATCTGAACAGCTGCGCAACGACGACTGAATTGCGCCGCACCGGCGGTTCTTTCAGCGTGTGCGCATGCGGCGGCCCGTGAACCGGCTCTCGCGGGGGCAGGATTCTATCCGGCGGGGGCCGACCTGCACGTGCCTACTGCAGCAAGTCCATCGCATCGCGCACGACGCCCAGCACCCGATTCTTCACCTCCTCAAAGGTCCCTGAAACCGACGCGCCGGCTGCCGCGCGGTGACCGCCGCCTCCGAAACGCTCGGCAATGCGGCTGCAATCCAGCTCGCAGCGGCTACGGAAGCTGATCTTGAAGAAGTCCCCGCCGGTCTGCTCGACGAAGATCACGGCGAACCGCGTCCCGGCGATTGTGAGCACCGTGTTGATCACGTCCTCGGTATCGCTGGGCAGAGCACCCACTTTGGCGAAATCTTCCTTGTGCACGAAGGTATACGCCAGTTGTCCGTCCCGTTCGCTGGCGATTCGCGAGAGAATCACTCCGCGCAGGCGCACGCGCCCCATGTTGTCCTGCTCATAGAGTTCGTTGTATATGCCTGCCGGCACGGCTCCGGCTTCCACCAGCGTCGCCGCGTGCCGATATGTGGTGCCGCTGACCGAAGAAAAGCGGAACCACCCGGTGTCGGTCGCGAGGGCCGCGTACAGCGAACTCGCGATGGATGGCGTCAGCTTGATGCCCAGCGTCTGCGACGCTTCGAGGATCAGCCGGCCCGTTGCTTCGGACGACGTATCGTGGAACCGTTCGGCTCCCAGGTCATCGGAGCTGGCGTGATGGTCGATGACCAGTTTGCGTCCGTGCCAGTTGCGCACCACTTCCGCCATCGGGCCGAGCTGCGCCCAGGCACTGGTGTCGAGCACGATCAGCACCTCGTATTCCGCGAGTTCGCTCGGTTGCACGTCGGCGCCGATTGCCCGGATGCGCCGATCCCTGTCGAGAAACGCGAGATTGGGAGGCGTGGCCTGGCCGTTGACGATCAGCACTTTCTTGCCCAGCGACTCGAGCCCTTCCGCCAGCGCCAGTTCGCTTCCCAGCGCGTCGCAGTCGGGGCGGATGTGGCTGGTCAGCACGAAGCTCGGGTGCCGGGTCACGATGTCCGCAAGTGCGTCCCAACAGATGGCCATCATCAACTCCAGGGGGTTCGGGTGCGACTCGTTGTCGAGTCATTGGAATGAGTGTTCAGTGCCCGCAATGGCCCGGGCTCGCAGCGGCGGAGTCCCGCATCGCGCACGTTGCACACATGATCGACAGGCGGCGGGCTTGCGCCACTGCGTTTTCTCCGCATGCGGGGAAATAACGGTCTCAGGAGCCTCGGTAGTTACGGTTGATATCCGCGGCAGCCGCAACGTCCGCGGCCAGTTGCTGTTTCAATGCGTCGACGGACGGAAACGGTTTGATCTCGCGCAGGCGGGCCAGAAAATCGACCTCGAGCACGCTGCCGTAGAGCATTCCGTGGAACCCGATGAGGTGAATCTCGACCTTAACGGTCTTCAGGCCGAATGTCGGGATGGGCCCGATATGAATGGCGGCCGGCCAGACCGCACCGTCGGCGATGCCTCGGCCCGCGTAGATTCCCTCGGCGGGCAGGATGGTGTCGATCGCGTCCAGATTCGCAGTGGGAAATCCGATCTTGGTTCCGCGCGAATCGCCGTGAGTCACCATCCCGCGAATCCGGTAGGGACGCGTCAGCAATTCATCGGCGGCGGCAACATCGCCCTGCCGGATCAGATCTCGCACGCGGCTGCTCGAAACGTACTCGGTGCCGATCGTCAGCGGCTCGACGATTTCGAGCGAGATCTGTTCCTGCCGGCAGAACTGCTGCAGCAGCGCGACGTTTCCCTCGCGATTGCGCCCGAAAAAGAAGTTCGGTCCTTCGACCAGGGCCTTGGCTCCAAGTGCCCGACAGATGACCTGGTCAAAGAACTCGCGCGCTCCCAGGGCAAGGAGTTCTTCATCCGTGCGGTAGGCGATAATGGCATCCACGCCGTATTCGGCCAGCAGCGCGGTCTTGCGGTCGGTCCACGTCAGAGGCGGGGGAGCGGCTTCCGGGCGGAGCAGGCGGACGGGGTGGGGCTCGAACGTAAAGACCAGTGCGGGGCCGCCGACGCTGTCAGCCCTGTGTTTCAATCGCTGGATGAGCCGCTGGTGTCCGAGATGTACGCCGTCGAAGTTCCCGATGGCAATTGCGCCGCCACGCAGACGCGCAGGAAAATCCGCGATTTCCCGCACGACCTCGACGTTGTTCTGCTCTTCCATCACGTCAGCCTTCAATTCGCGACAGACTCCTCCCAGGGACCACGTGCCGCGATCGGTTCGATGTTATTCTTTCGCGCGCAACGCGGCCAATTGCTGGAACGCGAACGGCAGAAATCGAATCAGGTCCGTCGCGGTCAGCGAAATTTCGCCCAGTTCTTCCGCGGCGAGATCACCGGCCCGTCCGTGGACCCAGACGCCCAGGCGAGTTGCGTCGAGCGGAGACAGATCCTGACCCAGCAGCGCGGTGATGACGCCCGTCAGCACATCGCCGGTGCCGCCTGTGGCCATGCCGGGATTGCCGGTGTCGTTGTGGTAGGATTCGCGGCCGTCCGTGATCAAGGTGCGGTGCCCTTTCAGCACCACGATTGCCTTCCACTTGGCGGCTTTCTTGATAGCCACCTCCTCCATGTCCCCTCGCGGCCAGCGGCCCTCGGGAAGAAAACGCCGGAATTCGCCCGGATGAGGCGTCAGGATCCGCGGACCACCGGGTTCGGTCAGCGCCTGCGAGTTGGCTGCCAGAGCGAACAACGCGTCGGCGTCCAGCACGACCGGCCTGGGCAGCACCTGGTAAACCCAGTTCACCAGTGCCGACAACGGCTGAGAGCGGCCGAGTCCCGGCCCGCATCCCAGGGCGGTTGCCGCTTCGGCCGCCTCGGAGATGCCCTGGCGGGCTGCGACCGAGAACCGCCCGGCTTCATCGGCGGGCAGCGGCAGCGTCATGTAGGCCGGATCGAAACCCGCCACCGTATCCAGGCACGGATCCGGCACGGCCAATCGCACTCGACCGGCTCCGCTGCGCAACGCGGCCATTCCCGCCAGCGCGATGGCGCCGGCCATACCGCGCGAACCCCCGACCAGCAGCGCGGTCCCGAAGTCTCCCTTGTGGCTGTCCAGGGCCCGTCTCGGCAGGAGAGGCAGACGCTGCACGTCCGCGTTGGAGGAATCGCTCATCGCCACACCTCGGCAACTCAATCGACGCGAGGTTTCGTTCGACTGTCGTCTTTCCGCCGGCGGGCCTGAGTTGCAATCAGGCCGGCGACGTAGCCGCCCTTGAATCCCGCGTCGATATTGACCACCGTCACGTTTGCAGCACAACTGTTCAGCATGCTCAGGAGAGCCGAAATTCCGCCGAAATTCGCGCCGTAACCGACGCTCGTCGGCACCGCAATGACGGGGCAGTCCACATACCCGCCCACAACGCTCGGAAGGGCACCTTCCATGCCGGCTACGACCACGACAGCGTTGACGTCCCGCAATTTATCCAGGTGGGCCGGCAGACGATGAGGACCGGCCACTCCCACGTCGTGGATCATCGTGACGTCGACGCCCATCCAGTCCAGCGTCTCGCGTGCTTCCTCGGCGACCGGCAGATCGCTCGTGCCGGCACTGATCACCGCCACTCGGCACTCTTCCGGGGGCTGATCCGCGGTATCGGCTTTCACGCGTATCCGAAATGTGCGGGCCTGTTCGTTGTACGTTCCGTCCGGAAATCGCTCCAGCAGCTGATGCGCCTTCTCGATGCTCACGCGCGTGGCCAGAACGCTGATGCGGTCCTTCAGCAAGTGTCGAAAGATGTCCGCCAGCGTCGTCACGGTTTTTCCCTCGCCGTATACGACCTCGGGAAAACCGCAGCGCCGGGCGCGGTCCAAGTCCAGATTGACTGAGTGTGTTTGTCCGGGATTCATGGGTTCCATGTTAGCCAGACTCGGCGGGATGCGATAGGGTGTCGTCGCGTCCGGCACGAGCCCCGAAATGCTGTTTTTTAAGGGGTGGTTCTCTGCCGCCGCGCGGACTTGTCCGGCGGTCGCGGCACGCGCTGCGTGAACGGAATTCCCTATACTGGTGAACGTCCAGTTGAAGCTGCTCCGTGCTCAAGCAGTGCCTGAGGTGCGCCATGCCTGAATTGCCGGAAGTCGAGACCATGCGCCGGGGGGTTGCCGCCGTTGTCGGGCGGACGATCGCCCGTTTCAGCCGGGCACCGTGCCCGCATCGGCCGATCGTCGTACGGCCCCGCATCGATGCCATGAGCCGGCGGTTGGTCGGCCGCCGAGTCGACTCGGTCGAGCGAGCAGGCAAACGTGTCGTCCTGTTGCTCGACTCCGGCGACCGATGGGTCTACGAGCCCCGCATGACGGGACTGGTGCTGCTGGCAGATCCTCCGGACCAATCGCACCTGCGGCTGAGGATGGAATTCGACGGAAGCCCCGATCTGCAATTGCTGATCTGGGATCGTCGCGGATTGAGCACGGCGCGGCTGCTCGCGGAATCGGAATTCGCTGACGAACTGGGGCCGGACCGGCTTGGCCCCGATGCGCTCAGCGTCCCG